>DATEAC010000009.1:0-4742 GCA_036584645.1 Minisyncoccota bacterium | reverse complement strand
TTTTTAAGCTTCGCGAGAAGCATAATTAGAATTAGGGAGACGAGTAGCAAAATGGGAGTGTTTGAGTAAATTATTACGATTAATCGTAATAATTTACGAGTTGCCCATTTTGTGTAGCGAGACGTTCTATCAAGCGAGTGAATTCTTATCATATATGATAAGAATTCCGAACGAGCGGAGATAGCAATGGAGCATTGCGCATAATTCTTTTGTGTTGAAGCGGGGCCCGCTTATAAAACAGTGCTTGCGGAGCGTCTTATGGCATAAACTTTGAAAACCAGTGTTTGGCCGCCTTTTTTATTTTTCCTTGGCCTTTCAGAATTTCCCGCACGGATGAAAAGGAAAAGGATAACTCATCTTCTTCAAATCCCATAAAACAAAGCCCGTACGCGACCGCCCACGAGGAATCACGAATTGTTCTTCCGTGATTGCCAATTTCAATATGAGCGACGCGCGAAGGAAGACGAAGCGCCGCTCGGGCAAAATCTTCTATGGTGGTAATGCCGGCACCGCCGCCGGTGATAACAATTCCGGCCGGTAAAAGCTGACTGCGCCCATTTTTTTTCAAGTGCGCCTCTACCAAATCAAAAATATCCGACAATCGCGAAGAAATTATGTCATCAAGTTTTCTTTTCGGATAATCCGCGTTTGTGATACCGCCGCGCTTAAGCATTTCCGCTTCCTCAAGAGAAATTTTCATTCCCAGGGCAATGTCATGAGTAATGTTTACCGAGCCAATCGGAAAAACCTCAAGGGAAATAGGGATATTATTTTCAAAGACGGCAACACTAACCGTCTCGGAACCGATGTTGGCCAGCACACAACCGGCGACTTTTTGAGACTTGGTAAGAGTTACAAAACTGGCGGCAATGGGAGCGGCGCACACATCAAGGGTTTCAATGCCAGCCCCGGCAAGCGCCTCCACCAAATCTTTTATGTGTTGTTCAAGGCATGTTACAAATAAAGCTTTTATGGAAAGCTCACCGCCACGCATGCCGACCGCTTTGCCGTAAACGGGTTTTTTGTCTATTAAATACTCAGTCGGAATGCTGTAAATGACTTTTCGATTTTGTAATTCCGCCTTAGGAAGGCTCTCTTCCGCGGCGCGCAAAGCTTCTTCTATATCACCCTCGTATATTTCATTGTCTTGTCTTGCGATGGCGACGGTCCCCGTGGCGGTGATGCCGGAAAGGCCGATACCGCCCACAGAAACATAAGCTTTGTCTATGCCCACTTGAGCTTCTTTTTCTGCCGCCTCTTTTGCCGTTCTGACGGCCCTCTCGGTTTCCGACACATTTACAACGTAGCCGTGGCGAAGCCCCCTTGACTCGGCGTAGCCCGTTCCCAAAATTCTTGGCGCTTGGGCAGTCCTTTCAGCGACGACGATTTTTACTTGGTATGAACCAACATCAACGCCGATTAGTATGTTTCGTGTCATATTTTTTTAAAAGACTTCTTTCTTTGCTCTCCATTCTAGCCCCATGTCTCATTCCCTTCAAATGAAGAATTCCGTGGATAAACATACAGAGAAGCGCTTGCTTCTCCGACATTCCGAACTTTTTTGCGTCCTTTTTGATGCGCGAGGGGTTTAAAAATATCTCTCCCATATTTTTTGAGAGGGCAAAAGAAAGAATGCCGGCGGGGTGGTTATACCCGCGGTATTTTTTGTTTAAATTTTGAGAAAACTTGTCTGCCACAAAAACCACGGACAATTCGTAGTCTTTGGGAAGGAGGTCTTGGGCGATTCGGTCAAAAATTTTCTTACCTTCTGCCACGCTGTTTCTCAATAATCTTGCCCGCCTTGAGAGCTTGGGTGATGACGGCGCGTTTTGCTATGCGTTTCAAAGCTCTCTTTCTTTTTACGTTTTCGGAAATGTTTCTTTCGGAATATCTATTTTTGCGTACCCGGGAGAGAACACCCGCCGTTTGAACTTTTTTAGTGAAGCGGCGAAGAGCCGAGAGATTGTTCTCGTTGGTGCCTCTTACTATCTCCACATTGACTGTCATGGTCGCGAAACTTTAGCATGAAAGAGAGGAGTGGGCAAGCACTATGTCATTTTTTAATCCGTGTCGCTGGACAAAGTTATGCGTGAACGCCGAGGAATAATTGAACGAACCTTTACACCCTGCCTCTTTTTAAAACCCTTTTTATGAAGGCGGGAGCGTTTTCAATCGGCACCGATTCTTGGGCACGGGTTTCGTTGTCGCGCACCACAATGGTGTGGTCAAGCGCTTCTTTCTGGCCCATAATGATTAAAAATTTAGTTTTTTCTTCCGGTCCGAGTTGAGACAATAATTTATCGCGTGATATATGGAAAATAACAGGCACTCCAATCTTGCGCAGTTTTTCAGCCAGAGGCAGCGATAACAATTTTGCGGTATAACCCAACTGTACAAAATGAAACTTGGGAGCACTCATTTTTTTTCGGGCGGTTTTTGTGTTATTTGAATAAACTATGACCGAAAGAAAAGAGCTTTCCCTTTTTGCTCCCATGCGGCGAGTAAGGGGAGAAAGGCGTACTCCTCGCGCAAGCACCTCTCCGCCGTTCTCCTCTCTTATTTCAAATACGGTGTGATGAGCCACCGCCCGAGCCGCCATTAAAGACGACTCAAGAGTATAGGGCGTCTCCATGGCTTCAATGTACTCAATGACCTCCTTCAGGTGGTTTCTTCCGCTTGGAGACAAAGATGCAATAGGCGTGGGGAAACGATCGGCAAACGGAGAATCGGCGTAGGTTTTATCGGTGAGAAGAGAAAGCGGATTTTCTTTTACCGCCTTTCTTATGTCTAGCGGCATGAGAGGCATATTTTTTCTAATGAATGACGCGGCGGTCCTGTCAAAATCATTCATTGACTCGCGGTCGCCGATTGAACCAAGGAAAATGGCGTTATTTGAATGGCCGCTTTCTTCAAGAATTGACAGAGCAGTGCGAATGGCCAGAGCTTCAGCGGCCGAAGACGCTATTCCCAAGATGCGCAAGCTTATCACGGCGCGTTTTTTCTCAACAGAGGTGTGCGAGATAAGCATTAAAGGATGCGGCAGTTCATTCCAATTGTTCCCAATGTACTTTTTGAGAAAAGCTATATCTTCTTCCAGAAAAAGCACCGGTTCCTTTTCATCGCCCAAAAGCTCTTTGGCGTATTCTCTGTCTTGTCGTCCCGGCATAAATGACTCAACCGGTAAAAATCCGAAGAAAGCCCCGACTTCGTCTGCTTTGAGTGAAAGAGTTCTCATCGGCAATCCGCGAGTTGAAACGTTCTTTTTTCTCATCTGCGCGGGTGATTCTTCTTTCATTGGACGGGAAATTTAGAGAGGGAACCCGGCATAAAATCTAAACGGCTAAGCGGGAAAAGAGAAACGAACGGCTTGCCTTTGATATTTTCTCTCGGCACCGGTCCCCAGAGTCGCGAATCTGCCGAGGCGGCGCGATTATCTCCCATGACAAAATACTCCCCGTTTTTTAGAGTGATGGTGAGAGTGTCTGTCTTGTCAAAAATAACATAAGGTTCAGCGAGCTTGAGACCCCGGGAATCGTTCTCATCCGTAATTGTTACGCCATTTGCCGAGAGTTTAACTGTTTCTCCCGGCAGGCCGATAATTCTTTTAATGAAAAACTCCTTCGGGTCTTTGGGGTAACGAAAGATTACCACATCGCCGCGCTTTGGTTCTTCAAAGCGATAACTTAACTGGTCAACTATAAGATATTCGCCGCTTTGAAACGTGGGGTCCATGGAACCGCCCGTCACAAGATATGGCTGGGCAACCAAAACACGGAAGGGAATAATGACAAAAACGACGATAAACAAAAAAGATATAACATCGCGAAACCACGGCTTTTTGTGCCAAGGAATTTTGGGTTTTTCTTCTGCGGACCCGGGGTTAATTGGAGAGTTTTCTTCCGCCCCAAACGAAGCTTGTCGCGAGAGATTTTGTTGTTTTGTTAGGCCATTTTCAGTATTCATATTTTTTAATTTTTTGATTAGAATTTTGTAATGGCGGCTTCGTACGGGGTAAACGTTCGCGCCATTGTACTGTCTCTTTGACATAAGAACAAGTTACCCCTCGCTCTGAAGTCAAAAACTCGCTCGAAGCGAGAAATGAAACTAGCATCTAACAACCAAAAACTATAAACTTGTGTTTATGTGGCATGTAATTGGTTTGGGAAATCCCGATAAAGAATATGAAGGTACGCGCCACAACGTCGGTCGCGAGGTTGTGGCGCACTTGGCCAAAAAATTAAATCTTGTTTTCAAAGAAGAAAAGAACGCCCGGGCGCATATTGCCAGCGGGACAATTGGCGGCAAGTCAATCATTCTGATTTTACCGGATGTACAAATGAACAAGGCGGGAAAAACGGCAAAAGCTTTCATAAGAAACAAAAATGAAGCAAAAAACCTGCTTGTTGTTCGCGACGATATAGACATGGGTCTTGGTTCCATGAAATTAACTTTTAAGCGCGGCTCGGGAGGGCATAGAGGAACAGAGTCAATATTGGAGCAAATAAAAACAAAGGAGTTTTATCAGTTGAAGCTCGGCATTTTGCCTTTGTCTCCATCTGGCAGGCCCAAGAAACCCAAGGGCGAGAAAAAAGTGGTAAGCTTTATTTTGAGTGAGTTTAAACCGGCCGAACAAAAAATAATGCAAACAGAAATAAAAAGAGCGGGTGAGGCAATAGAAAGTTTTTTGAAAGAAGGTTTTTCCAAATCGGCAAGTAATTTTAATACCTAAATAACTCGGCTCC
>DATEAC010000039.1:0-10061 GCA_036584645.1 Minisyncoccota bacterium | reverse complement strand
AATTTCAGCCACATCAATAGCGGGTGTTGACGGCAGTTTCTCAACGACGGTTGGTAGCCTCTCCGCCGGTAATTATATTTTTTCTGTTTACGCGGAAGACAAAGACGGCAGACGATCCAGTCTTCTTAGTTTTCCGACGAGCGTAACCGCCAATGTAACTACCAACGTGGAAGGCATCTTCTTGGCGCCGACAATCGCCGTCAACAAAGTTGAAGTAAAAAGAGGGGACGACATTGCCATCTTTGGCCAAGGAGCGCCTCAAGCTGATGTCATGATCGCCGTAAATTCGGACGAAGAGTTCTTTGCGAAAACTATTTCCGACAAAAACGGCATTTATTTGTACAACTTTGACACGGTGGTTCTTGAATACGGCTCCCACAGCACCAAATCAAAGGCCTCAATTGGCAATCAATTAATTAGCGGATATAGCTATTCGGTAAACTTTAAAGTTGGCACCACAAATGTTTTTGCCGCCGCCGCCGTTAAAAAATGCGAGGGCATTGGCGATCTAAACAACGATTGCCGCGTCAATCTGGTTGATTTTTCCATTTTGGCTTATTGGTTTAAGCGTCTTAACCCGCCGGTAAAGACGGATTTAAGCCGCGACGGCAAAGTAAACTTAATTGATTTTTCTATAATGGCCTATCACTGGACTGGATAAAATAATGAATAATTTGCAACTTACAACTTATAACAAGATTTTATTAAAATTATTCGTTTTATTGTTTCTGGCGATACCATTTTTTGTCACTGCCAGTTCAGCCGATATTGTGGTTGATGCAGGAAATAATTTAATCAATGCTCTTGAGGCTACGGTGAAATTTCCCGCCAGTATGAAAATAACAGGCGTACAAGACGGAGATTCGGCAATACTGATTTGGATTACCAAACCGAATCTTGATTCAAAAACCCACTCGGTATCGTTGTCAGGAATCACGCCGGGAGGATTTCAGGGTAAAAAAACACTTTTCTCATTTACCGGCGAGTTTAACCCAGCAGATTTATCAAAGATACTATTTTCTGAAGTCAGAGCACTTAAAAACGACGGTGAAGGCACGGCCGTAAAAGTCAAATTGGAGGCCAAAATCGCGGAAGCCAAAGAAGACACTAACTCACCGGAACCGTTTAAACCAATAATTTCTTCCTCGCCAGACATTTTTGAGGGCAGGTATTTTATATCTTTTCTGACTCAAGACAAAGGAGTTGGTATTGACCGTTATGAATACGCGGATACATGGCTTTTTGGGCCGAGTAAAAATGATTGGAGGATAACAGACAGTCCCATGGTTTTAACAAAACTTCAAACGTTCAAGAAGATTTTTGTAAAGGCGGTTGACAGAGCGGGTAATGAAAGAATAGAAGCGGTTTCCGGACCTTACCGCTCTTATGTTTTGGTTGTTGGGCTTTTAATCATCACGGTTTTGCTTTTTGTCTGGCGCCGCATGAAATAATCATAAATTCACAACTGACAAAATATCAATCCATAACAATATATTGTTATGAATTAACTGGTGAGACGGCCTTAATTTGCTTGATTAAGTTTGCTTGATTACGCGCGAATTTTATGAGAAATTGATTTATGATGATTGCACGGCCCTATCGTCTAGCCTGGCCCAGGACGTGAGCTTCTCAAGCTCAAAACTCGGGTTCAAATCCCGATGGGGTCACATGTTAAAGTTTAAAGAAAGAGTATTAAAGGTTGTTAAGGAAATTCCGAGAGGTAAAACTTTCTCATACGGAGAAGTGGCGAGATGTGCCGGCAATCCGGACGCGGCGCGAGCCGTCGGCACCATTATGAGAAATAATTACGATAAAGCCGTACCGTGCCATAGAGTAATAAAATCAAACGGGGAGGTGGGGAAATACAATCGTGGCGGGCCAAAAGTAAAGCGCGCCCTGCTCGTGAGAGAGGGCGCGCTGGGACGGTGAGGTTACGAACCGGCGTAACATCTCACCCACGGAGCACCGTCGTAGTACTCTCCCACCTCAACGGTGTTCGTGCTTGTTCCGCCGTTGAAGTAGCAAATTGCGACCAACGATGATTTGCCGTTGCGGGTGTTGATGGCTCTGACGGGGCCGCTCCAGTAGGCAGGCCCGGTAGAATAACCACGGGATACCTCCAGATTGATGTACATGTCGGCCTTGGCATTCGGAGGCAAGGGGTCAAGCTCCTTGGTTCCGATGTCCACGCGCATCGGACTGGCCGCAACGCTCACGGTAATCACATGGAATACTCTTTCCGAGAGCCTTCTGCATCCAGAAAGGGAGAGCATGGTTGCCACCAAAAGCAGTTTCTTCATGTTTCCTCCTGAAAGATACGATCTAGCTACTATTATACACCCGATTTTTATACAAGTCAATGACGGCAAATAGGGGAAAATTTTATCCATAAGATTAGCCCTAAAATGTTATGATATTTCTATGGAAACTATTCCTACCCCAAACGAAGAACTCTCTTTTCTTCATGAACAGTACAAACAAACTAAAAACGAGGAAATCGTCCGCACTGGCCGAGCCAACGAAGAAGACATTTCAAAACAGATTATAAAAACATATGCGCAAGGGAGCCCCAGAGAACTTTTCGGCGCAAAGCACAACATAAATGAAACAGTTATTGCGGGCATTGTTCTCAAACTCACCCCCGAACCTCATGACGCCCGCATGGAAGAGCTTTACAGAATTACAGAAGGCAAGGGTGTTTACGTGGCCCTCAAGATAGTTGAAAAACTTAATGACCCGCATTTGGAAGATGATTTTCACCGCTTTCTGTCAGAGCTTGTTAAAGAAGGCCATGGCATAAAGGGGCTCAAGGAAAAAACCGACCTCTCAAAATCAGTCCGTCGCACTCTCTATGAGATTGAATTACCCCACATAGAGAGTAAAAAAGACGACAAACAAGGCAGTCAACTTCTCCATGAACTTGTCTCAAAAATGGAAAGTATTTTTGTCATCCTTCAAGGAGAAGAAAAAGAAAAAGACACAGTAGTTCTTGAGGTGGCCAATGCTTCCGGGCGTGAAGACCTTATTTTTTACGCCGCCGTGCCTGTGTCTTGGGCGAACCGTTTTGAAAACCAAGTTCGTACCGCTTATCCCGAGGCGAAAATAATTGAGGCGAGGGATGATTACAATATTTTTAATGAAAAAGGAAAAATCGCCGTTTCTGTGGCCGCTCTTTCGCAATCGGCGGCCTTGCCCATAAAGACATACGACTCTTTTGACCACGACCCGATGAATCTTTTGGTGGGAGCATTCGGTAAACTTCACAAAGAAAAAGAAGGGGCCTTGGTTCAAATAATTTATGGCGCGGCGGCAAAATCCTTCGTCAAACATGTTCAGGAGAAAAAAGAAGCCATAATGAAGGGCGCTTCCCCCAAGGACATTTTAAAAGAAAGAGGGGTCTTTGGCGAAGTCTTTAAGGCCTTTGGAGAAATATTTAAGTCGCATACGCCAAAAGACGCCAAAGAAAAAGATAAAAAAGAAACAAAAGCAAGTGAGTTAAACGCCGGAGTGTTGGAAAAGCTTGAGCACAAACTTTCAAGACCCATTTTACCCGTATGGATAAGAATAGCGACTTCCGCGGAAAATGCCGAGCGCGCCAAGGCCATTCGTCTGGATTTAGAGTCGGTGTTCAAACAGTTTTCCGAACCTCAAGGAAACAGCCTTGTTTTTAAAGAAGTAAAACTTCATGACCTTAAAAAAGCGCTTTACGCCATCACTTTTCGTTTGCCGGTGTTTGAAACGCCTTTCTATTTGAATACCGCCGAGCTCGCCACCATATTCCATTTTGAAAGTGTCGGCCTGACCTCAACTCCGGAACTGAAAATTGCCCGGTCGGTTTCTCGCAATGCTCCGATTGATTTGCCAAAACAAGGAATTCTTTTGGGCGTAAACGGCGGCGGAACGCAATCACGCGAGGTTTTCTTAAGCGATGATGACCGCTTGAGGCATCTGTACGTCATCGGCCAAACGGGTACGGGCAAATCAACCCTTCTTAAAAACATTGTCATTCAGGATGTGGAAAGGGGAGACGGCGTTTGCTTTATTGACCCGCACGGGAATGACATAGAAGATGTCTTATCAAGAATTCCTCCCGAGAGGCAAAAAGACGTTATTTATTTTGACCCGAGCAATCTCTCAAGGCCGATGGCGCTCAATATGCTTGAATATGACGCGCGTTTCCCCGAGCAAAAAACATTTGTGGTGAACGAACTTTTTGCGATTTTTCAAAAGTTATACGGCGCGGTGCCGGAATCAATGGGGCCGATGTTTGAACAATACTTCAGAAACGCCACCCTCTTGACCATTGAGGACCCGGGGACCGGCTCAACGCTTCTTCACGTATCTCGCGTTCTTTCGGATAAAGCGTATCGGGACATCAAACTTTCCCACTGCACCAATCCGGTCGTGGCGTCTTTTTGGACCAACATCGCAGCCAAGGCCGGGGGAGAGGCCAGTCTTGCGAACATCGTGCCTTACATCACTTCCAAATTTGACGTCTTTCTGGCGAATGATTATATGCGTCCGATTATCGCCCAAGAACGTTCTTCTTTGAGATTCAGAGAAATTTTGGATGAAAAGAAAATACTTTTGGTCAATCTTTCAAAAGGCCGCTTGGGGGAAATTAACAGCAATTTACTGGGGCTTATTATTGTCGGCAAGATTCTCATGGCCGCCCTTTCGCGAGTGGATGTGCCGGACGATAGCAGGGCGCGGTTCAATTTAGTCATTGACGAATTTCAAAACGTTACCACGGATTCCATTGCTACCATTTTCTCCGAGGCAAGAAAATACAAACTTTCTCTTACTGTGGCCCATCAATATATCGCGCAATTGACCGAAAATATAAGCAAGGCGGTTTTTGGCAATGTGGGCACGCTGGCCTCTTTCAGGGTGGGGACGGATGATGCCGAATATTTAGAAAAATTATTTGCGCCGCAATTCAATGCAAACGACCTCGGCAATCTTCCAAACGGCATTGCGGCCTTGAAGCTTTTGGCGTATGGAAAACCGTTAGAACCGTTTGACATTCAAACTTACGGTTTCAGCAGAGGTAAAACTGACGCCCAGACGATAAAAAACGAATCTTCCCTAAAATACGGATCGCCGAGAGAAGAAGTGGAAGAAAAAATTAGAGAATCATTTGTTAAATAAAACAACAGGGGCGGACGTTCAGTACGTGTCCACCCCTCTCTCACGAAGCCGGTCAACCCAGTTTTTCCTTTTTCTCTCCGGCACGGTTCTCATCGTGCCGCGAGGTTCATCATGCGCGGCGCTTGACTCTTGCCCCGCGTTTCTCGAAGGCAGCAGTTCGTCCGCCACCTCGTCAGCAAACGCCGCTTGCACTGTTCCGCTGAGAAGGCTGAATTCCCTGGCAATTATGGGGTAAGCGAGTGTTGACAGTCTTTTCCGCTCCCAACCCTTCTTCCATCGCTTTCTTGCCAGTTCACTGACATGGGCCAGTATGCCCGCAATGTCCGCGTCAATGACGCCGTTCTCCGTCAACAGACGAAGACGCTCTTCCCTTATCGTCATTTGAGGACCTCCTTCCGTTGGAGAACTTTCCAGTTTCATAGTATATCAATAAAATTTTAAGAAGTCAATCAAATAAGGAATCCACAATTATTTTCACTTCCCCGCCGTCCGCCCGGCCTTTTAATTCTTTCATGACAGCGCCGGTAAGCACCCCCGCCTTTGATTTGTCGGCAATTCCAAGCTCTGCTTTTTTGGCCTCGGCAACCTTGCGAATTTCATCTTGACTCATTTGGGCGGGGAGATAAGAAAAAATTATTTCTAATTCTTTTTTCTCTATGTCGGCCAAATCGGTGCGGCCGCCTTTGGTGAATTGCTCAATTGAATCTTTTCTCTGATTGGCCAGACGTTTAAGGACAGGAAGGGCAATGTCATCGGGTGTTGTCTCGTTTGGTTTTTTGCCTTTGGCGACCAGCTCGTTGGTAAAGCCGGCAATGAGCCCGCGTAGAGTATTGACACGAAGCGTTTCCTTGGCTTTCATCGCCTCTATGAGATCCGCTTTTATTTTTTCCTCATACGACATAAATGTATCTATCTGCACTCGCTCGGAAATATAAGCAAGCTTCTATTTCTCTCGCTTCGTTTGATAGCCACAAATCTTATGTTATCACAATTTGTTATAATGACTCCAAATGACGACTATCCTTTTTGCGCTGGTTGCAATTATACTAATAGTCCAAATTGCCCTTTTTTTAAGATTGCCAAAAGAGAAAACAGGGGAGTCTTCCGAGGGTTTTGTCCTTCTTCAGAACCAATTATCCAATCTTACCAAGTCTATAGACACACGACTATCTGACTCCGCCAGTCAATCAATGAAAATCGTGCGAGATATAACAGAGAGACTGACGCGTCTTGATGAGACAAATAAGCAAGTCATTTCAATTACGGAAGAATTGCAAAGCTTGCAGGATATTTTAAAAAATCCGAAACAGAGGGGGGTGCTAGGAGAATATTATCTGGAGACCCTCTTGAAAAATGTTATGCCGCCCGGCTCATATCAAATGCAGTACGCATTTCCGGATGGCACCGTGGTGGATGCGGCGGTTTTCGTGGATAAAAGAATCATTGCCGTTGACTCAAAATTTTCCTTGGAAAATTATCGCCGGCTGGCGGAGGAGAGGGACGAAAACCGCCGCGCGGATCTTGAGAAAGCGTTTGTAAACGATTTGAAACAAAGAATTGCAGAAACGGCCAAATACATAAAACCGGAGGATGGAACCATGGATTTTGCTTTTATGTTTATTCCTCACGAAGCCATTTATTACGATCTTTTGGTAAATAAAGTGGGTGAAATAACGGGAGAAACAGAAAATCTTATAGAAAGAGCGGCTCGCAAATATAAAGTCATTATTGTCTCGCCGACCTCTTTTTTGGCTTATCTGCAGACGGTTTTACAGGGTTTGAGGGCTTTAAAAATAGAAGAATCGGCCAAAGAAATCCGTAAAAACGTGGATGAGCTTCGCAAGCATTTAGCGGCCTATGGCGAGTATCACAACAAGCTTGGCAATGCTTTGGCCACAACCGTTAATCATTACGCCAAAGCAGGAGGGGAGTTTAAAAAAATAGATAAGGACGTTTTAAGAATTACCGGAGAAAAGCTTGGCATTGAACCCAAAACCGTGGACAGACCATTGATTTTGGAATAACTTCTTGCAAGCCCGTAAAATTTCCGTAGAATGACTTTTCTATGGTAGAAGCAAAAAAGGCAGTCTCACAAACAAAAAAAAGAATCGCCAAAACAGACGACTCCTTTGCCGTTATTGAAGCGGGCGGCAAGCAGTATGTGGTAAAGCCCGGTCAAACCCTTAAAATTGAAAAGTTAGATACTAAAGAGGGAAGCAAAATTTCTTTTGATAAAGTACTTTTTCGTGCCAACGGTTCCACTATTACTATTGGCACACCTCATCTGAAAGGCATGAAAGTGGAAGCGACCGTAAAGGGGCATGGCAGAGGCAAAAAAGTTTTAGTGATGAAATACAAAGCCAAATCAAGATACCTAAAAAGAAACACCCATCGTCAACCGTTTACCGCGGTAGAAATAACTGCGGTTTGACTAAGCCACGCGGCGCTCATCCTCAACCGCTTTTTGCGCCTGAAGATTGGTAATCCTTTCTTCTTCTTCCCTGATTTCCTGTTCCGTCTTACCTTTCTCTTCTTTCATTCTTTGACGTTCGTCTTCAGGATAGTGAAAATGAGGCAGGCTCGGATCCCACTCATTTAATGGCGGCATTCCTCCTTCAAATTTACTCATAATCGGCTATTATAACGTTTTTCTCCCTAAAATGGCGTTTTTAAGGGTCTCCGGGTCGGCATATTCAAGCTCGGTGCCCGTTGAGAGTCCTCGGCCCAAAGAGGTGATTTTAAGCTTGGGAAAGGCCCTTTTTAGCTCTCCTGACAGCCATTCAATCGTAAAGTCGCCGTCGGGAGTGAGGTCAGAAGCAAGAATTATTTCGGAGAGCGCCGGGGAAAGTTTCTTTATACGCATTGCAAGCTCTTTAAATCTAATTTTCTTTTCCGGGGCGTCATCCAAAACCGATAAAGTGCTGCCTATCAAAAAATAAAGCCCTTTATAAGCCCCCGACCCCTCAATGTGCAAAAAATCGTTGTCTCGCGGCGCCACCAGAAGGGAGGTTTTGTCTCGTGATTCATCCGCGCACGTCTTGCAAATTATTTTTTCTTGGCCTCTTACTTTCGGAAAAATACGAAAACATTCGTGACAAACCGCAATACTACCTTTCAGATCTTCTATGTGTTTGGCAAGCTTGGACAAAAACTGGGGTGTCTGGCGCGCCAAAAAATAAGCGAAGCGTTTTGCCTGCTTCGGTCCGATGCCGGGGAGCGTCCTGAATATCTCTTCTAAATCTTCAAAGGGGGACATGATAATAGTTTATAGTTGTCAGTTGTCAGTTGCCAGTTAGTTTTGCTCGTACTCTTCTTCCGCTCCGCCGTATGAACTTCTGTCAATTTCCGTAAATGAAGTTTTTTGATTGTCAAATTGCATTACAACCGAGCCCACCGGTCCGTTTCTGTGTTTGGCAATGATAATTTTCTTTTCGGACATTTGTTGGCGGCGACCGTCATTGTCTTTCTTATCTTCGCCGTGAATAAATATCACCACGTCGGCGTCTTGTTCAATGGAGCCGGAGTCGCGCAAGTCGGAGAGTCTCGGTTCACCCCCTCTTTTTTCAACATCGCGCGACAACTGGGAAAGAGCAAGTACGGGAATGTTAAGCTCGCGGGCCAAATGCTTGAGAGAGCGTGAGATTTCCGTTACCTGCTGAACAAGTGAATCAGAAGCGCGAGCGCCTGAAGGCACCATGAGCTGAAGATAATCAACAATAAGAAGCTTTAATCCTTTTTCAATCTTTAATTTTCTGGCAGCTGAGCGCATGCGCATGATTGTATTTCCGGGCTGGTCGTCAATATAAATTGGCGCGCGAGACAGTTCGTCCAAGGCATTTCTCAAGGCCACAAACTGGTCTCCTTTAATCCGTCCACGACGGAGTAACCATGAATCCAGTCTTGATTGGGCAGCCATAACGCGATCAACAAGCTGGTGGGAGCTCATTTCAAGGGAGAAAATACCTACTGGCGTGTTGTGCTCAACGGCGGTTCTTCTTGCAATGTCTAGAGCGAGAGATGTTTTACCGACAGCCGGACGAGCGGCAATAATTATCAGATCTGAAGGTTGAAACCCGGCCAAAAGATTGTCAAGGCTTTTAAATCCGGTGGGCACTCCGCGAAGGTCGTTGGGAGAACTGGATAGTTTTTCAAGTCTTTCATAAGCCTCATCAAGAAGAGGGCGCAGTTCCTTAAAATTTTGGTTCAAAGAATATTTTTGCGTAACTTCAAAAACTTTTTTCTCGGCTTCATCCAAAAGGTTTTCAAGTTCTTGGGCTTCGTCAAAGCCAAGGCGCGTTACATGGTCAGCCGCCTCTATCAGAAGTCTCATCAAATGCTTCTTTTGAATAATTTCCGCGTAATGACGGGCGTTGCCGGCCGTGGGCACGCTTTGTGATATTTCTCCCAAATACTGCCGCCCGCCTATTGAATCCAAGTAACCCTTGCTCTCCAATCTTTCAGAAGTGGAGATAAGGTCTATCGGCTCGCGCTTGTTCATCAACTCAAGCATCATCTCAAAAATGCGTGCGTGCTTGTTCGCGTAAAAGCTGGCGGGGGAGACTAAATCAACAACCTCGTAAATAACCTCGGGTCTCAAAAAAATTGAGCCGAGAAGAGCTTTTTCAGCATCCAACGATTGCGGGGGGACTCTCACAAAGGAGGGTGAATCTGCCATGTATGCACTATAGCCAGTTCATTTTTTGAGGCAATACGAAAAAGTGCTAAATCTGTGTTTATGTTGTGGAAAGGCGCTTGAGGACGACACTTCCTTCGTCAGCGTCAAAAACTGCGTACCCAGAGCCCTCTATTTTATCGCGCAAACGATCACTTTCAGCATAGTTTTTTGCTTCTCTGGCTTGATTGCGTTGAATAATTTTTTGTCTTGTTTGCCCATCAATGTTTTTTGCCTC
>DATEAC010000036.1:0-11657 GCA_036584645.1 Minisyncoccota bacterium | reverse complement strand
CCGCCTGAAAATTTTTCAATAATGCTTGTAAGGAGTTGTCTGTCGGAAGGAAAGAGACCCATGTCATCAACACCGAGCATTGCAAGCGCCTCCACAACGGTTTCCTCTGATAATTCTTTGTTCTTAACTTGAGCAAAATCTCGCACGCGCTTGAGTAAAAAGTTCCCGGTACGCGGCGTAAACCTTGCTCTTTTGGCAATCGCTCGCGCCGCCGTGTCAGGAAGCTTCATACCCAAAATCTTCGCCGACCGCTTAACAATTTGGGCAATTTCATCCTCAGAATAGAAATCCAGACGGAAAACTCCACCCGAAAAACGGGATCTTAAAGGTGACGAGACCATGGCAATGCGCGTAGTTGCGCCAATTAAGGTAAATGGGGGCAGGGGAAGCTCAATTGTGCGCGCTCCCGGACCCTTGCCTATGATGATATCCAAAGAGCCCGATTCCATGGCCGGGTATAAAACTTCCTCAATGGTTTTATTTAGGCGATGAATCTCGTCTATGAATAAAATTTCGCCGGCGGTTAAATTGGTGAGAACGGAAGCGAGGTCAGCCACTCTTTCAATCGCCGGCCCGGAGGTTGTCCGTACCGGCGCTCCCGTCTCAAAAGCAACAAGATGGGCCAAGGTTGTTTTACCAAGACCCGGCGGGCCATAAAAAAGCAGGTGTTCAGGAGGATGATTGCGCTGTTTGGCCGCCGTCAGCAAAACTGACAAGTTTTCTTTTATGTTTTCCTGACCGACATAATCGGCAAACCTCTCGGGCCTTAATTCCGAATCAATTCTCTTAAACTCTTCGCTCTTAATGTCACTTAAAACATCAAGGGAATCTTTTTTTACTGCGCTTGACATATAAAATCTATTGTGATAGTATACACCCTAGTATAGGTTCTCGCCCCGTTTATAAATTTCAACATAAAATCTTGTTCCGGGGCATAAATTTCTCAGCAACGCCCGGCCCTTTTGGGAAATAAACGCCCGGATGTCATTTTACACCGGCTTCAAAGCCTTATGTAGCGTGACTTCTTTGGTTTGTTGTCCAAAAGGGCTGGGTTAAAAACGTCTACGAGGACGTTCTGGTTTCCCTCGTGGTTCACTGGTGCGCTCCTTAGTAGCGCTGGTAGCTTTTTGTCGGAAGGTGAAAAGTGTTGCTGAGAAATTTATGTCCCGGAACCCCCAATTGCCCGAGGGCTCCTCTTTGCTTATTATTCATACGTCCTTTCAAGAGGCAACGGATAAATAAAACGAAACACAGATTTGTTTCCGTGCCAAATATGTGTTTTGACGGTTCTTCTCCTAGATTTCGTAACCGCTTAAATCAACCACGCGCCCAAGCTCTTCAAAAGAAGTGATTCCTTGCAAAACTTTTAAGACGCCGTCCTCAGCCATGGATAAAATATTTTGGCCGCGGGCCGCCTCAAAAATTTCACGCTCGGACGGGTTTTCCCGCACGGATTTCTCAATATTGCCGTCCATCAAAATGCCTTCATAAACTCCGATTCTCCCCTGATAACCCGTATGATTGCACGCCTCACAGCCTACGGCGACAAAGGCTTTGTCTTTTGGAACTTCCTTGAAGAAACTTTTGCTTGGTGCCCCGTCTATCACTTTTTCCACAAGTTTTTTTTGATTGTTATCAAGAATGATTTCTTTTTTACACGCTGGACAGAGTTTTCTCACCAATCTTTGGGCGATTGAAATGTTTATTGCCGATGAAAGAATTTTTGGATTTACTCCGAGGTCAATCAATCTCGGGAAAGTGCCGGCGGCATTGTTGGTGTGCAAAGTGGAGAAGACCAAATGGCCGGTTAAAGCGGAATTAATGGCAATCTCCGCCGTTTCCGAGTCGCGGACCTCGCCGACCATTATGATATCCGGGTCTTGCCTCAAAGCGCTGCGTAGCCCCTCGGCGAAAGTGTAGCCAGTGTCTTGGTTTGTCTGGGTTTGAACAATGCCGGGCAGGTGATACTCTATTGGGTTTTCAATGGTGATTATTTTTACCCCGGGCGAATGGATTTTTTTCAAAAAGGCGTAAAGGGTGGTGGTTTTACCGGAACCGGTGGGGCCCGTCGTCAGAATCATGCCGTTTGGTTTGGCGATTTCTTTTTTAAGGATATCCAAAAGATGCGGATGAATGCCAAGTTCCTCCAACGGCATTGAAATTGTTTTTGGGTTCAGGATTCTCAAGACGATTGACTCGTAATAAGCTCCCGGCAAAAGGGAAGTGCGAATCTCAATGTCACCCTCGGGCAGTTTTATGGAAAAGCGTCCGTCTTGGGCAGAGGTGACATTAAGCTTCAAATTGGAAATCAGCTTTACTCGCGATACCAGAAGTTTATAAGTATCCATATCAAATCTTAAAACGTCAACCAAAACGCCGTCCAAGCGATAACGAAGTCTCACGTAACCCTCCTCCGGCTCCATGTGGACATCGGAGGCTTCCGTGGCGAGGCCGCCGGCAAGAATAATTTCCAAGATGCGCGAAATTCTGTAGCTTTTTTTGGCCGAAAGAACAGTTTGAATCATTTCTGTAATTCCCTTAAGGGATGGAGCTTTCTTCAAAAGGTTCACAATCTCTTCGTTTGAAATGTCCAAAGCGCCCGAGCGGGTTTCAAATGAATATGAAAGGTCCTTGTATCTCTCCCAAACTTTATTGAGACTTTGGTGAGAAACCATGTAAAGAGAGGGAAGATATCCCTCATGTTTTAAATTTTCAACGATTTCCAATGTCTTGGGATTGTTCGGGGAAAGAACGGCCAGGTCTATTTTTTTATCCACCTCGTTAAAAACCGCGAGCTCTCCTTCGCGAGCAATCTCTTCACGAAGGATTCGCAGGGCGTCAATATTTATGGGTTGCAAAGATAAATCCAGATAACCGACGCCGTATTTTTTACTGAGTACCCTAGCAAGCTCCTCCTCCTCGTGTTTTTTCAAATCTTCAATACGATGTAGCTGCTTTTCTTCGTCAAAATCAGCATGGGCAGATGTATTTGCTTGGTCCGACATAATCAAATTGTATCACCCGCAAAGGCCTTAACTTGGGCCTATTTTACCCCTTGACTTTTTGATATTAACTATGGTATAATACAAGAAGATCAAGGGGCTTGTCCAAAGCCGTTGAACAACGGAAATAGGCCGGGCCAACCATACAGGAGGCGCACATGCGCACCATCGGGGTTCTTTTCATGCTTCTCGTCGCCTTCGTGGCGACAACAACTACCGGTTGCGGGGGATACATTCTCCTTGAAACCGCCTCGGCGAGCCGGAACACCTCGGGATTCTTCTCGGGACCGCCGATCGAGATCACCAACAACTCTCGCGAGGCCGACTTCCTTCGGGTGGTTGACCAGTGCGGGAGGGTGAGGGGCGACCTGTCCCTTTCTCAGACGGCCCGGTTTGCCACTTTCTCAATGGGCTGTCTCGTTGACCGACAGGTCAACATCACCGTCAAGGGCTACAGGGTCATGCGGGACAGTGTGAAGGCAAGGCCGGACACGGCATATGTCGGCCTTGCCTCGCGCCAGTTCCAGATTGGCTCGTACGCGTACAATCAGCCGTGGGTGGTAACTCGCCTTTGCAAGCCCGGCGAATATGGTTGTGCCGGCTACTAGCGGCAAGACGAGAAGCGAGGGGCGTCCCGCCAAGACGGGACGCCCTTTTCGTTTGGGCGGGTATAATTCTTTTATGCCCGCCCTCCTATCCCGAAACCCTAAAGAGAATATCCAAATTGCCAAGATGCTTTTGGAACATATCAAAAAAAGCGACCCATCTCAAGCGGCAGTCATCGCTCTTTTCGGTAATTTGGGGGCGGGCAAAACCACCCTCGCTCAAATAATTGCCAGCGAGCTCGGAGTAAAAGATACCGTTAAAAGCCCAACCTTTCTTATTTTGGAAACTTACCCGATTTCTTTTGATCATTTCCATCGCTTTGTTCATGTAGACGCTTATCGTTTGGATTCTCCCCAAGAACTTGCTAACTTGGGGTTTGCGGATTTTCTGAAAGACTCGGGGAATCTCATTGTCATTGAATGGCCGGAGAAAGCCGGTCCTTTTGTGCCGGAAAAGGCCACCCGAGTCTCATTAAAATTTATAGACGAAAACACAAGAGAAATAGCATGGCATTGAAAAAAAACAAAAGAATAATTCTCTTGGACACCCACGCCATTCTTCACAGGGCTTTCCATGCCCTGCCGGATTTTTCTTCCTCTAAGGGCGAGCCGACGGGTGCTTTATATGGGCTTATCGCCATGCTTCTTAAAATTACCGCTGATTTAAAACCCGATTACATTATCGCGGCGGTTGATTTGCCGGACAAAACTTATCGCCATGAAGCGTACAAGGAATACAAAGCCAAACGTCCCGAAGCGGATGAGGCCCTCGTTTCACAAATTAAACGCGCCACAGACGTCTTGCGAGCTTTGAATATCCCTGTTTACTCTCATCCGGGATTTGAGGCCGATGATATTATCGGCACGGCGGTTGAGAAACTGAAAAAAGAAAAAGACTTGGAAATTATTATCGCCTCCGGCGACATGGACACCCTGCAGTTGATTGACAATAATAAAATAAAAGTTTTCACTCTCAAAAAAGGCCTCAACGATACCGTAATGTATGACGAAAAAGCCGTTTTGGCTCGTTTTGGCTTTGGACCGGAGCTTCTGCCTGACTACAAAGGACTTCGCGGTGATGCCTCGGACAACATCATCGGCATTAAAGGCATTGGTGAAAAAACAGCGACCACCCTCATTACCAAATTTGGTTCAATTGAATCAATTTACAAAACTTTAAAAAAGAACAAAAAAAGTTTTCGTGATATTGGCTTGTCGGAACGCCTTGTCGGCCTGCTTGAAGAAGGCAAGGAAGAAGCAGAATTCAGCAAGCTTTTGGCGACCATTCGCCGCGATGTGCCGGTAAAAATTGTTTTACCGGAAAAAGAATGGAGGCAGAGTGTTGACCTTAATATTTTAGTAATGTTTTTGAAAGACCTGGAATTCAAGAGTCTCGTTCCAAGAGTTGAAAAAGCTTTCGGGGCCAAAACGGAAAGCATCTTTGGCGGAATGGAGATTCCTCCAAAAACCCCCGAAGACATTTCACCGGAGAAACTCAAAGAAACAGCCATTGCCCTGTGGGTTGCAGATTCAAACATTACAAGTCCGAAACTTGAGGACATTCTGGCTTTTGGAAAGACGGGCTCTTTTGAGGTTGCCCGCGAGCATATTTTTAAGGAGCTTAAAAAAAGAAACAGCGAATTCGTTTTTGAAAAGATAGAAAAACCATTGATTCCCATTGTTGATGAAATGAATCGTCATGGCATTCTCATTGACCGAAAATATTTGGAAAAACTTTCAGAGCAATACCACAAACTTACCAAATCTCTTGAAAAAAGAATTGTGGCTCTTGCGGGTGAGGAATTTAATGTGAACTCGCCGCGCCAACTTGGTGTCATCTTGTTTGAGAAATTAAAACTAAAACCGCCGCGGATAAAAAAGACCGCTACGGGCGCCTACGCTACTGGCGAGGAGGAGCTTGTGAAAGTGATGGATCAGCACAAGATTGTGCCCCTGATACTTGAGCACAGAAGTTTCCAAAAGCTTGTTTCAACCCACATAGATGCCATACCCCCCCTGCTTGACAGCGAAAATCGTCTGCGCGCCACGTTTTTACAGGCGGGCACCACCACCGGTCGCATGGCCTCTCAAAATCCCAACCTTCAAAATCTTCCCATAAAAGATGAAGTAGGCAGAAAAATCCGCGGCGCTTTCATCGCCTCCCGCGGCATGAAACTTTTTTCTTTTGATTATTCTCAGATTGAACTTCGAGTGGCGGCCATTCTTTCCGAAGACCCGATTTTGATGAGTATTTTTAAAAGAGGCGAGGATGTCCATGCCGCCGTGGCCAGCGTTATTTTTAATGTGCCGGAAGAGAAAGTTACCAAAGAGATGCGCCGTCAGGCCAAGACCATCAATTTCGGCATTTTGTACGGCATGGGGGTAAATGCCTTGAGACAGAATCTATCCGCCACCAGAGCGGAGGCAGAAAAGTTTTACGAGGAATACTTCAAGAAGTTTACGGGTTTAGCGGAGTATATTGCAAACTTGAAGCGTGAGGCCGCACGCACGGGCTTCACCGAGACTCTTTTTGGCAGGAGGAGATATTTTGAGGGCTTGAGGTCAAAGGTGCCATACGTGCGCGCGGCCGCCGAAAGAATGGCCGTCAATGCCCCCATGCAGGGCACCTGCGCCGACATCGTTAAGCTTGCCATGGTTGAAATTGAAGAACTTTTAAGGAAAGAAAAGCTCAAAGATAAAGTTCATTTAATGCTCCAGATTCACGACGAACTCGTGTTTGAAGCCGATACTGATATAACTCACAAAATTGCCTCCAAAATAAAATCAATAATGGAAAATGTGATGCCGAAAGAAAAAACTCATGGCGTGCCCATTGTTGCCAACGCCTATGAAGGAGAGCGTTTTGACGACATGAAACGGATTGTCACAGAAAGTAAAAAATGAATTTATATCATATATGATATAAATTCGTAAATAATACACATGTTAATTATCTCTTACGGACATACTCGCGGCGAGATAAGAAAGTTTCTTGAAAACAAGAAACTTTTAAATTCAACGGACGAAACGCATTTGATTGATCCAGCTTCATGGACCGAGGAATCGGTAAACGCCCTCATTGAGACCCGGGGCTTGTTTACCGACAAAGAAGTATTTTTTGTCGACCACGTTATTTCCGAGTTGGAACCGCCAATTCTAAAAGACGCGAAACTTTTGGCCAATTCGGGGAATTTGATAGTTTTTCTTGAAAATGAGCCGACCAAAACGACAGAAAAACTTGAGAAATCGGCCGTACACGTTTTCAAAGCTCCGGCCCGAAAGGAAGAAAAACCGTTTAATGTTTTTTCCTTGACGGACGCCTTGTTTGAGAAAGACAAAAAGAAATTATGGCTCTTGTATCAGCGGGCGCTTTTGGAAAATCTGGACCCGGAATTTGATGTTCATCGTATTTTATTTTGGGGCGTGAAAATGCTTGCTCTGGCGAAGAAATACGGCTCCGCGATTTCAGCCGGCATAAGCCCGTTCGTCTACGGCAAAGCAAAAAAGGGGGCAGGTAATTTCAAAGAAGGCGATATAGAAAAAATTTCTCAAGAACTCACTCACGTGGTTCTTCGAGCCCGCGCGGGAGAAGAATGGGAATTTCTTTTAGAGCGGTTTGTTTTGAGTTTATAGTCCGCCCAGAAGGATTCGAACCTTCGACCCTCTGCTTAAAAGGCAGGTGCTCTACCGGGCTGAGCTATGGGCGGATTGGCTTAAGATTATAGCTTTTACAACGGCAAATCAAACGCAAGGAAGCCAGCGCCGGTCAAAAGAAGAGACAACAAGATTGCCCCGACAATGGTGTAAAAAACAATGTCTCGCGCAACCAAGACGTCTTCTTTATATTCCACGTACCATTCTTTGGCGGTGAGAGCGAGAAGCGCTAAAACGGCGTACTGGGTAAACAACCCGACAATAAGAAACGCCCCCGCCGCAATTTCAATGAGCCCCAACGCAAAAGCAAGTTCTTTTGCCGGTCTCAAACGAATGGCGTTTAAAAATATCGCCCACCTCTGCTTTTCTTTGGTGATTTTTAGATAGCCGGTGTTTATAAAAATGAGGCCCACTACCACGCGAAGTATCAAGGGAGCCACGAAACTAAGAGAAAGAAGTTCAGGAAAAGGATTTAGCATTGGTGTATTCTAACATGTGCCATGAGACGCATTGCTGTAATACTTTTGAATGTAAGGTCGGCAGAAAACGCCGGAGCCATTTGTCGCACGGCCGAGTGCGCGGGAGTGAACGGGGCGTATTTGGTTGGCATTACACCCGGACCCACCGACAGATTCGGCAGGGAAGTTAGAGCTTTCAGAAAAGCCTCTCTTGGCGCAGAAAAAAATCTGAAAATTGAACGCGTAAAGAACATAGGCTTGCTTCTCAAAAAATTAAAAAAAGAGCAATTTGAAATTATTGCTTTGGAACAAAACAAAAAAGCGATTGATTACAGAAAATTAAAAACAAACAACAAGCTTGCCCTTATTTTGGGGAATGAAGTGACCGGAATTCCCAAAAATGTTTTGCGAAAAGCGGACAAAATCATTGAAATTCCTTTGAGAGGCAAGAAAGAATCCTTAAACGTTTCTGTTGCCTTCGGAGTTGCTATCTTCAGGCTGTCCGGCTAGGTCATTTTTATTTGCAAACATTAAAATTTCCTTCGGCGCGATTTTTGCTCCGATGATGTAGAACACCGCGAACAGTCCGACAAAAACAATAAGACCAACCCTAATATTTGCTATCTGGGCTTCAAGTATAGATAAAGAAGCCGCTCCTCTGGTAATCAAAAACGTGAGAATGGTTACAACCGCCGCACCGGAAAAATTCGTTATTAGCGCCCTTCCCCATGACACATGAAAAAGGCCAGCCGCCACTTGACTCAAGACACCCGTACCCTGAATAAACTTTGACCAAAAAAGCATTTTAGCACCGTGTTTTTGGACAGCCCGCTCCACAATTTTTAACTTTTCGGGATTGCGCCGCACAATCCACCAACCCTCAATTCTGGTTGACCCCAGTTTCCGCGCCAGGAAAAACCACATCATGTCAGTAATGCCCGTGCCGATAATGGCGGCGCCGAAAATCCACGGCAGAGAAGCGCTCCCCTGAATCCCCAAGTACATTATGGGAATGAGGGCAGCACTTCCCAGGAAACATACGCTTAACACAATAAAAATGGGGTGGATCATGTAAATCTTCTTTGATGGACTGGACAAAAATGAGCGCTTCGGCCCCCAAAACGGTCGCGCTTTATTTTGCCTTTACAACGAAGCTTGTTACACCCCTCACCCGTTTTTCTGTAGGCATTGTGTTTTTGTTGGAATTTCCCCGGCTTGCCGTAAATATTTCTGTAGTCAGACATTGAATCGCCGCCGAAATTTATGCCTTTTCTCAAAACTTTTTTCATTGCCCCGAAAAGTTTTTTCAAATAATTATCTGGAATGCAAATGGGTTTTGAGCGGGGGTGAATGCCAGCGAGCCAAAGCGCCTCGTCCGAATAAATATTACCGACACCGGCCAAAATTTCCTGGTCAATCAAAACTTGTTTGATTGGTCGTACTTCTTTTTTAATTAATTCTTTGAATTTTGGAAAAGTCAGTTCAAGCGCATCCGGCCCCAAATGGGCGAGTTCCTTATCTTTTTCATATTTTCCGGTGTCAATCAGGGTAACTTTGGCAAACTTGCGCATGTCAGAGAGCGCCAATTCTTTGCCGCCCGAAAGCTCCAGCACAAGATGCAAAAAATGATTAAAAGAATTAGTCAGCGGGCCTTTTTCTGCCGATGTCCACTTATTGTTTTCCTTTACAAATTTTCCGAAAAGTAAATGACCCGTCATTTTCATGTGAACAAGAATAGTTTTGTTGTTTGAGAGTTCTATCAAGACATTTTTGCCCCGCCTTTTAGCTCCAATTATTTTTGTACCAAGAATTTGTTTTTTAAAAGTTTTAAAAAATGCCGGATTTTTTATATTGTCCTTGCCCGCGTGAAAACCACTCCTGTAGTCTGTCCAGACATCCAAAATTTTCCTGCCTTTTACAGTTTTGTTTAATCCGTCAACGGTTGTTTGTACTTCAGGAAGTTCTGGCATCACTAAAGTTTAGATAAATAAATTAAAAAGTCTAATGAGTATATTAAAATACCAAATCTGTACATCACTTGACACCCTATTTAATTATGTTATTCTTGTGCCAGACACGTTCAAAACCCAATTGTTCCGTTTTGCTTCTTCAATGGAGGATATGCCAATGCGAAATTTGACTCCGATCGGTTATTCGGCCGCCGAAGACGGCGAATATTCTGCTGAGTTCCTAAAGGGCCTGAGTCATTATCAAGAACGACTGGACAGGCGCGAAGCTAGACTTGAAAAAGCTCTGGCGACCGCTCCCCCCCAAATGACCTTGAGCCCAAAGTTCAGCGTGGCTCTGTGGAAAAAAACTCTCAGGCTCAATGACAACGACTTCGGCGGGCCCGTCGTTCGTTTCGCAGAGAACTGGGCTCGTATCATGGAAAGCCAAGTCGCAATGGGCAAGACTATCGCTCAATGTGCGAGAAAGGCTCGAGACCTAGCCGTTCCAGACAACCTGAGCGGTTCCCAGGATGGTATCGCGGAAGGTCTTCTCTCCGAAGCGTGGATCCACGGCGCGGAGTTTGCTCGGTGGTATAGGAGGCAAAGATCAAATTTGTAGGAACGACATGGATTGAAGTGGACACAATCGCACGTACACTTAAGGGTGGCGTGCGATTTCTTTTATTTCAGAAATTTTTCTAACTCCTCTCGCACGACATTTTCATCGCTCCATGGGGTTTTTTTGCCGTTTGCTTCCATAATGTACGGGTCGGTGCCCTTGCCGGTAATAAGCACCACCGGCCCCACTTGGACATTCGATGTCCAAGTGGGGGAATTGGCTATTTTAATTGCTTTTTTTATTGCTTCACGTCTATCCATTATTATTTCCGGTTTCTTTTTCATATCACGAGTCATTTCGCGCAGGATTTTTTCGGGGTCTTCGTCGTACGGGTCCTCATTGGTAAGAATTATTTGGTCACAATAACGCGAAGCGATCTCACCCATCAAGGGGCGTTTCCAAGTATCTCGGCCGCCGCCCGTATTGCCGAGAACGCATATTTTAGGCCTATCCTCAAAGGTTTTATAGAGAGCCTCAAGCGAGCCCGAAGTATGGGCGTAATCCACCACCACGTCAAAGTTTTGGGCGTTAGAGACTTTTACGAATTTTACTCGGCCGGGAATTGATTTAACTGAGGCAATGCCCTTTTTAATCATTTCGGGAGATATCCCTTGAGTCCTTGCAAACGCCTCCGCCAAGCCGGCGTTTAAGACCATAAATTCTCCGGGGATTACCGGTTTCACTTTCGTGTTTTTCAAATGAAACGCAATCTTCTTCTCGGCCCCGCATTTAAGAAATCTTTCGCCGAATTCATTATCGCAATTCGCAATCATGACCCGCGGTCTTTTCGATGATTCTCCCAAAAGTTTTGGGAGCTTAAGCTTAGCTTGGAGATATTTCTCAAACGAGCCGTGAGATTCTATGTGTTCCGGTTCAATGCCCGTGAAAATGGCGGCGTCTATTCGTAGATACAAGTGACGGGATTGCCTCATTCCCTCCGATGTCATTTCCATTATTGCCCAGTCGCAATTGGCCCTTGAAGCGTCTCGCACGAATTTTTGCACAAAATAGCGTCCCGGCAGAGTCATTTTATACAAGTTTGGTCGCGACCGATCGCCTATCTTGAAGCGAATGGTATTTAAAACCGCGGTTTTCTTTCCGGCCGCTTCCAAAATGGCATTTATAAATTCTGTTGTTGAACTTTTGCCCTTTGTGCCCGTAACGCAGACTATTTTGATATCGTGCGACGGAAAACCAAAAAAAGTTGCCGATAAAAGCGCCCAACAAAAGTGATAAACGGGCCGGAAAAAATTAAATACGGGCTTTGGTATCAGTGAACGAATTTTATCAAGCATGTTATTTGGGCGGATTTAGATTCTTGAGAGCGAATAACATGCTTGATAAAATTCGTTCACTGATACCAAAGCCCG
>DATEAC010000033.1:0-4828 GCA_036584645.1 Minisyncoccota bacterium | reverse complement strand
AGAAATGTCGTCATAAATCAGGTGTGCGCCCTTAAACCGAACAGCCAAGCGGATTGCGCTCCCCTTGTCGGCCGAGCCGACATTACTTTCATAAGGCCCGATCCGACCGCCCATCTCTCTCTTTTTAATTCCGTCGGCAATCCAACCAGCATTACGAATGTTATCGGTGTTAAAGTTGAGTTTCTTTCCCCCAAAGGCAAGACAAAGTCCGTTTACATTTACACAACTGGCCAGATATCAGTTATATAAATATGTTAAAAGTTAAATATAAAAAGTTAAAATTTTTTGGAGAAAGGGGATTCACTTTAGTGGAGATAATGGTTGCCATCGGCATTTTTGTCGCGTTGGTTACCGTTTCCATGGGGGCCCTTGCCAGCATTTTTGACGCAAACAGAAAATCGCAGTCTCTCAAAGCCATTATGACTAACTTAAACTTTGCTGTGGAAGTGATGGCAAGGGAGATAAGATTTGGCAAAAACTATCATTGCGGCTCGGGGGGACTTATTGAAGAGCCGCAAAATTGCACGAGCGGAGACAATTTCATTTCGTTCTTATCAAGCGACAGCTTACAGATAGTCTATCGCCTGAATGGCGCTCAGGTTGAAAAATCCGAAGACGGTGGCAGTTCATTCTTGGGAGTAACCGCCCCAGAAATCACTATTCAATCACTTAAATTTTTCGTGTTGGGAGCCGGGCCAGTGCCCGGAAATTTCCTTCAGCCGAAGGTGATTATTCTGGTAAGAGGCTTTGCCGGTCCGCGGCCGACATCCCAATCAAACTTTGCGCTACAAACCACCGTTTCTCAGCGCGTTCTTGATACTGAATGACATGGAAAAGTCAAAAGTCAAAAGTCAAAAGTCAAAAGTTTTACAAAATAGAGGGTTTACGATTTTGGAAACTCTGGTTGCCATTGCGGTTTTAATTCTTTCCATGACTGCGGCATTTTATGTTGCTCAGACGGGGTTGTCTCTTTCCATTTCTTCCCGTAATGAAGTGACCGCCTTTTATCTTGCTCAAGAGGCCATAGAATTTGTGAGAAACATAAGAGATGAAAACAGCTTAAACGGGCAATCGTGGCTTCTGGGCATTGCTGACTCCGCTGCTGACCCGTGTTATTTCGGAAATTATTGCGCCGTTGATTCGCCGAACAAAACCATAGTTACTTGTGGTTCAACCGCCGGTTTATGCCCCGCCCTAAGGCAAGATCAAGGAGAGAGTTCATCTACTTTTGGTATGTATGGCCTAGACTCTCTTTGGGCGCTCGCCAACTTCAGACGCGAGCTCTTTATAAAGCAGATAAACGCCAATGAGATTGCCCTTACGGTTACTCTGTATTGGACAAAGGGCGTTTTAGAACGGCAGTTTGTGGTGCACGATAACCTCTTGAATTGGCAAAGATGAAAAAAATGCAAAAGTCAAAAGTTAAAATTCAAAATAGAGAGAAAGGAGTCACCCTTTATGTGGCGATTGTGGTAACGAGCGCCCTCTTATTGGTTTCTTTTGCCATTGCCAACGTTACCCTGAAACAAGCAACTCTTGCTTCAATAAACAGAGATTCGCACATCGCTTTTTTTGCCGCCGATGCAGGCACCGAATGTGCTTTGTATTGGGATGTTAAAAATCTGGGCGGCGGCAGTGCTTTTTCCACCACCACCACCACAAACATCTCTTGCAACGAGGACTCAAATAATTTGAGCAACCCAACTCCTAAAGTGGTTGGCGGCCAGGCAACTTCCACTTTTACCGTGACCTTCAATCCCGAACCTTATTGCGCCATTGTTTCCGTGAACAAAAAATACCAGGGCGGAAATCTACAAACGTCCATTGAATCCCGCGGTTATAATTCTTGTGATGTTAGTAATGCAAGAAGAGTGGAAAGAGCTGTGCGCATAGAATACTAAAAGCCATATTATGGTTGCTATATCACCCCCCAAAAAAACTATTGAAAGAGTTGAGAAACTGCGCAATCTCATTGCCTACCATCGCAAACGCTACCACCAAGAGGATATTTCAGAGATATCCGATGAGGCGCTGGATTCCTTTAAAAAAGAACTTTTTGATCTTGAACAAAAATATCCCGAGCTGATAACGCCCGATTCGCCCACCCAACGTGTTGCGGGGAAGCCGCTTCCCGAGTTTAAAAAATTTACTCATCCCGCGCCGATGATTTCTTTGAATGACGCTTTCAGTCGCGAAGATTTGTCGGCCTGGGAAACAAGGTTTGGTAAACTTTTGCCGCACGACTACGAAGACGGTTATTATTGTGAACTTAAAATAGACGGCCTGGCCATAGAGCTTGTCTATAAAAACACTTATTTGAGCGTGGGGGCCACTCGAGGCGATGGCAAAGTGGGCGAAGATGTCACCCAGAATTTAAAAACCGTTGAGGCTATTCCATTGAAGCTTTTGCCGTGGACGGAAGTTCTTAAAAATTTGAAGAAAGAACATCTGGAACATTTGTCATTGAAACTCAAAAAGGCGTACCGTGGCACCTTGGTGGTGCGCGGTGAAATTTTCATGGGTAAAAATGAGTTTGAAAAAATAAATCACGAACAAAAAAGGATGGGCCTGAAGGAATATGCCAACCCCAGAAACTTGGCGGCCGGGTCTATTCGCCAACTTGACCCGAAAGTAACCAGTTCACGGCGTCTTAATTCGTACGCTTACGATATCGTAAGCGACATCGGGCAAAAATTTCACGAAGAAGAACATAAAATTCTCTCTACTCTTGGCTTTAAAACTAACCCGCACAATGCGCTAAAAAAAGATTTGAGAGGAGTACAGGAATTTCGTGACAAATGGGAAAAAGAAAGAGAAAAACTCTCGTACGAGATAGATGGTACGGTGGTCATCTTAAATAACAACGGCGTCTTTGCTCGTCTGGGCTTTGTCGGTAAAGCTCCGCGCGGGGCTATCGCCTATAAATTTTCCGGTAAGGAAGTAGAAACTGTGGTGGAGAATATTATCTTTCAAGTCGGTCGCACGGGAGTCATCACTCCCGTTGCCGAACTGAAACCGGTTTTGATAGCCGGCTCCGTGGTATCACGCGCAACCCTTCATAATGAGGACGAAATCAAACGGCTTGATTTGAGAATAGGCGATACGGTGATTTTACAAAAAGCGGGCGATGTCATTCCTGATGTTGTCAAAGTTCTTAAGGAAATGCGCACGGGCAAAGAAAAAGTATTTGTCTTTCCTAAAAAGGTATATGAGTGCGGGGGCGATGGTTCTATTGAAAGAGCGCCAGGCCAGGTTGCTTGGCGCTGTAAACATTTAGACTCCCCAACCCAGCGCCTAAGAAAACTCGCATACTTCGTCTCAAAAAAAGCTTTTAACGTTGATGGTTTAGGACCAAAGATCTTGGAGCTTTTGATGGAGCACAACCTAGTTTCTTCGTATCCGGATATTTTCAGTCTCACCAAAGGAGATATGGCGGAATTACCGGGCCTGGGAGAACTTTCAGCAGACAATTTAATTAAAGCCATTGAAAAAGCCAAAACGATTTCTCTGGGACGTTTAATAATTTCACTTTCAATTCCTCACGTTGGGGAAGAGACCGCCTTGGATATTGCCAAACACTTCCAAACTCTCCCAAGATTGCGTCATGCCACGCTTTCAGACTACCAAAAAATTGAAGGCATAGGCGAGGTGGTTGCAGAATCGCTTGCCTCCTGGTTTGAGAGTGAGCGCAACAAAAAAATGCTTGACCGCCTGCTTTATTGCGTAGAAATAATGTCAGAGAAAAAAACGGGCAAAGGAAAGCTCAAGGGTAAAATACTTGTCTTTACGGGCGCAATGCCCACTCTTTCTCGCGACCACGCCAAGGAAATGACACGCGAGGAAGGAGGTGATGTTTCATCATCGGTTTCAAAAGAAACCGACTATGTCGTGGCGGGAGAAGAACCCGGGGAAAAATACAAGCAAGCTCTCAAACTGGGGGTGAAAATCATAGGCGAGAAAGAATTTCTAAAGCTTTTAGGCAAATGATAATATGGGCTTATGATTTCTCCCGAGAACCTGAAAAAGCTGGCCGTCTTGGCTCGTATTGAACTGGCAAGCGATGAGATTTCTCGTTTTGCGAAAGACATGAACTTGATACTTTCTTATGTAGGCGCCGTTAAGGCGGTCTATCAAGAAAGAAACAAGGATGAAAGCGTTGGATTAGTTAAAAATATTTTGAGAGAAGACCGGGCTTTAAGAGGGCCGGCCACATATACAAAAGAAGTGCTTGGCAATGCCCCCCACACATCGGGTGATTACATTGCTGTCAAGAAAATAATTGAAGGTCGCGACAAATAAGATGGTTAATACAAAAACACTCACTATTCTTGAGGCGCACAAAAAAATTTTGGCGGGGGAAGTTGCTCCGGAGGAGCTCGTCAATGCTTATAAGAAGGCTGCGGAAAAAGACAATCTCCATGCTTTTTTGGAAGTTTTTAATGATACTGACGAAAGTTTAAAGAGATCAACCTCTGTCAAAACCAATATTTTACAGTACATGCCAATTGCCGTTAAAGACAACCTGTCAATCAAAGGAAAACACATAACCGCCGCTTCAAAAATTCTTGAGGGTTATGTCGCCCCGTACACGGCAACTGCCGTTGAGAAACTTTTGAATAAAGGAGTCGTCTTATTGGGTCGTACAAATATGGATGAATTCGCCATGGGTTCTTCTACGGAAAATTCTGCCTTTGGCCCGACCAAAAATCCTTTTGACCAAACGCGGGTGCCCGGAGGATCAAGCGGCGGCTCAGCCGCGACAGTAGCCGCCGGCCTCGCCGTGGCCGCCTTGGGTTCGGACACCGGCGGCTCCATTCGCCAGCCGGCA
>DATEAC010000023.1:0-2053 GCA_036584645.1 Minisyncoccota bacterium | reverse complement strand
GAGAAACGCGGCATAGGCAGACCGTCCACTTACGCTTCAATTATCAAAACTCTTTATGATCGCCAGTACGTGACAAAAGAGGGCCGAGCGCTCAAACCTACGGATACGGGCGAGGTGGTCTCTACATTTTTGGAAGATAACTTCGGAAAATATATTTCAGACACTTTTACGGCCGAAATGGAAAATAAGTTGGATGACATTGCCGCCGGTTCGCGCCAATATGTAAAAACCCTAAAAGATTTTTATGGGCCGTTTGCAAAAGATGTTGAAGCAAAAACCGACAATGCCAAAATAACGACGCTTGGCGAAGCCGACGAAAAACACGTTTGCCCGAAATGCGGTTCGCCTATGGTTGTTAAACTTTCCCGTAGCGGCCGTTTTCTTTCCTGTTCACGATTCCCCGAGTGTGACGGGGCGCTTACGATTGACGGCCATGAAATTCAAAAAGATACGCCCTTGGGAAACGATCCTGAAACGGGTTTGCCGATTTTCGTAAAAACGGGGCGCTTCGGACCGTATGTACAGGTGGGGGAAAACGGCAAAAGTCAAAAGTCAAAGGTCAAAAGAGCATCAATTCCAAAAGGTAAAACCCCCGCCGAAGTAAAACTTGAAGACGCCTTAAAATATTTATCTTTGCCCCGCGTTCTGGGCACGCATCCGGAAACCGGAGAGACCGTCACGGCAAGTATCAGTCGTTTTGGACCGTACATTGTTCATCAAAAAGATTTTAGGTCACTCAAGATTGATAATCCGTACGATATAACTTTAGAGCGCGCCCTGGAAATTTTAAAAGAACCTAAAAAAGTCGGCCGCGGCAGATTTGCAAAACGGAAAAAAGAATAGTTGATTTTTGAATATAAAAAGATAAAGTGTGAAAGGACCCGAAAAGGAGCTCTTAAGTGAAATCTGCCAGTGTCAAACAGCTCACGGCCGAAGCCGCATGTGTTGAACGCTTGCTCAAAATCGCCCAAGAGATTGGCGATGTTGCGCTTGCTGAAGAGTATCGGCAGCAACTGGAGTACGGCGCCCGTCTTCTTGCAGAAAGAGACGGCAAAAGGGTTCGGAAAGATTGATTTTTCCGAACCCTTTGCATTTATAAAAATTGACTTTTTAATATCTATAAGTAGGCTGACAAAAGAGCACCCACCGCATCAAACAATCCATCCCCGCGGGAGGAATCTTGGAAACAGCCAGTAAAAGTGAACAAGCTCCGGAGCCCATCCGCGAACAAGTGAAATCCATTCTCTTGGAACTCAGGATTCTCGCCTCGGCGGGTCCGGGTGCAACTGAGGAATGTTTCCCGGAGAGACAAGCCTTGTGGCACAAGCTTCAAGCAGTAAAAATGGCTTGTCCTCATCCGGAGAGCGCAAGACGCGATTACGTCTGCCAAGATTGCGGCACGCTGGTGGGAGGTTAGTCTTCGCAACGTCAAGAGACCCCGCGAAAAAGCAAATCTGCTTTCTCGCGGGGTCTTGTTGTTTCAGATGCTAAAATTGTTTATTGAATATAAATCTTCATCGCTTGAACTTTTTTTTATTTCTTCCGGCGGATTGCTGTCAACCGGCCTCGTGGTTTTTTGCAAAGCGCTCTCCTCTTTTTTTAGTAAATTTACAATATCTTGCAGGTCTTCATAATCAAAAAAATCTATCAAAATTTTGCCGCCCTTCTCTCGGCGTTCTATGTAAACACGCGTGCCTAGGACGTCTTGCAGTTTCTCTTCCATGTCGGCCAACGCGGGGTCTTTCATTAAGTCTTTTTTGCGCGCCCGCTCAAAAGCAATGGTGCGCGCAATTCTTTCGGCTTCCCGCACATTCATTTTTTTAAGGATAATTTCACGGAAAAGAGTATCTCTTTCTTCGGGACGGTCAATGAGCATCATTAGGGGTCTTGTATGACCTTCTGTTATTTTGCCTTCGGACAAAGCGTTTAGAATATCCTCCGGCAGGGTCAGAAGGCGCACGGTGTTGGTGACATATTCGCGACTTTTGCCGACCTTCTTGGCTATTTCATGATGTTTGAAGCCAAATTCATGGGCAAGTTTGTCAAAAGCGCG
>DATEAC010000006.1:0-7495 GCA_036584645.1 Minisyncoccota bacterium | reverse complement strand
GCGATTCGCGGAAGGTCGCGGCGATCAAAAGATTTTCCCGCAAGGCAAATTCTTTCAATTCCGTTTCCTGCGCTTCCAACGACAAAACTTGTCTGTCGTCCTCGTCGGTGGATTTTCTGATGTATAAAAAGTATTTCATATCGTTTTTGGGCAGTTAAAAATTATCGCTTTACTTTCCGCCGAAGGCGGAAGAAAAAGAATTGGCTGTAAATTTCCATTTACTCCGCTACTCCGCGCTTCGCGCGGCGAACCACGTTTTGCGCTCGCAAGCGATTTGCTTTGAACCCAAAAAGTCGTGGAAAATTCTCGCCGATTTGCCCGCCGAGGGGCGAAGCCCCGAGGCGGTGAACTCGTATCATCCAATCTGGCTCCCCGGGTAGGATTCGAACCTACGGTCAATCGCTTAACAGGCGATTGCTTTACCTCTAAGCTACCGGGGAATGTGTTCTCTGTGTACGAGAACCGCTAAATGATACTTAAAATTCACCCATCTTTCAATGAAAAACTCATTAGTTTTTGATAAAATAAACACATGAGACACACTCTTTATTTTAAGGGTTTGGAAAAGACAGAGGCAATAGAAAATTATTTAGATAAAAGATTAAAAAATTTAGGCAAACTGGTTAATGATAATGCGGCCCGGGCAACGGTTGAGCTTGGCAAAACCACAGCACACCATAAATCGGGCAACGTATTCAGAGCGGAAATAAATCTTCATTCCGCGGGCAAAGAATTTTACGCGGCGGTGGAAAAAGACGATTTGTACGCGGCCATTGATGAAATGAGAGATGAGATTACCCGCGAGATTGCCAAATTTAAAGGCAAATCGGAGACGATGTTTAGAAGGGGCGCGCGAGCGGTAAAAAATATCATAAAAGGCTTGGACCCGCGCGGTTTGAAGAACTGGAGAAAATTCCGTCCGTGGAAACGGCGTTAATTGCCTCTTAGGAAATCCTGCCACGACATTTCTTTTTTTCCTTCGGGAATCACTTTATCAAGAATAAGCGCCTTATCTTCCAGATGAGCATCCGCTATTTTCACGCGAACCTCTTTCTTGGCGGCTTTATGAAAAAAATAAGCTCCCGGCCACTCTTCAAAAGCCCGGATTTTTCGTAAATTGGTTTCGGGATTCCCCGACAAATCAATTAAGCCGTCTTCTTTTTTTATTTTTTTGATGAACGTCGCTTTTGAATGATCCTGTTCTTGTAATTTGATTTTTCCCGCCACAAAATCTTCCACAATTTCCGCCAAGAGCTTGCCCCCTTCAGTGCCTAAAAGTCTCTCAAGCTCTTTGTAATGCGGCGGCCACTCGTTTGTCGGAATTTCTTTTTGAGCAACGATTGAGCCGTGATCCATTTCCTCATCAAGTTTGATGATTGTTACGCCCGCTTTATCTTCATTAAGAATTGTTGATTCAATGGGCGATGCTCCGCGAAGCTTTGGCAGAAGGGAAGGGTGGACGTTCAAAAAACCATTTTCAGGGATATCCAGAATCGCTTTAGGGATGATTTTTCCGTATGAAGCGACAATGCCCAGTTGCCAGTTGCCAGTTGCCAGTTGCGAGATAAAATTATCATCTAATTTTTTTGGTTGAAGTACTGGAATATTGCGTTTCTCAGCCCATATTTTTGCGGGCGGGGCAGTGATGACAAGGCCGCGACCTTTAGGTTTATCTTCGCCGCAGACTAAAACTGACGGCACATAACCCGCTTTTTCAAGCTCATTTAAGACAGACGTGGCGATTGAATCCGAACCAAAAAATACAAATCCAAATTTCGTCATTTTTGTGATTTTAATTCTTTTCTAATACCCTTTGTTTTTGGCATCCACTTGTGAAGATCTTTTGCCGTGTCTGTAAAAAGTTTGCCGTCCAAATGATCTATCTCGTGCTGAAAAACTTGGGCCAAAAGGCCGGAAGCGCCTCGGCGCACCTTGCGCCCCCTTTCATCAAAAGCCTCCATTTTCACTTTGTTTGCCCTTTTTACTTTTCCGTAAAGCCATCTCACCGAAAGACAGCCCTCCTCCATTATTTGTTTTTCTTTTGAAGACCTCACAATTTTTGGATTGATGAAAACCTCATCGGGGTATTTTGTTTTAGTCTCATCTTCCTTCAAAATAATTGCCTTGACCTTGCCGGACACCACAAAAATCCTCATAGGCACTCCTATTTGGGGGGCGGCGATAGCTACTCCGTCTTCCTGCGACGCCAAAGCCCTCTTCATATCGGCAATAATTTTTTTAATCTTTCTTTTGCCAATCTCTTTTAAGGCCACCGGTTTGGCTGTTCCGCGGAGGACCGACAGTTCTTTTTCTTGAAATATTTTTACGGGCGTTTTTGCCATTTACCCCCACACTAAAGCATTAATAATATTTGTAAACATTGATATTTATGAATTGCATGTGAATTTCGTACTTTGGTGTGAGGGTGAATCTATCCTAACAAATTGGTTATAAAAGTGTCTCGGGGTCAACGAAAACGGAAAATTGGGGCGGCAGAGAAAGAAGCTTTTGCACTAGCGTTTTTTCGGGCCAGACTTTAGGATCTTCAATCTTTATCAAACCATGGAAGCGAATTAACCGCGCGCCTTCTCTCACTTTGACTATTTGTACAACGTCCCCGAAGATCTCTCCGACAAACCGTTTGTCTTTCTCGGCGCGCAAAGGGCTTCCTTGCCAGACAATTTTAATGAAGAGAGAAAAGGGCGGAAAGGCAAACTTTTTACGTTCGTTTATTTCTCGTTCAAAAAAGTTTAAAAGATTTCCTTCAGCGGCGTACTCAAAGATATCGTTTTCCGGACTGCGCGTCTGAAAAAAAACTTTTTCGCGGCCCAAAGAGCGCACCTTAAGAAGAAGCGCCATTATTTTTTCGTTTACCCGGAAATCTGGGTAACCCAAAAGAGAATCGGCCGACACCACGGCCGTAATTTCAACCGCTTCTCGCAAATAGTGAAGGGCAAGTTCTGTGCCGACCAATACGCTGCCGGGAGTTTTCAAGAATTCTTCGGCAATTCGGAAAGCATTTTTCGGATTTGGAGCACTTTCTTTGTCAAGTTTGAAAAGCCTTGCGTAAGGAGAAATTTTTTGCACCTCTTTTTCAATTGATTCAATGCCAATGCCCAAGCCCAACAATCGCCAGCCGCCGCAGTTTTTGCATTCGTCCAACGCTTTCTTTTTCTCTCCGCATTTATGGCACAAAAAGAACGGTTTACTTTTGTTGCTCCCGCTGCCGTACAAAATTAACGGCGCTCCGCAAACCTCACAAATTACGGTCGTCTCGCAATCGGCGCAAACAGTTACCGGCGACAGACCTTTTCTGGCCCCGAAAAGGAAAATTCTCTTCCGATCTTGAGTGACTTTCTCAATGATTTGTTTAAGTTCTTCGCTAAAAATTTCAAAAGGTTTGCCGGTATCGGTTTTAACCATGGAAATAACAGAAACAGAAGCGCGGGCTTCCTCACGCATTTTCAAGTGTCCCCACTCATTAATTTCTCCTTCTTTAACTTTCTGAACAGTGTCCACCGACAAGAGATCACTGCCAAGAATAAGCCTGACGCAATATTCACGGCAGAGGATTTTTGCGAAAATCCGAAAATCCAAATTCGGGCGAGCCGGGGTTTTATAAGCTCTGGAATTTTCTCTGTCCACGACAATGGTTTCCGTATCGTTTCTCAACAGGCACAAAAATGGAGCGGTGGCGATTGTGAGCACCGGATGACTTAAGTTATCAATCACCTTCAGGGCTTTTTCTATCTCCCGCCTCTTTTTATTACCGGAAAAGACGACGGTAAACGGCTCAATGCCGCGGCTAAGCTCTTTTTCTGCGGCCTTGGCGTCCTCGGTTGTTGGGACTAGGAGGAAAAAAGATTTTTTGCGGGCGAAGGTTTCGCGGATGAGAGCGCGATATTGGGTGAATCTTTCATCAGAATTTCCCTGAAAGGCGCTTATGTCGGCCACCAGAGAACCCTTCGGCTCTGTCGGCGTGACATTTCTTTTGGTCTCAAACAAAATTACCGGCAGAAGGGAACTTAATGTTGCCGCGAAACCCTGCGTCTCAAATTCGGCAAATCGCTCCACTGCGCGCATAAAAGCTTGACTGACAAAAATTTTACCGACGCCCGCTTTTATTTTTTTGAGTGAAAAGCCGCTTGTGCGGAGCTCCATGCGCGCTTCTGATGCGGGCTTTGAACCCACAACCAAAGCTCGTACCTCGCGGGTTCGCAGGGACACCTTCACCATCATGCCGGGCTCGTAATTTGTGGCGGAAAAATAGGAGAGCGTCTCTTGGCCGAAGGTCTTTGTAAGGGGGAGCACTGAAACGATAAACATAGTCGCATTATAGCTATTTATGTCAGATTTTCAGCGCTTGTTTTTTACCCCAAAAAGCATAAGCTTTAAGGCCACCAATGACATTTTTTGCAAAGAAAATAGGCATAGATTTGGGTACCACGAGCGTGCTGGTATATGTGCCGGGCAAAGGAATAATTCTCAATGAGCCGAGCGTGGTGGCAGTCTCTGAAGAAGACAGAAAAATTTTGGCCATAGGGGCGGAAGCCAAAAAAATGATAGGTAAAACCCCCGAAAATATTATTGCTTATCGTCCCATGAAAGACGGCGTGATTGCGGACTATCGCGTCACCGAGGCAATGCTTAGATATTTTATCGGCAAAGCTCTCGGGAAATTTTCTTTCATTAAGCCGGATGTTTTAATCTCCGTGCCTGCGGGCATTACTTCAACCGAGCGCCGGGCCGTTATTGAAGCGGCCTTAAAAGCGGGCGCCAAAAATGCATATGTGGTTAAAGAGCCGGTATTGGCGGCCATTGGCGCCGGTATTCCCATTCATGAACCTTCGGGACAAATGATTGTTGATATTGGCGGCGGGACAACGGATGTGGCGGTCATTTCTTTGGGCGGAGTGGTTGCTTCTAACTCCGTAAAATGCGCGGGCAACAAAATTGACGCGGCCATCGCCGACCACATGAAAAAAACATACAATCTGGGCATAGGAGATCGCACCGCAGAAATGATAAAAATAGAAATTGGCTCCGCCGTACCGGTAGAGGACGAACTTTTTATGCAAGTGAAAGGCAGGGATTATGTTACAGGCTTGCCGCGCTCCGTTGAAGTGAAAACCAATGAGGTTGTCAAAGCGATTTCAAAAGAACTTCGTGACATGATTAAAGCAGTCAAGGACGTTTTGCAGGAAACTCCGCCCGAATTGGCGTCAGACATTATTGATAAGGGTATCGTGATGACAGGAGGCACTTCGCAGTTGAGGCATTTGCCGGAGCTTGTGTTTCGCCGCACCGGCGTAAAAGCGGTTTTAGCAAAAGACGCTTTGTATTGCGTCGTCAAAGGCACGGGTGTTGCCTTGGAACATTTGGATACTTACAAAAAGGCGGTGATTTCGAAAAGGTAGTCGCTAAGGTTTGTTATTTCAGAACCAATCGCCGCTCGGGTTAAAATTTCCAAATAGCCAGACTTCATAACGAAAAACATCAAAACTCGCTCGGCTGAATTTATACCAATATATTGGTATAAATTCAGCCTCTCTCAAACACTTGATGTTTTTCTATTTTGCCAAAGCTATTTAGAAATACCCTCGTGAGTTTCTGAAATAACAAACCCTCGCTTTGAAAGTTCTGCGAAGACAAAAGCTCGCTCTAGGGTTTGGTTTATAATAAGTAAAATGCTGGAAGAAATTTTAAAGGCAGGGCTCAAATACCCGAGATCGTATCTCATACGAGGAGAAAAAGAAGTTGTCAAAAAGGCCATTTTTGAGGCTGTAGAGACCTCTTGGGGCCTAATTTTAGCGGGCAATCCGAATATTTTATTCGTGAATGAACATTTAAATGTGGAGGCAGCCCGACGGCTCATTGAATTTGCTTTCATGTCGCCCTTGGGTAATGACAAAATCAAGATGATAATTCTAGCTGCCTCTCGCATGACGCGCGAGGCGCAAAACACCCTTTTAAAACTTACGGAAGAACCGAATCAATCCTTGAGAATTTTTGTCATAGTGCCAAAGGACGTTGAATTATTGCCGACCCTTCTTTCTCGCCTTGAAGATATTTCTTTTGCTTGCTCGTCCGCCGGGGGCGGAACGGGGCTTTTGAAAACTGACGCAGGAAATTTTTTAGAAATGGGATTGAAAGAAAGGCTGAAAGTGGCCGAAAAAATTGCTAAAGACGAAGACGAGACCACGCTTGATACATTTCTGCGCGATTTGGAAAAAAAAGTTTACAAACAGAAATTTTCCAGCGATACGACCAAAGAGAAAGCGTTTAGTACAATCGTTTTTGCCAAACAAGCCTCCTCTTCGCAAAGTCGTCCCAAAAGAATGATTTTGGAAGCACTGGCAATTTCTTTACCGGTGCTATAATCATTTTCTCATGGTCTTATCAGTACATACATTAGTGGGCGGAGCGCTTGGTGCAACACTTGGCGCGTCACCAATAACGTCTTTTGTGGTTGGTTTTGCTTCACATTACTTACTTGATGCCATACCTCATGCTGATTATCCAAAGCAATCACTTCAAAAAAATAAGGGAGACAGGACAAAAGATTTTATTACTACGGACGGACGCTTTGCCCACGATATTGTGGTAAACGGCATTGATTTAATACTCGGGTTTCTGGTCCTTGTCTCGCTTACTTACAAATCAAGTCTGATATGGTCTGTCATTGCTGGTGCCATAGGGGCATGTACGCCAGACGGTTTACAATTTTTACATTTAATGTTTCCAAAAATAAAAATTCTTGATATCTTTCCACGCATTCACGCTTTTTTCCACACCCCCCTTAATATTGAAGAGCATATGGAAAAATATCCGGTCGTTTCTGTTGCACTACAAGGCGTGATCTTGGCCGTGTCGCTCATCTCAATTCTTCGTATCATTCCAGTGCCGTTTTGATATCATTTAGCCATGTACGATTTTTCTCATTTCAAAAGGCAAGGACAAGAAACTGTTGAGTGGCTAAAAAGGGAATTTTCCGGCATTCGCACGGGCCGGGCCACGCCCGCCATTTTGGACAATGTAAGCGTTGAAAGCTACGGCACCTTAATGAAGGTAAAAGAAATTTCCTCAATTGTCGGTGTAGATGCTAAATCCCTTCGTGTCGCGCCATGGGACATGTCCCAAGCAAAAAATATTGAAAAGGGAATTGTGGCAGCGGATTTGGGGCTTTCAGTTGCGGTAGACGACAAAGGCTTAAGAGTTATTTTTCCGGAATTGTCTGCCGAAAGAAGACAAGCTCTTTTGAAAGTTGCCAAAGGAAAATTGGAAGAGGGGCGCGTAGCCATTAGAGGTGAACGTGAAAAAGTCAAAGAAGATATTGAGAAAAAAGAAAAAGCGGGCGGCATGGGAGAGGACGACAAATGGAGATTCATGGAAGATTTAAAGAAGCTTGTTGACGGATTTAATAAAGATTTGGAGGCGGCTTATGAGAGAAAAGAAAAAGAAATCCAAGAGTAATTTACTACGATATATCGTAGTA
>DATEAC010000020.1:0-9783 GCA_036584645.1 Minisyncoccota bacterium | reverse complement strand
TTTCACTTCGGCGGGGGTTTTACCTTTTGGAATTGACGCTCTTTTGACCTTTGCCTTTTGTCTTTTGCCGTTTTCCCCCACCTGTACATACGGTCCGAAGCGCCCCGTTTTTACGAAAATCGGCAAACTCGTTTCGGGATCGTTTCCCAAGGGCGTATCTTTTTGAATTTCATGGCCGTCAATTGTAAGCGCCCCGTCGCACTCGGGGAATCGCGAACAGGAAAGAAAACGCCCCCCGCGAGAAAGTTTAACAACCATAGGCGAACCGCATTTCGGGCAGACGTGTTTTTCGTCGGCTTCGCCAAGCGTTGTTATTTTGGCATTGTCGGTTTTTGCTTCAACATCTTTTGCAAATGGCCCATAAAAATCTTTCAGGGTTTTTATATACTGGCGCGAACCAGCGGCAATGTCATCCAACTTATTTTCCATTTCGGCCGTAAAAGTGTCTGAAATATATTTTCCGAAGTTGTCTTCCAAAAATGTAGAGACCACCTCGCCCGTATCCGTAGGTTTGAGCGCTCGGCCCTCTTTTGTCACGTACTGGCGATCATAAAGAGTTTTGATAATTGAAGCGTAAGTGGACGGTCTGCCTATGCCGCGTTTCTCAAGCTCTTTAACAAGGCCGGCTTCTGAATAACGGGACGGGGGGGTTGTCTCTTTTTTCTCGCTTTTAATTGAAATAGTCTTTAATTTTTCTTCCTTTTCAACATGAGGCAAAACGATATCTTCCCCCTTTGCGTGGGGGTCTGCCAAAAGCCAGCCGTCTTTCAGTATGCGCGTGCCAACGGCCTTTAACTCCGGAAGATTTTTTGCGCCCGCAATAATTGTCGTGCGCACAGTTTCCGCGTCTTTCATTTGTGAGGCGATAGTGCGTGTCCAAATGAGTCTGTATAATTTTTTCTCATCTTCCGCCGTGCCGGCCGCCTTTTTCTTCATATCAGTCGGGCGAATGGCCTCGTGAGCTTCCTGCGCATTTTTTGATTTTGTCTTGAATGTTCTGAATTGATGTATTTTTTTTCCAAATTCTTTTTCCACCGTTCCCGCAATCATTCCTAATGCCTGCGAGCTCAAGTTTGTGGAATCTGTGCGCATATACGTAATGAGACCTTTTTCATAAAGCTTCTGGGCAATACGCATGGTGTTTGCCGGCGAGAGACCGAGGCGGGTTGATGCCGCTTGCTGAAGAGTGGAGGTAGTGAAAGGCGCACGCGGTGCGCGATTTACTCTTATTTCTTCAACCGAATTTACTTTCCAGTTTGCTTTTTTACCTTCGTTTACAATTCTTAAGGCCTCTTTCTCGTCTAAAATTTCCGCTGATTGGCATTCAAACTTTTCGCCTTTGGTATTTTCAAAGGCGCCGTGAATTATCCAAAATGGATGCGAAATGAATTTTTTTATTTCACGCTCGCGTTCAACCAGAATTCTCAAAGCGGGGGACTGCACTCGGCCCGCCGAAAGCCCATATCTGACCTTCTTCCAAATAAGGCCGGAAAGATCGTAACCCACAAGCCGGTCCAAAACTCTTCGCGCCTCTTGAGCGGTTTTTAATTTTTCATCAATGTCGCGCGGATGCTCAAGCGCTTCTTGCACCGCCTCTTTGGTTATTTCATGAAAAACAATGCGCTTGACTTTTGACTTTTGACTTTTGACTTTTGACTGTTCAAGCCCCGCGGCTTGAGCTATATGCCAAGCTATCGCCTCGCCCTCGCGGTCAGGGTCGGTGGCTAAAAGCACCTCGTCTGCTTTTTGTGCTCTTTTTTTTATTTCCTCAATTATTTTTTCTTTGCCTTTGGAAATTTCGTAATGAGGAATAAAACCACCTTCTATATCAATGGCTTTTTTGTTTGATTTGGGAAGGTCGCGCACATGGCCCACGCTTGCAACAACCTTAAAATCTTCACCCAAATATTTTTCTATGGTTTTCGCTTTGGAAGGCGACTCAACGATGACGAGTTTGGTCATTGGCCTTAAGTAATAGCCCGGATGCTATTTGTTTGGCAAATCTGTTGTTAATTTACCAACTCAACATGCCCCATAGTTTCCTTGATGATTCCCTTGAGAGAAAGGGAAGAAACGATTGCCAAAACCGCGCTTGCGGAAAGGGAAGTGTTTTCAATTATTTCGTCCACTTCCTTTGAGCCGTTTTCAAGAAAATCAATAATTTCTTTTTCTTCCGGCGATAAGCCAAAAAGTTTCTGCTGAATGCCCTCTTTTGACTTTTCACTTTCTACTTTTAACTTTAATAACTCATATATATCTTCCTTTTCTAAAATCGCGTGCGCCCCGTCCCGTAAAAGTTTATTGACACCCTGCGATTGGGGAGAAAAAATACTGCCTGGCACAATGCCAACATCGCGATTGTATTCAAGAGCGAGGCGGGCGGTGATAAGCGAGCCCGATTTTTCTTTTGCCTCAATTATTAAAGTTGCGTGAGACACTCCGGCCATAATCCTGTTTCTCTGGGGAAAACTTTCCGGTCTGGCGCGAAAATTGTCATCAAATTCAGAAATCAAAGCTCCGCCGGTTTCTAAAATGTCTTTAGCGAGTTCAGCGTTGTTGCGCGGATAAATTACTCTTTCTGCAATACCTGACCCCGGCACCGCCACCGTATGAAGACCGGCACGTAAAGCCGCGCGGTGGGCCGCGCAGTCTACCCCGAGAGCAAGACCGGACACAATTGTTACGGGCGCGCCGCGAAGCCAGTTCATTACAACCCCAACCGCTTCTTTGCCGTAAGGCGTCATTTCGCGCGAGCCGACCACCGCAAGCAATTTATTTTCTTTTGGAGGCAAAATGCCCGCGAATCTCAATTTCTCGGGAGGGTCGGGAATTTGTTTTAAAAGAGGTGGCCAGTCCGAAATAGGTAAATCCTTAATTTCATAAGGCATAGGGAAATATTATCACGATGATGGTTCGGAGTATTATCAGAAAGAGTACGCATAATTTTTTGCTAAAAATTTGCTCACTCTCGCGCCGTCGCGCTCCGAGAGCCCCTTTCTGACAGCACTCCTCACTATTAAATATTCTGTTAAAATGAGCGAATGCTTGATATTCGTTTTATAAAGGAGAATAAGGATATAGTTCAGGCCGCGGCGAAAGCCAAAAACAAACCAGTAAACTTGGATGAACTTTTACGTTTGGCGGACGAGAGAAAAGAACTCAAAAGTAACATTGACGAGATAAACCAGAAAAGGAACCTTGCCGCTAAAGAACAAAACAGGGAAGAGGGCGGAAAACTCAAAAAAGAGCTTGAAGAAGTTGAGTTGCGGTATACGAAAGTAGACAAAGAATTTGTTTCTTTAATGCTCAAGGTTCCGAATATCATCTCTCCGGACACCCCCGTGGGCCAAGATGAAACAGGAAATAAAGTTTTGAGGCAATGGGGTGAAAAACCGCAATTTGATTTTGCCCCCAAAGAGCATTTTGAACTTGGTGAAAAATTAGGGGTCATTGATAATGAAACGGCGACGGCAGTTTCCGGCCCGCGCTTTGCTTACATAAAAGGTGATTTGGTTTTGATGCAGTTTGCCGTTCTTCAGCATTGTTTTGAAATTCTTAACGACAAGAAAACTTTGGAGGAAATCGCAAAGAACGCGGGCCTTTCCATAAACGTTAATACTTTCACCCCCGTTCTTCCGCCCGCTATTGTGAAAACTGCCGTGCAAAACAGAATGGCGCGTTTTTTGAGTCCGGAAGAACATTATATTTTTCCGGAGGATAACCAAATGCTTGTTGGGTCAGCTGAACACACCTTGGGCCCTATTTATATGGATAAGATTATTGAAGAGGGGAAACTCCCGATTCGTCTTGTTGGCTACTCAACGGCGTTTAGAAGAGAGGCCGGCTCGTATGGTAGAGATATGAAAGGAATTTTACGCCTGCATCAATTTGACAAACTGGAAATGGAAACGTTTTGTCTTCCTGAAAATTCATTGCCGGAACAAGATTTTCTTGTGGCTATACAAGAGCATTTATTGCAAACACTCAAACTTCCTTATCAAGTTGTGGCGATTTGCACTGCCGATATGGGTTTCCCGGACTACAGGCAGATTGACATTGAGACATGGATGCCGGGGCAAAACAAATACCGAGAGACGCACACAGCCGACCTCACCACTAGTTTTCAGTCTCGTCGTCTCAATACCAAAGTAAAAAGAACGGATGGCAACGTTGAGCTTGTACACATAAACGACGCCACCCTTGCGGCAATGGGGCGCATGCTCATAGCCATTATGGAAAATTATCAGCAGGAAAACGGTTCAATTGAGGTTCCTAAAGTTCTGCGTCCATATATGGGCAAAAGGTCAGTAATAGAGGCTAAGTAAAGCGCTTTTTAAATGACAGCAAAGCAGTCCATCCTAAAATCCCGCACAATTGTTGCGCGCAAAAGGAAAAAGCATCTTCGCTTTGCTCTTTTTTCTTTTGCCGTGTTGGCAATTATTGTCTTATTGCCCATTTTGGTGGTGCGTATTCCGGCATTTGCTATTCGCACGGTTAACATTGTCGGGGCAAAAACAACCGACTCAAATGCCATAAAAGATTCAGTAATTCAAACTCTTTCGGGAAGTTTTTTGAAAATTTTTCCAAGGGCGACATTTCTGACTTTGGGTAAAAAAGACATCGCCCAAAAAATCTCCCGCGACTTTCTTGCGGTACAAAATATTTCCTTGTCTCTTCATGTGCCAAATATCCTAACGGTTTTAATTACCGAACGCGAACCGTTTGCTTTGTGGTGCAACTCGGATTGTTATTTTTTGGACAAGGAAGGTTTCATTTACGATAAAGCCCCGGAATTTTCTTCTCCTGTTTATATAATCTTCAGAAGAGACATTACCAGCGAGCCCCTCGGCAACCGAGTGGGAGATAAAGAAAGTTTCGCGAGAGTAAACAATCTCGTGAGAGGCTTTGCGGTTTTTGGTTTGAAGACGGAAGAAATTGTTTTTAATGAAAACGGTGCGGCTGATTTCAATTTGCCGCACGGCGCTCTTTTTGTGTCTCTTCGCCAAAGCGATGAGCTTACTTTGAATAATCTGGGGTCGCTCTTGGGGGACCCGAAGAAAAAATTAACGGACGGCAATGGTGGATTAACTGTCTCTTATATAGACCTTCGTTTCGGCAATAAAATTTTTTACAAATAAGTTCCGCTCGGAGTAAGATATTTTCAATCAACTGCCGCTCAAGTGCAAATCTTGAAATCACGAAGCTACATAACGAAAAACATCAAAACTTCCGAAAACCAATTTACCACGATATATCGTGGTAAATTAATTTTGTGTTCAAACAGTTGATGTTTTTCTATTTCGCTAGTCGTGATTTCAATATACTCTCGCGAGCTTGAAAATATTTTATTCCTCGCTCTAAAGCAGACAACAGACTCTATTCTAATATGTATTATTAATATCTTGGATTTGCCAACTTAGTCAAGTTTGTTTTGTAACGCTTTTAGGCATTGACAAGAAATTTCCGCTTGTTTAGGATATCCCGCTAGACCTTGTTCTTTGAGTTGCAGAGTATCCAACCTAGTCGCGAGGCGTGGGGCTAACACCTCCGCGAGGAGCGAGAGAAAGGCGCAAGCCAATCTCAAGGTCCGGTTGTCCGAGATTCATCTCGGACTAGTCGCCTATCGTAGTGCTTGCGCGGGCGCGCAAGCACGATCAAAACGGTAGAACGTAAACCCAAGTCAAGTAGTGCGAAAGAGTGCCGCTCCGTAAGGAGCCCTATTCAATCGTACGAAAACGACAAGGACCGAGACAAGGACACTCGTGGTGAAGAAGAGAAGTCTTCTTTAGATCTTCGGAAGTGCGCCGGGTACTCCCCGGCACACCACGGAAATCGTTCGGCTAGATCCCGAACCACCATGATCGATGTCTCGGCAACGAGCATCGGTTACGCCGATCGGCCCTCTAGGAAAGGTCAGGCGTGCAGCTCTTACCCCCTTCGGGTGTGTGAGGGGGTACTCAACGAATACCTGTGAACGGGCTGTCTGGCCAAAGCATCCATCGCTGCGGCAAAGACTCCTTTCACCAGGCTCGTCGGGTACCCCCGAGCACCCCTCAGCGGCTCCGACCATGTGTCGGGCCGTTTTTTTATGCCTAATTTTTTCTGATATAGTTTCGCAATGTCTTTTTGGCAAAAATTGCCCAAACCATTTTTTGCGCTGGCGCCCATGGCCGATGTTACGGATGCCGCTTTCAGACGTGTTATCGCAAAGCATGGAAAACCCGATGTAATGTTTACGGAGTTTGTATCTGCGGACGGTTTGGTGCGCGCAAGTGAAACTGGCAAGAAAAAACTCTTAAAAGATTTGGAATACAGCGAGACGGAACGACCCGTCGTTGCTCAACTTTTTTCATCTCATCCGCAGTATATGCGCAAGGCCGCGAAACTCGTACGAGATTTAGATTTTGATGGTTTGGATATAAACATGGGTTGCCCGGACAGGGGAGTGGAAAAACAAGGCGCAGGCGCGGCCCTTATTAAAAATCCAAAACTCGCGCGAGAGGTGATAAGAGCCGCCAAAGAAGGATTTGGCGGGCCTGTTTCTGTAAAAACTCGCATTGGTTACAACATAGATGAGTTAAAAACTTGGCTCCCTGAAATTCTGAAAGAAGACGTGGTCGCCGTGACAATTCACGCGCGCACGAGAAAAGAGATGTCAAAAGCGCCGGCGCGTTGGGAAGCAATCTCCCGCGCGGTAAAAATCCGAAACGAATTTTTACCCGATGTTTTAGTAATAGGTAATGGCGATGTTAAAGACTTGGCTCATGCACGCGAGCTTGCAAAAGAAACCGGAGCAGACGGAGTGATGCTTGGCCGCGCAATTTTCGGCACCCCTTGGCTATTCTCCAATTCTCACGAATTGGAGAATAGGAGTGATCCGGAAGTAATGAAGAAAATTCTCTACATTATGGTTGAGCACACGAAACTTTTTGACGAACTACTTGGCGGAATAAAAAATTTTTCAATAATGAAAAAACATTTTAAAGCCTATTTATCAAATTTCAATGGCGCCAATGAATTAAGGGCGAAACTAATGAAAACAACAAGCGCAAAAGAGGTAGAAACCGCTGTTTACAGCCTTCTTGACACTTTGCCAAAAGGTATTAACCTATACGAGGATGTGCATTTTCCCTTTCACACGGGGAGGTAACCACCCAGGAACCCCGACGGCAAAAAAGGTGAATTACGCGTGTGAAGGGATGGGGCGGCAGATCGCACTGCCGCCCTTTCCTGTGTTGAAAAGCCGACTTGCTCCCACAAACTAACGGGTTTATAATTAGGTTTCCCTCGCCCCTACCTGCAGAAGGGACGAGAGGAACAAGAGCGCCCGCCCGGCCTCAAACGGCAATCGAGCGCTAGAGCGCAAGAGGGAGCAAAGCTCCCACCCCCAAGGGGGCGTCCCACGGCGGACGCCCCCTTCTCTCTAAATAAAATTTAAACTTGACTTTTAAAATATTAGGATTAAAATGCAAAGAGAACTTCTTTCTGCGGTGAAGGCTTGGCGGCCATCGACGCAGAAAGAACGGCGCTCGCAGGACAGTGAGAGATTCCCGGAAAGAATCTTAATCATCCTGCGACGCCAGAGCTTCGCAGACGTGTGCGTTCGGAGATGCCGACGAAGGACCGAAGACGTCGTCGCAACTACCTCAGATCAACTGGTAGTTGGCCCGTTCACCGTGGGTGGGGGATTCCTTGCGGGATTGTGTCTCCGAGCGCCGCTCTGAATTTTTGTCGCGCTGGCCTGTGCCGGCGCGATTTTTCATTAAATTGACTTTTTTGTCTTGATATGGCAATAAAGGTAAGGATTTGTTCATCTCACTTGAGACACCCAAGGAGGGTGCCATGCGTAACTGGTTTCTCGCGGCTACGGCCCTTCTGGTGTCCGCGTGCTCCTACACCAACAACATTGATTGCACTTCCTGCGGCGGCCCCACAGCCCCGCAGACACCCGCAATCGTGATGTCGGTGCAAGTGCTGGACAGCGCCCTTGCGATAGCTGTCGGGGCAACCAGACAGCTTTCCGCGAGCGTTGTGGCTTCGGTCACCCCGACTCCCGCGAATCTTGACGGGGTCGTCTGGCGTTCGGCAGCCCCAAGCATCGCTTCGGTATCGGCCTCTGGTCTCCTCACTGCGCTTTCGGTCGGAGCGACCGAAGTGCGTGCCTACGCCAGGGCAGATTCTGCCAAGTACGCCAGAGTCACCGTGAACGTTCGGACGAACTGTGTTGGCGTGAACGCGGTGGATGTCTTCCGTTGGAAGGTAACACCGCTGGCAACCGTTACCCTGAACATCTCGGCGGGTCTCATTGGGCCGTTCGGGGAGCCGGAGGTAGTTAAGACTGTCGGCTGCGACAGCTTCAGCCCGGTTCTTCGATGGCTCTCATCCAATGCCGCCAGGGTCTTGGCTGATCCGAACTCTGGAAAGGTCAGAGGGCTTGCGCCAACGCCCGCGAATGTGCGAGACACCGTGAGTGTCGCAATCACAAACGCAGCGCCACACAAGCTCTCGTACGCGGTGGTTGTGGTTCCCTAGGGGGAGCGGAGAGGAGCGGAGCGAAAGGGCGCACGGACACGCAAGTGTCCGTGCGCCTCTTCTTTTGTATACTATTCGTTAATGGAAACTCTTTATCGTAAATACCGGCCAGAAAAATTTAGTGAGGTTGTTGGTCAAGATCATATTGTTTCAGTGCTCGTTGCCTCAATAAAAAAAGGAAACATTTCTCACGCCTATCTTTTTTCCGGTCCGCGGGGCATTGGCAAAACATCAGTTGCCCGTATTTTTTCCCGCGAAATTGGCACCCACGAAAACGATCTGTATGAAATGGATGCCGCTTCGCAATCGGGTGTTGACGATATACGCGCCTTGACCGAGGGCGTGAACACCCTGCCTTTTCAATCAAAATATAAAGTTTACATTTTGGACGAGGCGCATATGCTGTCAAAAGCGGCGTGGAACGCTCTTTTGAAAACTCTTGAGGAGCCGCCAAAGCACGCCATTTTTGTCTTGGCAACAACCGAATTGGAAAAAGTACCAGAGACCGTTATTTCTCGCTGTCAGGGCTTCTCTTTCAAGAAACCGTCCGAGCAAGTCTTGAAAGAAGTCATTTCCGGAGCCGTCAAAAAAGAAGGCAAAAAACTTTCAAACGATGCGGTGGAACTGATTGCCCTTTTGGGCGACGGCTCGTACCGCGACGCGTACGGCATTTTGCAAAAAGTGATTACCGTTTCATCTGGAAAAGAAATTTCAGCAGAGGACGTTGAAAAAGTTACGGGCGCGCCAAAACACCAAACGGTAAACGAAGTTCTTTTGGCGATTTCAAAAGGGGATTCTGCAAAAGCATTGGAAGCAACAAGTTCTGCGTCAAAAGCCGGTACTGAAATAAAAACATTTTTGAAACTTCTTATTTATAAAATGCGCGCCGTTTTGCTTTTGCGCTTTGATACCAAATCCTCCGCATATCTAAGTGAAAGATTTTCTAAAGAAGACATTGAAACCCTCACAGAAATAGCTAAAGATAAATCTTCCAAAATAAACGCCCAAGCGCTTTTGGAAATCCTCAACTCCTATTCGTCCGTCGGCCGTTTCGTTGTCCCCGAGCTTCCTCTTGAGCTTGCTCTGATGAAGATTCTTGAAGCTAACAGCTAAAAGCTATAAGCTTAAAGCTTGTGTAATTGCCGGATCGTCTAATGGCCCGCCTCGCGTCGACGAGCGACAGCGAGTCGAGGCGGGTGGTTCGTGCACGTTTATAGGCGTGACGGATGAGGATTATGCTGATGAGATTAT
>DATEAC010000019.1:0-2504 GCA_036584645.1 Minisyncoccota bacterium | reverse complement strand
AATTCTTCGCGTTCTTTTTTGGTGAGTCCTCCCCAGGTCTCTCGCACATGTTTGGAGACCTCGGGACGGGCAGCTGAAAGATCAGCCAATTCTGTTACCCGTACCTCTATTTCCTCCGGCGAGAGCCTCTCTTTAGATACCCTTGCTTCTTTACCCACCTCTTCAAGAACACGTTCTGGCGTGGTCTTTACCTCTGTATGTGGCATTTTTTCTGGAGACATCATGCCTCAATTGTAGCATGAATATTGATAAGAAGCAACACCCTTTTTTTGCCTCAATTTTTACCATATGGTAAAAATTGAGGCAGTGAGAATGAGAAAAGATCAAATTCCCCACGACTTATACTCTAGTGAGGTTGAACCTCACTATATTCTCGGTGGTATTTCTATCGTCCGGCGAAGCTTTGCTGAAATTAATTTTATAAACGGGCACCGCGGAAAATGAATCTTGGTTTATCCCCTAATTCAACGTCAGTAAGCGCTATTTCCGGAAAAAATTTTGTAGGGATTCGGAGAACAAACTCGCGAATCATTTCAACGCGAAGTTCACCCGAAACGTGCCTACATAATCCACCTCTCAATGCCTGATTACGGAGATCAAACTCTCCTTTGGCTATTGGTTTTATGTCTAAACCATTCGGATCAAAGCCAATGAGTGACCGAAAATCGAAACCAATCAAAAGACGTATTGGGCCGGGCGCATCGGCATCGCCTTCGGCAAAAGCAATCTGAAGACCCTCCTTTTCTGGCACGACGGCATTAGCGTAGCGGTCATCATCACCGCCGATATCAATCGGTTTACGCGAAGACAACGCTTCAATAATACGGCCCAGATTTTCAACCCGCGCCAAGTAGTGACGGTCTTGCATTTCTCGATAGAGCGATGTCACGTCCGGCGTTAATTTCAAACCCAAGTCCTTTTCCAAGAGCGACAGGAGTTCCTCAATAAGCGGTTTTACTTCACGAGCATCGATGGTTTTCTGCGCCATCTTTTTTTCAATTTTTTGGACGATGCCCAAAACAGGCGATTCGGCTTCTTCCGATTTGCGGCCGCCACCCTCGAAAAATATACGTTTTGTTTGGTCCATGGTCTTATTCTGCCAGAAAATCTTTAAAAATGCCTTGGTTTGTTGTTTTAAGAGATTAAAGGTTTTATAATCCTCGTAGATTATCTTTGAAAAGGAAGCATGACATGGCTTCAAAAAAGAAAGGGAAACTTTATCCTGATTCTTACTTTGTGCGCGTTGCAAAAGAGGAAAATGTAGTTTATGAAATTTTAGGCTGTCCCAATGACAATTTTTTTAGAGGCGGAGAGGCACATGATGCGATTTTTGTTGCTAGACTGGTTATGTCTGATGGAAAGCAAGGCTCACCCGAACGAGTTAGATTTATAGCTGGTTACGTAGTTCGTTTCAGTTACAAAAGTCCAGATATTATTTCTTTGGAAAGTGACGTTGGTTTCGTTCGCTATCATTACCCCTCCAAAACCGGCGTTCTTGTATTTTACCCGCCTCGTCGAAGCGCCAAATAGATTTGGCGCTTTTAACTTTTACTAAAGTGTCCACCCCCTGGGAGTTGAACCCAGAACCTTATCGTTAAGAGCGATCTGCTCTGCCAATTGAGCTAGGGGTGGTATGTTTCTAAATTAACCGGTCTATTTTTTCTAGTCAATCTAATCCATTTCTTTTCAACTTTTGTCGCTTTCGCGTTCTCGCTTTCTAAAACAGCCTGCGTCCATCCGTAAACACGATGGATGTAATCTCCACTCTTTGGAACCTCAATTCTCACAGTTCCATAGTACAGATTATTTTTCTTATAACCTTTACTGAGCGGTTTTACGTAGCTTTTGCCAAAATTTTTCACAGGTATATTCGTGAGCTCCGACCAAAAATCTTTTATTTCTTTTTCATTTTGTTGTGGGTAAATATTGAGTCGAGCCCTTAGCGAAACTTTTTTGATATGAAAAACTTTTTCAATCCAGTTCACCATAAACAAAATGAGACGGGGATCAGAATTTGTCACCTGAAAAACATTACCCTTTGACCCCTCGCCCCAATACAGCGCTGCTCCGAAAAGTTTGAATGTTTGTTCTGAGAGAGGGGTCATTATTTCTCTTTTCGCCTCCTTGAGAATCTTATCGACCTCTCTTTTTCTGCGTTCTTTCTGACTTTGAGGCCCGCGGGAGAGTATTTGGATTTGTTTTGTGTAAAGCCGGGCGCGGTGCTTGGGCGTGAGGGGAATACTTTTTAACCATAGGCTTAGCGTACTTTTAGCGATCGAATTATTCAGTTTTTTCCTGATTTCGTTGTAGCTTAAACCTGTTTTGCGAAGAGAGATTGCTTTTGCGTGGAGGGATGGGTCGCTTTTCATACCTCTAATTATGTCACACATGGCAGCTGCTCTGCCAGTTAGCATCTCCCGCGGTCCGCTTATAAATCATAGATTTTTTATAATTGTCCCGACCACAGTCGGGATCCCGACTTAGGTCGGGAAGCTATGGCGGTT
>DATEAC010000018.1:0-18765 GCA_036584645.1 Minisyncoccota bacterium | reverse complement strand
GAGGGAGTGTTTAAGCCAGAATTTTCAGAAATAATTTTGGTCGTTGTCGTAAATCCGTCCCAGCACGAATCGGCGGTATTAAGAGCGCCGGTCGCGCAAGCGCCACCGTTATCAAGAAATCTGGAAGCTGTATCTGTGCCTTCCGGCGAAAAACCAAAAAAAGATTGACTGTTCCCTACAGAAAATGAGAAATCCGGGTTGGCACTCGCGGGCACATAGTCGGCAAATGAATCGGCGGTTTCCGCGAGAGCCGGACTTGTAGAAGCGTTGACATAAAGAGCGTAGCCGGCCGCGCCATCTGTTGTAACAGTTACCGTTGTGGAGCCGTTCGCGGTGCCGCCCGTTAATGAACTAAGGTTCGGCGCAAGGGTGACATCAGCCGCGCTTGTCATTGAAAGAAAGACTTCATTCATCTGCTGATAACCCGCGTGAATGTTGTAATTGGCCGAATTGCTTTCTCCCGTGGCCACTTCGCCAAAAGTACTTTCCTGTTTGTAGGATGTGGAGGTTGAAAGTCCGCCGCCAAGATTTACGGAATCAAACTGGACTTTGTAATTGCTTGAAGACATCTGGGCGTGAACATTCATGACTCCGGCCAAGAGAAGAGCGAGAATCATTGCGCCCCTGACAAGGCCTTTCTTGCTGAACCAAAAAATCAAGACAATGAGAACAACCGCCAAGAGCACCGGAAACCAAAACGGAAAAATATAAAAAGAGGCGGTTCTTGTGTCTGTGTGGTCTCCGTAACCGCGATTAAGCATTACGGAAGCAACGTATCGTCCGAATAAGTTTTCCGTAGAAAGGGCAATGGTGCGATTGCGCTCCGTTTGCGGCATCACATACCACGGGTCAATTTTTTCCGCCGCCACTTCCCTGCCGAAAATATTTTTGATGACAACAATACCGTACGGATTCAAGTGCACGGAGCCAGTGTTTGCAAAAGAAAGTGTAATTTTGCCTTCAGAAATTTTTAGATTGCTGAAAGTGCCCGATTGTATGGCCTCGCCCAAAATTTTCACTATGACAATAATTCCGCCGCGGGAATGTGCGGAAATGTTTGCTTTTGTTGTATCTCCGGCAGGTTCAACAAAAATCCCGAGGGCTCGGCTTCCGGGTTCCTCGTTTTTATCCGCGGCAACTGTAACGTTAAAGGTTTTTGTTTCTCCGTTCTTAACAAGAATCTCGCGGGGAAAATTTACAAGACCGGCAAGTTTTTCAGTTGAAGGCACCAGATTGCCGTCTTGATCGGAGAGAAGAGCGCTTGCCGACATTTTAAAATCTGTGGTCTTACCCAAACGGTTTACTAAAAGGACAGAGAAGCTTTTGGCCTGTCCTTTTTCAAGGAAAACTTCCCGCTTGGCCGGCCCAATAATAAAATCGGGCGCGACCGCTTGAGCTCTCTCCGGAGCAAACAAGGCCAAAAGAATAAGACCGGCAATCAGTAAAGTTCTCATTGTTTGTTTTCCTTAACCGGCACCAACACGTAGAGATATTCATCACCGGAAACTTTCTTGAAGACCGGGGTGATGATGCCGGAAATGCCGTCAGGGTTTTTTGAAACATCAACCTTGTCAGAGAAAGAATTCTTTATGCGGTCAAGCGTCTCTTCGTTGTCGGCAGTTTTTGGAACCACCACCACACCTAGAGGAGAAGTTTGAGGCAGTGGGGTCTCAATGGGAGTTTGATAAGCCAAACGACTAACACCAAAGAGGCGCGCGAAAAACTTTTGCGCGCCCAGGAATTTCCCATTCACATATTGGTACAAATCAATCGCAAAGCTGTCAAAAGCCGAGGCAGAGAGAAGAGAGGCCGAGGCAAGAATATTTGGTTCGCCTTCCGCAAAAGTATTCTTCTTAAGCTCGTAATGAGCAATATTTGCTCCAAAGATTAAAGTTATTGCGATAACTGCGGCGACCATTGTTCTCTTCAGTTGGTAAAAAGGAGAAATTCTTGTTTTTAGATTCAGGGTAAAAGCGGGATAAGAAATTTTCTTAATCTCTTCTGTTTCGTATTGGTAAACTTCTGTCGGCGGTTCTTCAGCAACTAGTGGAATTTTTATCTTGTTCAGGTGTTTTTCAAGAGAAAGCAAAGAAATAAACCACAGTCTGCCAACCATTTTGGCTTCAAGTTTTTTCTCTCTGACAAGCTGGCCTATGTAATCGCGCGAGTAGCCGCTCAAGTCGCTCGCGTCTTTTGAGGAAATAAACTTTTTACCTTCAAAGAAAAGGGGGTTGCTTTCTTCACTTGGCGAGTGGTCAACACGCCCTTTTATCTTTTCTAAACGTTTTTCAAGAGACTCAAGAGAGATAAACCATTGACGTCCAACGCGTCTTGCTTCAATTTTCTTATCTCGGATGAGTTGGCCAATATAGTCTTGATTGTAGCCGCTCAAATCACTTCCTCGTTTAGACGAGATATACTTTTTGTTCTCAAAAAAGAGCTCGGAATTCATCACTAAAATTATATGGGTGGGGCACCTAAATTTTCACGATAATTGTGGATAGTGAAAAAGAGAGAATATCCTTATTTATCTTGGTAAAAACCAAAAATCTGAAAATCAAAATTCTTAATCAAAAAATATCAATTTTTGCAAAGAATTTTCTAAATTTTGGCTGTGGATAAACCTTAATAATATTAATCTTTCTTGTATAAAATAGAGAGTGAGTTTATTAAGGTTTACTAATAAAAATCTAATGGCGCAATATATAACCATAAAACAGGCATCTCTCATTTTAGGGGTGTCTTCTCTCACTTTGCGTAACTGGGACAAGAACGGCAAGTTTCCAGCACACCGTCATCCCATGAATAACTATAGAGTTTATAGACTTGACGACTTGGAGAGGATAGTAGAAGACATAGAGGCAGGAGGTGCTGTCAGTACCAACGCCAGGAAGAAGATTCGGCAACTGGTTGTTAAAAGTGAGGAGTAATGACAGTTGTTAGTTGCTAGTTGCTAGTTGCTAGTTGCTTTTTGAGAATTTCTTTCAGTTGTTCCGGATTAGTTTTTCCTTTAGATTTCTTCATCCCCTGTCCAATCAGATATTGGAGTGCGTTTTCTTTACCTCCTTTAAACTCTGCGACTGTTTTTTCATTTTCTTTTATAACTTCCAAAACAATATTTTTTACGAATCCCTCATTAGTTGTTTGTGCTAAATTCTCTTTTTCAACGATCTCTTTTGCGCTCATGTTAAGTTTGGACTTAGACATAAATACTAATGTATCCTTGGCATTTCTGGAGTTTAGAACACCATCTAATATCATTTCGATTACGCCAAAAAATTGAAATGGGGGTATAATTGTCCATATATTTTCATTCTCTTTAGCCAAAGCCTGAAAATCAGAGACTAGGTAATTCGAAGCCAGCACAGCGAATTTCTCATCTTTTCTCTTGTCTAATAACCGATTAAAATAGTTTCCTAATTTAATATCAAGAACTAACTGTCTGGCTGTTTCAGCATTCAGCCCAAGCTTTTTGTACCTCTCTTCCCTCTCTTTGGGTAGTTCTGGCAACTCTTTTTTCATTTTTTTCAAATCAAAATCCGGTATTTCGCTTATGTAAAGCTTCGGCAAATCGGGGTCCGGAAAATATCTGTAATCTTCCGCTTCTTCCTTGCTTCTCTGAGAGAAGGTGGCACCTTTAGCTTCATCAAATCCCCTTGTCTCCTGAATTACCTTCTCTCCTCTCAAAATGGCCTCCTGGTGGCGTTTTAGCTCAAAGGCGATGGCTTTTTCTACTGACTTAAAAGAATTTAGGTTCTTTACCTCCGCCTTGGTGCCAAATTTTTTGGGGTCATTTGACACGGAAATATTTGCTTCCACCCGCATTTCTCCCTTCTCCATGTTTGCTTCAGCAATGCCCAAATATTGGAGGAGTGTTTGAAGGGAACGGGCAAAATTACCGGCTTGTTCGGCGCTTGTTATAACCGGTTCAGTCACAAGTTCCATTAGGGGTACACCCGAGCGGTTGAAATCAACGATGCTACCCTCGCCTTTATCGTGTTGAGACCTCGCGGTATCTTCTTCCAAATGAACTCTGGTAATTTTTACTCCTTCCAATTCCCCACCCGTGATAAGCGGATGTTTATATTGGCTTATTTGATAACCCTTGGGAATATCCGGATAAAAATAATTTTTCCTGTCCCACTCCGTGAAATCTGCAATTTTTGAGCCGAGAGCAACCCCTAATTTCAAAACCGATTTTACCGCCTCCTTATTTAAAACCGGCAGAGCGCCCGGATAGCCCATACACACGGGACAAACATTTACGTTCGGTCTCGTCTCATCAGGATCATTTTTGCACGCGCAAAAACATTTGCTGTGAGTGTTTAACTCTGCGTGTATTTCAAGACCTATGCGCGGGTACCATTTGCCCGACGGAGAAACCATTTGTGAGTACTTTATCTCTCTAAAGCTTTTTGGGCAAGAGCAATGACCCCTTCTTTTGATTTAGCGGCCGCCATAAAAAGGCCTTTGTGGCAGAAAATCGCGTCTGAAACCCCCGATATCCGAATAAGCGCTTCCCCTGACAGACCGCCCCATGATTCGGGGAAAGGTTTTCTTGGAGCGTAACTTTGAAAGGATTCTGGCACCGCTTTGGCGCTCCAAAAGCCATCATTTCTTGGATAGATCGCAAAGAGAGCGTCTTTCGTGCTCGTAAGCACGTCTCTCCAAGCAAGTTCTTCAGGAAGGATTATCAATCTTTTATCAGAACTTTCATTGTATATTTTCATTACGGTGTCCCCGCTTTTGATTGTTTCCTGCGCTTTTTTAATTTCCCGTGCAAGAATCTCTTTCGCCACCTCCGCCACATCCATAAAAACTTTATAAAGGTTTTCTTCGGTCTCCTTCCCGTGTTTTACATATGACCAAAATAAGTCTCTTACCGTATATTCGCGAATGCCATCAAATTTGTAGTCGGCAATCGCAATTCCGTTATCGTGCGCATCTTGTGGAATAACTAGTTGTTTTTCAATGAGAGCTGCCTCTCTTTCACCCCCCGCAAGGATAGCCCCAAACTCCTTCCACACCAGACCAAACGAAGACATTGGTATACCATTGCTATGATAGCCTGCGCCACTTGGTTGATGATGATCAAAACGGTTCTTTTTTGGATTGTATATAAAACCGGTATCAACAATGTAATCAGCCGCTTCTATAACTTCTTGCTTCCTACTGCGCATTACCTTTGCATCTCCGAGTTTCAAAAGAAGTACGGCGACAGCAAAGACATCGTCCGCGTGGTATGAAGAATCGTGAGTAACGATAATCTGTGTCATGTACGCGATTTTACGCAAATTTTTTTATAAAGCAAAATCCGTCCCGCCCCAGTTTTAGAAAACTGGGGCGGGACGGATCCGCCCTTCCCTTGAGAATTAAGCCGCGTCTGCCCGCCGGCAAAGCTCACGCCTGATCTCACGAGCAAGGTGCGCGATTACATCGTCATCCCAGAACCACCGAGCCGACAACAGAAAATCCGCCCGAAGATTCCTCTTGGCGGGTCTCGCTGACACATCCACCGTGATGAATGCCTTGAGTTCCCCGCCGCGAAATAAGCCAATGACCATGTCCCAACCGCGAAGTCCATCAAGGTAAGTTCCAATGGCCGCGAAGAGACGCACCGAATGGGGCGCAGTCCCAAGACCGCGAGACACCACGTTTTGGATTCTGCGAGCGATGGGCGTTTTTGGATGCCGAGGACTCCAGCCGCGAGGCTGGTTTTCCATGAGCCAGCTTACGTGAACGAAATCATTCTCGTGTGTGCCGGGACGTCTTCCATAACGTTTTAGTCTGTCGCGTGCCTCCTGGTGAGTAAAGCCAAAGACTATCCTTTCGGCCCTTCGGCCACTCCATTTGTCTCCCAGACAGGAGTGCGGCTTGCACCGAGTGAAGCGAAAGCTTGTACGAACCGGCGGAACCTTGCGACGAGACATGAGATGTACCATGTTCCTCAAGGGGTTGAGGGTGAAACGAAGAACTTCCTTCTCTATTATCTCACGCGGGTTTTTATTTCAAACTGACTTTTTCCACATTTCTTTCGTGTTGTTTGCATTAAACAAACTCCACTCGCTTCAACCCCACTTGGACATCGAATGTCCAAGTGGGGTTGGGGTTTTGGATGGGTTAAATTCTATCTATTTCGTCTACTCTAGCAATAATTCCTCCATATCCCGTCTTTCTCTAATTACACCGATCGTCTCTCGAGCGGTTTTTTCGTACTCTTTCATGTTCCCAAATTGTGTTTTTAGCAAAGACGCGTTACAAAGTCTAACTGTTGGTATCCCGACATATTCCTCCCAACTCGACTTGGACATTCGATGTCCAAGTCGATGGACTTTGTAGTTAAGATTCACGTAGATACTCAAATGTAACAATTGTTCATTGGATTCAACATGGACACTCTTAAACCCGCCCTGAAAAAGAACACCGCTTCTCTTATGTCGTTCGTTAAAATATTTTGTATATCCGTTACCAATTCTCTGCATAAATCTTTCTATCCCCCTTTCTGCTGTTTGTCTAACAATGAAATGATAATGGTTTGGATTTAGACAGTAAGCTATAAACTCTATAAGAGGTCGATTTTTCCGCAACTTGGACATCGAATGTCCAAGTTGTTGCGATTGCTTTACAAAAGAATTTTCATAGATGCTCCCAATCGGTTTTATAACATTAAACTCAACCATGCTTTTCAAAAAACGTTGGAAGTCATCTTCGCAAAGAAATACGGTGCGTTTATCGACTCCTCTATTAAAGATATGATAATACTCGTTCTCTACTAAGGGTGTTTTTCTCATACGGATATTCTATTACTTGGACATTCGATGTCCAAGTGGGGGGTTATTTGCCGTGACAATGTTTAAACTTTTTAGGACGACCATCGGGGTGCTTTGCTCCGCAAGGGCAGGGGTCGTTGCGGCCGACTCCCGCAAATTCCGAAGAAATGCTCTTTGTCGGCGCAGACTCGTTAAGCATTCCCTTCACCGCATCGCTCACGTTGACTTCCAGATTCACCTTCTCAACGGGAGCGGCCGCGATGCCAAGATGCGGCAAAAGTCTTTTTACCTCTTCCTCTATTGCTATTTCCATCTCTTTATACATGCGCAAGCCTTCTTTTTTATATTCAACCAACGGGTCTCGCTGTCCGTAGGCCCGCAGATTGACTGAGCCCCTTGCATACTCCATGGCCTCCAAGTGGTCCACCCAGAAGAGATCTTGGGTTTGAAGAATTAAAAGCCTTGCATTGGTATAGAAGTGCTGGTCGCCGATTTTCTCCATTACTGTTTTCTTAATCAATGCGTAATGCTCCGATTCTTCGCCATAAACCTTTTCAAGGTATTCGTCCACGGCATCTTTGCCGCCAACCAAAATTTTTCTACGCCTTTCGTAAATCGTTTTTCTTTGATGGTTCAAAACGTCGTCAAATTCCAAGACGTGCTTGCGAGCGTCAAAATGAAGTCCTTCAATTTTCTCCTGAGCTTTTTCAAGAGATTTTGTAATCATTTTGTTTTCAATCGGCTCGTCTTCGGGAATGCCGAGGCGGCCCATCATGTTTTTAACGGTATCCGATGCAAACACGCGCATCAAATCGTCCTCAAGAGAAACGAAAAATTGGGTGGTGCCGGGATCTCCCTGGCGGCCTGAACGACCGCGCAATTGATTGTCAATGCGGCGCGCCTCGTGCCGTTCCGTTCCCAGAACAAAAAGTCCTTGCAAACTTTTTACCTCCCGGTGCAACTCGGCAGTATTTGGATTGCCGCCAAGTTTTATATCAACGCCTCGGCCGGCCATGTTGGTGGCAACCGTAACGGCCCCCTTTCTCCCCGCTTGAGCAATAATCTCACCCTCTTTTTCGTGATTCTTGGCATTAAGCATCACGTGAGGCACACCTTCTTGTTTCAAAAACTCCGCCAGCAGTTCATTCTTTTCAATTGAAACCGTGCCCACAAGAACCGGCTGGCCTTTTTTGTAAAGCTCTTTTATCTTGCGGGCAACAGCTCTAAACTTCCCTTTTTCTGTCCGAAAAATTAAGTCGTTAAGGTCGGCGCGAGTAATCGGTTTGTTGGGCGGCACCACAACGGTTTCAAGTCCGTATACCTTATAAAATTCCTCGCGCGAAGTGGCCGCCGTGCCTGTCATACCTGCGAGCTTTTCGTACATTCTGAAATAATTTTGATAAGTGATTGAAGCAAAAGTGCGCGATTCCTCTTTAACCGCCACTCCCTCTTTCGCTTCAATGGCTTGATGCAGACCCTCGCTCCAGCGCCTGCCGGGCTGGAGACGGCCCGTAAACTCATCCACGATTATTACCTCCCCGTCTTTCACCACATAATGCTTGTCTCTCTTATATAGGGCCTCGGCCCGCACCGCCGTCTCCAAGTGATGCACATACTTAATGCCCTTGTCGGTATAAATATTGCCTAGGCCGAGCGCTCTTTCGGCTTTTTCAATGCCAAGGTCCACCATTTGTATTGCCCTTTGCTTTTCATCAACGGTAAAATCAGTCCCCTGAACCATATTTTTGGCAATGTGGGCAAAAGTGCCATACAACTTCTCCGAATCGCCCGTTGGAGCAGATATGATAAGGGGAGTACGCGCCTCGTCTATGAGAATTGAGTCTATTTCGTCAACGATTGCGTAAGTGTGCTCGCGTTGGCGCAGCTTGTCAGAACCATATTCCAGATTGTCGCGCAGGTAGTCAAAGCCAAATTCGCTGTTTGTGCCGTAGGTAATATCCGCCAAATAAGCTTCTCGGCGGGATACTGGCCTTAAAAATTCATGCTCAATATGAAAAGCCCCCGTTTCGTCTCTTTTTTTGTCCTCTGTTTTCGTGGTGTGTCTGGAATCATATAAAAAAGACGCTTCATGATTAATCACTCCTACGGAAATCCCCAAGAAATCGTAAATTTGCCCCATCCAAACAGTATCCCTTCTGGAAAGATAATCGTTGACAGTCACAATGTGCACGCCCCCGCCTTTTAAAGCATTAAGATATGCCGGCAGAGTGGCCACGAGCGTTTTGCCCTCGCCCGTTTTCATTTCAGAAATGTTTCCGAGGTGAAGGACGACGCCCCCCGCCACTTGAACATCAAAATGCCTTTCTTCGAGGGTGCGCTTGGCCGCTTCTCTGACGGTGGCAAAGGCTTCGGGTAAGATGTCATCCAAAGATTCACCGCCGCCGATTCTTTTTTTAAAATCTTCCGTTTTTTCTCGCAACTCGCCGTCTTTGAGTTTGCTGAACTCGTTTTCCAAAGCGTTTACTTTCTGGACAATACTCCGGGTCTCTTCGTATACGGTCTCTCCGCCGCTTTTAGCAAAGAATTTAAACATGTGGCGATTATTATTGCATAAAACACAACACCCCGCCCCAATGTAAATCGGGGCGGGGTGTTGTTATTGGCGCGCTATCTCCTGCGTCGGCGCGATGCCTTTCTCTTCGGCTTGCGTGCCTTTACTTTTTTCGCTGCCTTTCGGCGTCGTCTTTTTGCCATTGTTTTTTGTTTCTGGTCCGCGAGGCCCGTTAGAGAACACTCGAGTACTCCCGTGGTGTTCGCCACATTAGAAATCTTTTCTCTAACGGGCCGAGCTCGCAAACGTAATTGTGTACTAACTTGCATCTAGCGCATACGCCTGAAAAGCGTAGTGTGGGAAGCGCTGATGTTTTCGACCTGTAATTAATTATGAGACAAAAAATGCTCTTAAATGTTATTGATGGCCAAAAGTGTGGATAACTAAAATTAACTGACAATTGACAACCGGCAATAGAAATAAGTTTTGTATTTTTATTTTCAATCAAGGCCGGCGAGGCGGGCTCCAAACGAGTGTCTTAAAATTCGTGAGTGCGTCGCCGGCCGTGATTGAAAACAACTTAAATATTATAAAGCCAATTTACATAAAAACGCAAATCCCGCCGTGAAGGCGGGACTTACGCAGACATTCGTTATTTGGCGCCCAACCTAGGGCACCCACATCTCTATTATAGCACATTCATCTTTTTCTGCGACTATGGACTTTTGCCCGCCTTTATTTGCTCAATGTAGGCATCGGCCGTAGCTTTGTAATCAGGGCGTAAACTGCCCACAACGGTTAAAGCCGATATGGCATCTTGCCTAAGACCCAACCGCAAGTATGCAGAGGCCAGAGAAATATAATCATCTATATTGTTTGGTTTCTTGACCAATCGATTCCTTAGAATATTTACTATATCCGCCCATCTTCCGAGGTCAAGGAGAGCGGCAATTATACGATTGTCAAACAAAAGGGCGTCTTCAGGGAGACCCTCAAATAGAACTTGGGCTTTGCTGTCATTTCCTGCATAGATATATCCTACTCCAAGATTAATTTTTGCATCGTCATTTTTTGGTTCCAGTTCATAGGCTTTCTCAAGCACCCCCAAGGCTTTCTGAAAATCTTTCTTGCCGGTATAAGCTCTGCCTATTTCAAAATAAATTGCCTGTTTGCGCGGAGAAAGTTTTTTTGCTTCCTCAAGCTGCACAAGCGCCTGGTCATAAAGACCAAAAAGATTTAAAGAAGAGCCAAACAGAAGGCGGTAGCGGGTGTCATTCGGAGCTGCTTCAATTTGTTTTGAGAGTTCCGCAGTCATAAAATTAAGATAAGCTTGTTGAAATTCGGGGTTTTGAGAGAAAAAAACATTTTGAGACAGGGCAATAATTTGTTCTCGGGCCTCGCCGTCCCCCAGAGTGTGAAGATCAACGGCGTTCTTCAATTCATTCAAGGCAAGATCATATTTTTGGTTTTGGCCGGCCGTTAAAGCTTTAATAATGTGCCGGCCGGCATTCATGGGTTTCCAAATGCCGTAATAGAGGGAAAAGACCAAAACGACGGAAAGAACGGCCGGCAAGACCCTTCTTACCCCATTGCCAGGATTTAGGGAAACAATTTTGTCCCAGTCCGTAGCTGACCTTGCGTGAAGATAAGATAAAAACGAAACGAAATAAATATAACTGACTGTGTTATCAAAAAGGAACAGCCCCTGAAAGTAATAAGCGGCCAAGAGCCCCGTGATAATGGCGGCGCCCTCCCCCTGATAATTGATATTGTCCTCTTTGTCGCGAAAGGCCTTCCAAAGGGCCGCCAGACACAGAGCCAAGAACAATCCTCCACCCAAGAGACCGCCCGCGATGAGCCAGTCAAGGAACATGTTGTGGGCTCTGTCAAACCACGGTTCTTGGTTATACATTCTGGGATCGTAATGCTTGTTGAAGATGTAGTTGAAACTCTCAATGCCCCAGCCAAAGACCGGCCTCTCTTTGATGCCCTCAAGGGCCATCGGCCAGACAAAGTATCTGCCTTGCGTCTTAAATTCCGAAAAAGACAAAGACGCGAAACGTGACAAGGTAAAACTATTTTTTACAAAAGAGGTGTTGCGAATGGCAAAAAAGCCCGAGACGGCGATAACCAGAGCAAGAAGAGCGGAAATGCCCGCCATTTTTATTTTGCCTTGACCCTTAAATGCCAAAATAATGGCCATCAATACCAAGCCGCCCAAAAGACCCAAAATAGCCCCGCGGGTGGCGGTATTATAGAGCACATATAATTGAGAGAACCCCAGAATTGCGTATAAAATGCGCAGCCACACTTTTTTTTCATGAGCAAATAAGAATAGGGTGATAAAAAAAGAAAACAGGAGATAAACCGCAAGATAGGCCGCGTTGCCAAGGGTGCCATCCACGCGCACGCCTCCCTGATTTATGGGAAGTTTGCCGGCAAGCTGAAAAAAGGCAAAAACACTCATAATGCCTGATGCGAAAGCCGCCCCCTTCCACCAGCCTCGCCAGTGTGATGGTTTCTTGAAAACAGAACCCATAACCAAAAAAAGCATAAACAGGTGCAAGAGCGTTATGAAGCCATCCATCCGTTCATAATTTGACCAAAAACTTTTGTAAGGATTGGGAGATAGAAATGTTGACACGGCCAAAGCCATCACAAAAAAAGAAAATAGGATGACGAGGATGGAGCGTTTGGGACGATAATCCGGGTTTTTGAGAATTAAAGCAAGCCACACGACAAAAATAATTTCAACTATTGCGCGAAAGAAAAATGCCTTGCCAGTAATAAAAGGAAAAAGAAGAGAGCCGGTAACAAAAAAAGGGGTCAACAAAAGAGCGAACAAACCAAGAAAAATGGCGCCTTCAAGCCAAGGTGTACCTTTCATTTTGAGAAATATATCATAACAAGAAACCTCTATCTCTGGTAAAATGCATAAAAATGCTTAATAAGGCAAAAGTAAAAACTCACGCACTCCTTCGTAAAAGCGAGAAATACACCAAGACCGACATGGTTTACGCCGCCCGCGGCGGTTTTTGGCTAGTCCTTGGATATGTCGCCACCGCTCTTTCCTCGTTTGTTCTCGCTCTTCTTTTTGCTCGGTTTGTGCCGAAAGAAATATATGGAAATTATAAATACATCCTTTCTTTGATCGGGCTATCGGCTGTATTTTGCTTGTCCGGTTTATCACAAGGAGTGTTGCAATCGGTGGCCAGAGGATTTTACGGAACATTCTTTGAGGCAATACGTCTATCTCTGCGTTGGAACAGCGTAATGTTCGTACTGTTGTTGTCTGGGGGTGCGTACTACTTAGTAAACGGAAATGACACTTTGGGATATTCTCTAATATGGGCCTCTTTCACCTTTCCCATAATAAAAACCCTAGAAATATACGAGCCGGTCCTAAGCGGAACAAGAAATTTTAGAAAAAGCACGCTTTTCAGAGGAATAGTGGATATAGGGACAATAGTCGCAACAGCAATCGGTATCTTTTTCACCGATAAAGTGCTGGTTCTTATTGCCATTAACCTGACCACTCAAGTATTACTCAACGCAATTTTTTTTAGAAAAGTATATTCTTCGATTTTGCATAAAAACAAAACTATTGAACCGGGGACTATAAAATTCAGTAAACACTTAAGTTTGCAAAATATACTCTCTGGCGCCGCCAGTTATTTGGATAAGATTATCATTTTCCATTTCTTGGGCGCGGCAGAGGTGGCAATTTATATATTTGCACAAGCCATCCCGCAGCAAATTAAAGGTTTTGTTTCTCTTGTCTCCACTATCGCTATGCCGAAAATTTCTCAAAGATCATTTATTGAGGCGGCAAGAATGATACCTCAACGTTTTTTCACGGGGCTTATTGTTTTCACGCCAATAGTTTTGCTCTACATATTATTTGCACCGCTTATCTTTTCTGTTTTTTTCCCCGCCTATCAAGAGGCCGTTCCCTACACACGCTGGATCATATTGATTTTACTCATTATGGGAAATATCTCGGATTTGGTTCTGACCACTCAAAAGAAAGTGAAAGAAAAATACGTCTTGAATACTTTTGCAAGTATTTCACAAATAGTTCTTATGCTTATTCTCATTCACCCATTCAAGATATATGGGGTCATCTGGGCATACCTTATCTCAAAATCCTTAACCGCAATCTTGAGCTACGTTCTTGTGCGGCGAGCCGCTTCCTATTCACCTACAACAAATAATTAAAGTAAAGGGCGTGCATTACTGCACGCCCTTGACGCCCACTATCAGTAGTAAAACCTTCGGCGAAGCTTTCTCAGAACCTCAAGTTCGCCGTCGGTCACCACCTTGCGCCCAGACCCAAGCATGCTTGGAATGCGAAGAGTCTGTTCAACGAGCGCCCGCATTTCGTCAAACACGAGCGAGGCCTGCTGATCAGACCCCCACATGCTACGGTCAAGGGTGAAGTGACGCTCCACCAATACCGCACCGCGAGCAACGGCTACAATGCTGGGCAAGATGTCGGTCTCATGGCCACTGTACCCAACCGGCACTCCGGGGTACCACCCGCAGAGAGTATCGAGAACCCGAAGGTTGAGTTCGCGTTCGTTCTTGGTCGGGTAGGTCGATACGGTGTGGAGAAGGATCAGGTTATCCGATCCGACGATCTCTACTGCCCTGGCAACTTCCGCTTGGGTGCTCATCCCCGTTGAAAGGATGATCGGTCTGCCGGTTTTCTTGAGGCGCTCAAGAAGACTCTGGTCAGTAATGCAGGCCGAGGCGACCTTGTGGCACGGCGGTTCGAACTTCTCAAGGAAGTCGACAGACGCCTCGTCCCACGAAGAAGCGAACCAGAGGATGCCAGTCTCCTTGCAGAAGGAGTCGATCTCCTGGTATTCACCTTCCGTGAACTCGAGGGCTGTCTTCAGATCACTGTTGGTGGTGTTCTCAAAGCCAGAGGTCCTGAGCCTCTCGCGGGCCTCGTTCGAAAGTACGCCGCGCCTTAGGGCGTTTTGCATAATCCCCGTGTAGGGCGGCACCTGTCTGTCCTTGGCAAGCTCGGCGGAGGTATAGACCACCGCCACGGTGCGCTTCTGAAACTTCACGGCCTGACAACCAGCCTTCATCGCCTGTCTGATGAGTTCCTTGGCAATGTCAAGGTCGCCGTTGTGATTGATGCCGATTTCAGCAACAATAAACACCGGCTCGTTTGGGCCAACCGTGTGCTGGCCAATGAGAACGGGCATATCCAAACCTCCGAAGTTTGATGGCAGAGAACAAAGAGTCCAAGGATGAGACTATAGCGTTACGACGAGAAAGTCAACTGACAATTTTCAAGGCCGCCTAAAAATATATTTATCCGCGAAAAGTGTGTTTAAGATGTGAATGCAAAAAGGCAAGATTGGCGCGCGCCGCGCGCTTTTCGTTGTCTCCGCGCGAAGTTTCAAGAGTAAGGGCCCCGGAGTAATTAATTGTGAAAAGTGCCTTGAACGCCTTGTCAAAATCAACTAAACCGGTACCAAGCATTATGTTTTTTCCGTCAGGAGCTTTGTCTTTTATATGAACATGGCGTATCCATTTAGCCAGAAAAGGTATTTCTTCTTCTGGCACAAATCCAAAAAAAGTGCGGTTGCCGGTGTCGTAACATATTCCAAAATTGTCGGGGAGATTAGAAAATAAAAAAGAATGTTCGTTTTGGGATAGGTCTGTTTCTGCACAAAAAGTAATATTTCTCCTTCCTATCTCTTGATCAAGTTTTTTCAGGATGTCTCCAAGAACGATAATTCCTTTTTCATTATTATGAACGGAGGCTCCCTCAAGAAAAGGCAAAACAACAACTCTTATCCCAAACCAATACGCGTGTTTGATGATAGAAACCAAATCTTGGTAACTTGATTTAGCTTCTGGTTTGTTAACACTCGTAAGGGGGCGAGCCATAATATGGTCAATGCAAATAGAATAAGGTACTAACGCATTCTCCTTCATTTTCTGGACAACATCATCAAGGCCTTTGCCGGACCAGACGGGATTTTCTTTGTTATAGACCGAGTCGGCAAGCCATTCAATATAATCAAAACCCAAATCTTTCGCTAAAGCGAGTTCTTCCTGCCATTGTCCATCGGGAAACTTTTGCAATATACCCCCCGATGGGGTCATTCTGCCTTGTACTATTCCAACGAGCGACATGGTTACCAAACACTGCGACCGCCGTCAATTACCAGATTATTGCCTGTCATGTACGACGATGCGTCTGAACATAAAAAAGCAATGGCCCCTTTATATTCGTCTTGTTTCGCCATACGGGCCATGGGAATTAGGTTTGTCAGTTTTTTCACAAATTTAGGGTCAATATTTTTGTTGTATATGCCGCCGGGCGAAAGAGCGTTTACGCGGATTCCTTTATCGGCCCAGTAGGTTGAAAGATATCTTGTCAGTCCGATGAGACCATGTTTTGCCACAGAGTAAGTAACCGGTTTGACTTCGGAATTTTCCATTTCTCCCGACTTTCTATAAATGCGTTGGTCGGGGGCAATAACAGACAAATCGGAAGCGATATTTACTATCACCCCTTTCTTTCTTTTCGCCAACTCGCGACCAACGATTTTACTCATCAGAAAAGCTCCCGTTAAATTAACAGATAGATCTTTTTCCCAATGCTCTAAGGAGAAATTTTCAAAACGAGAACTAATTGTTTTAACCTTTTTTTCGCCCATCTTCGCATTATGCGCAGCATTATTAATCAGCCCATAGACAGGACCCATCTTCCTTTGTACCTCGCGCAGACCGCGAATAATCTGGTTTTCCTTGGTAACATCAACGACAAAGCCGACACAGGTTTCTCCTGTTTTTTGTGAAAGATCTTTCGCGATTTTTACAACATCCGGATTGACATCAAACAGAGCGACTTGCCCATTTGCTTCAAGAATCGCTTCAACATGTTTAACTCCCAAATAGCCGGCGGCCCCGGTAATTACAAATATTCTTTTTTTTAAATCAAATAAGGTGTCTTTCATAAAATAAAAATTTAAAGCGAAGCGTTTTGACCGCCGTCAGCCACAAACGATGAGCCGGTAATGAATTGTGCTTGGGGCGAGGCAACAAACAGCACAAGTGATGCAATTTCTTCCGGAGCGCCGAATCGTTTTTGTGGCACTGATGTTTCAATGTAGTTTTTCACACTTTGAGAATCGTTAGCCGCAAGCTCCTCCCAACGTCCGCCCGGAAAAGAAATATTGCCGGGGTGGACTATGTTTATGCGAATGCCCAAGACAGCAAGCTCCGGGCAAGCCAATCGTACAAATGTATCAAGCATGCGTTTGGCAACCCCGTACGCAATGGGCGCCTTCAGTCTGGTAAGTCCGGCAATTGAGCCGATAAACGTGATTGAGCGGTCGTTTTTTTTGTTCATTAGCGGGACAATTTTGGGTATCAACGAGACATTTGAAAAAAAGTTTTGTTCAAGAATATCATTCCAATCACCCCGTGAAATGAAAGCCCCCTTAGAGACGTTGCCATTACCAACACAACCAACAAAATGATCCACGGAAGAGAACAGTTTTTTAACAGATAAAGCAAATTTTTCTCTTCCCTCTTCAGAGGTTAAGTCGGCGGTTAAACCACCAACCTTGCCGGGAAATTCGGCCGAAAGATCTTTGAAGTTTTTTGAATCCTGCACTTTTGATCTACCGTGGATAATGACGTTTCCCTTCTCGCGCAAAAAAGCTCTTGCGATTGAGCCGCCTATTCCGCCGATAGAGCCGGTTATTACGATGTTTTTGCCCTCAAACATTTTTGTGTTTAAGAATAATATCACATACCTCGCGCACCGCGTGAAATCCCCCCGCTCCCCTTGTTATCATATGGGCCACATCCTTTACCTTTATATCTGCGTCTCCAACCGCAACCGCGATGCCAACTTTCTTCATGGGGGCAATGTCTGTAATGTCATCTCCCATAAAACACACTTCTGACAAATCGAGATTGTTTGTTTTAGAAAATTCTTCCAGAGCGGCCATCTTATCTTTAATATTTGATAAACACGGAATATTCAGTTTTTCACATCTCTTTTGGACAACCGAATGCGCTTCCCGAGTAAAAACCGCCACCAACACACCATTTTCTTTAAGAAGAGAAATGCCGAGACTATCACGCCGGCTGGTACGTACCATTTCCTCACCCGTACTGTCCGAATAAACAAAACCGTCTGTCATAACCCCGTCAAAATCAAGCGCCAGCAGACGAACTGAAGACCATGGAAGTGAAAAAGAAAAATTATTTGCCAATCTCATTTTTTATGGTATTGTTGGGCAGGATAGCCCTTTGAAATTCAAGGCAATACTATCACACTCTCCATAGGAGAATATATGGCCGCCCTCGTTTCGCCTTCCGCGCGTATGAACCGCTCGGAGAGTCGCCCCCGACATCCGAGCGAGATTGTTCAACAGATCCCGCGCGGATCCTTGAGGGGCATGAGGGTGATGTTCATCAACATGCCGCTCCGGGAGTCTGCAAAACCGAATACGCCGCCGCAGGGGCCCGGTCTTATGGCCGCCCGTCTGCGGAGCGAGTTCGGAGCTGAACCGTCAATCGTTGATCTCAACGCTTATCGCATCAAGGACGAGGATGCCGCCGCGCGGAACTTGCCGCACGGCCGACACTTGACCTTGCGAGAGGCGAGAGAGCTCATCGAGAAGCACATCAGTTTCCACGGGGAACCAGATGTGGTTGCGTTTTCCGGCATGATCACCACCCTGCGCTGGCAAAAAGTGATCGCCACTCTCATGCGAGAAATTCTGCCGGATGTCTTTTTGGTGTCCGGCGGAGGACTCGCAACCGAGATCAAGAAGGCGCTTTTCACTTCCATCCCGGAACTTGATACAATCTCTCACTCTGAAGGGGATGATGTCATCGTTCTTATCACGAATGACGTGAAGAGAACGAGACATTTACCAGCAGCAAGGCGGAATGCATCATTCTCTCCGTCCGGAGGGTACGTTGTTGAAACAGACGGCCGTCGCAAATTCGTCTACGAGGGGAACCGCCCCGCACGTCTTGACGGCCTTCCTTTCGCCGCCTGGGACCTTCTGGAGAGAGACGCTCTCGGAAACCCTGTTCTTGAGTGGTACATTGAGACGCCGGTGTGGGGCATGGAAGCAAACAACAGTTCCGCCACACCCTTCACGATGAGGCGTAGTTTGACAACGGTGTCCTCCAGAGGATGTCCGTACGCGTGCGCGTTCTGCTATCGCGGAGCGCAAGGCGAAAGGTTTTACGGCATGCGTTCTCCCGAAGACCTCGCAAAAGAAGTGTCGTGGCTGAAAGAACGCTATGATATTGATTTTGTGGGCTTCCCTGACGACAATTTTGGCGTCAGCGTTGACCGCATTTCTCTCCTTCCGAAAACGCTAGGACCGCTCAAGGTTCGGTGGGGAACGCACACTCGGCTCGATGAGGCGGATGAACGGCTGAAAGACATGGCAGAGGCCGGTTGCATCTACATCGGCTTCGGCG
>DATEAC010000011.1:0-4092 GCA_036584645.1 Minisyncoccota bacterium | reverse complement strand
AGAGAAATATCGCCTTTCAAAACATTCCACAATTGAGGCAGTTCATCAATGCGGGATTTTCGTAAAAATTTCCCGACCGAGGTGTGCCGCAAGTCTTCTTTTCCGGTGTGCCATTTGCCCAAATCGGAACCGTGCATGGTTCTGAATTTATAAAGGGTGATTGACGTATTATTTTGTCCCACGCGCTGTTGTTTGATAAAAACCGGCCCCCCGTCTTCAAGTTTAACCGCTAGGGCAACAAAAACATAAAAAGGAATGGTGATGAGGCCCGCCAAGAGCGCCACGACTATATCCATTACTCTCTTTGCCCCGTCATAATATTTTTTCTCCGTTGAAGACAGATTTTCCATGAACCAGGTGTAGCGGAGAAGCGACAGCGGCACTCTGTCAAAAATTTCTTCATAGAGCTTGTGCATATCTATAAAACGAACCCTGGAAAAAATAAAATTGTAAAGAGGCGGCACAAACGGCTTGACTTTTTCGTCAGAAAGGTTGAGGACGATTAAAGTTATGGCTTCAGAATAAATGCGTTCCACAACATCACGTTGAAAATCAATATTGCCTTCTTTGGACAGATCAATGTCGCCGACAAAACGAATGTCATAACGGTCATTGCCGTTTATCTCGGCTGAAAGCTCTCTCATTTCGTCTCCACTGCCTACGATAAGAGCCGCTTTTTTGTCTTTTCTGCCCGTGATAAAAGAGATGCCATAGATTCGCCACAAAACAAGAAGGCCCGTTGAGATGACAAGATAAATGAAGAGGTTTGTTTTCGGGGTAATGATAAAAGCGGGGATGAGATAAAAAAACAAAACCGCGATAAAGCTGTTGGCTATTTGGGCGTTGAGAACGGTGTATGGAATTTTTGATTTAAGGATAAGGGTATGCTTTTCATACAGGCCGGCGATGAAAAACACCACCGCGCTGACCAAAATGAGTATTGAGAAGGGTATAAAGTGAAGTTGCCAGACCTCGGAGGTTAGATTCCCCTCATAGCGTATATAAAGAGCAAGCCACAGCGAGAAAAAGGATATAAATATATCTCCTAAAAAGAGAAACGAGCCTTCCCTGCGCGAAGACAGAGACATATAAGTAGTGGCTATCCTACCCAAATGGGCCCCTTTTGCAACCGGTCTTAAGCCCTGAAATATGGCTTACTTTCGTGTATTATGGGCTCTAAATGGCCGAAAAAAGGCTAAAAAAGGTTCTATTTGTCATTACCAAAGGCAATTTTGGGGGCGCCCAGAGGTATGTTTTTGACCTGGCGACCAATCTCCCCCCCGAATTTGAACCGGTTGTGGTTCTGGGAGAGGGACGGGGGTTAAAGGAAAAATTGGACGAGGCAAGTATCCGAACAATATCTGTTCCAGACCTTGGAAGAGACATGAATTTTGTAAAAGAATTTAAGTCTTCTCTAAATCTGTTGAAGGTGGTTTGGCAAGAGAAGCCGGATATTCTTCATCTCAATAGCCCAAAGGCCGGCGGGTTTGGAGGGGTGGCGGGTAGGTTGTGCGGGGTAAAAAAAATAATATTCACCGCCCACGGGTGGGCTTTCAACGAGTCGCGCCCTTTTTATCAAAAGATTTTAATTAAGTTTTTTGCTCTGTGTATTATTCTTCTTTCCCACAAAACAATCGCGGTCTCTGAAAAAACAAAAAGAGATGTCTCCTCTTGGCCATTTATGGAAAAGAAGATAGCGGTAATTCGCAACGGAGTAAGTGAAATAGATTTTGAGACAAGAAAAGAGACCCGAGAATTTTTATATAGGAATGCACCAAAAGGAGCGACGTGGATTGGCACCCTTTCGGAACTTCATCATATAAAAGGACTCTCATACGCGATTCGCGCCATGAGATCTGTTGTTCAAAATCACAATGCCATATTTTTAATTTTAGGTGCGGGAGAGGAGAGGAAAAAACTTGAAGATTTGATAAAAAGTGAGGGGCTTGAGGGAAGAGTTATTCTTAAAGGATTTGTAAAAGATGCTCCGATATACCTGAAGGCATTTGATATTTTTATCCTCACTTCCCTTTCGGAAGCATTTCCATTGGCTTTGCTTGAAGCGGGCCTTGCCGAGCTGGCGGTTGTGGCGACAACGGTGGGAGGAATTCCGGAATTGATAAACCATGATGAAACGGGGGTTTTGGTTGAGTCAAAAAATATTATAGAAATATACAAATCAATCAACGAATTAATTGAAAACAAAAAGAAACGCGAGCAGTTGGGTCACAATCTTTCTGAAAGAATTAAAAAAGAATTTTCTCTTAAGCAAATGATTGAAAAAACTGTATCTCTCTACGAAGCCAAAACGTAGCTGTCATCGGGGTTTAATTTCTCTCTGTGCGTAGCACGGCTAAAGCTAGCCATAGAAATAACAATGCCTATAGCAACATATTCCGTCAAAAGATGACTGCCGCCATAACTGACGAAAGGCATGGGCGTGCCTGTTATTGGCAAGAGGCCGATGTTCATCCCCACGTGAATGGCCGCATGGACCGATAAATAAACTGCAACTCCCAATGAGAAAAGGGCCTCAAAATTTGTGGCCGCTCGGTAGGAATGAAGACAAATTCTCCAAATCACGACACTGAACAAGGTTAAGAAAATTATTGAACCTACTAACCCCCATTCCTCGGCAAAGGCCGCAAAAATAAAATCTGTTTGGTATTCAGGTAAAAACTTAAGCTTGCTTTGGGTGCCATATCCTACACCTTTACCAAAAATCTCTCCGGAACCAACAGCAATCACGGATTGAAAAGCATTATAACCGGCGCCGCGGATATCTTGGGTCGGGTGGAGAAAACTTACTATGCGCGCTTTTTGATATGGAGCAAAAACAAAACCCCAAAGAATGGAAAAAACAACCAGGCCGGCGGCGAAAACAGCAAGTATGTGCCTTTTTGAAATGCCTGAAACAAAAAGCATGCCCGCCCAAATGCCAAAAAGAATGACAGCCGCGCCAAAATCCGGTTGGAGGAGGACCAAAAGCACAAGAAGGGCGGTATAAACACCCGAAACAATGATGTGATGAAAATCTTTTATGGCCACATGCCGTCTGGTGAAATATTTTGCCAAAAGAATTACCAGAGCAAGCTTGGCCGGGTCAGAAGGTTGAAAAGAAAACGGCCCGAAAGAAAACCAGGCTCTGGCGCCATGAAAAACACTGCCGGCCAAAAACAAAAATCCTAGAACCGAAAGGGTAATGACATAAATGGTCATTACCACGTTGCTTCTTCTCAAAAACCTCCAGTCAACGGCCATGCAAACAAAAGCCGCCAGAACAGAAACGGGAATCCATATGAGTTGTCTGTCAAAGTAGGAAAACTCATCATTCAAGGAGTGCATGGTGATAAGACCGGCCAAAGACAAAAGTACGGCCGCTCCCAAAAGAATCCAATCTGTACTCAAAAAAACGCGCTTAATTGCCTCCAAAACTCCGCCAGACGCCGATGCTTGAAAAACCATCCCATTAGAAGCAAATCGCGGTCTTAACGCGTGCTAGTGACTTATACTCATAATCTGTTGTTTTCAACATTCGTTTTATTTACTTGTCTTTATGACCGCGTGCTCTAACGGGACAAGTCATTAGAGACCGGTAACCTCGGTCACTCGGGGAATTATATCCACCTGAACCGGTTTTTTCACACAAGTTTCCGTTGCTATTGAGCTGTAAATGGAATGCAGGGCCGTTGTCCCCGGCGCTTCAAAATAAGCGGTTGAACTTGCGGAAATGGAACGCATGAAATCTTTGTTTATTTTGTCGCCAAGACCAATGGTGAATATTACAACACCTTCACTTCTAAGCTTTCCTGTTTCGTCCTGGGCAGCGATTTGAGGATACTCCGGAACTCCTTTTTTGGCGGGAAGCGTTGGCACGCCATCGGTTAAAAGAACTACCACTTGTTTTCTTTCGGGGTTTTTGGCTCCTTCAAGAACGCTTCTTGCTTTTGAAAGGGCGTCGGCAATATTGGTGTTTTGAGAACTTGTTGAGACTGCGAAAATGGCGGCAATGGCTGATTTGGCGGAATTTCTATCGGATGATAATGGAAAATCAGCCGGTTCGGAGACGGCGCTGGCAAAGGAAATAACAGC
>DATEAC010000042.1:0-3280 GCA_036584645.1 Minisyncoccota bacterium | reverse complement strand
CGACCTAAAAAAGCCGGAGCCTTACAAGGGCAAGGGTTTCAGATATTCTGATGAGGTTATAAAGCGCAAACAAGGCAAGAAGTCTGTCTAATAAAAAACATGAAGTCGGTTTCAGAGAAAAAACAAATACAAAGAACTCGTCGTCATGCTCGTATTAGAGCAAAGGTTGCAGGTTTCTCGGACAGACCGCGTCTTTCTCTTTATAAATCCAACAAATATATCTGGGCTCAAATTATTGATGACGCCCATCACAAAACCCTCGTTTCCTCAACGACCAAAAACGTTAAAGGCAAGAGCGAGACAGAAAAAGCACACGTGGCCGGTAAGCTTATCGCAGAACGCGCCCGCGACAAGGGCATTAAAAAGATTGTTTTTGATAGAGGCGGTTTCATTTATACTGGCCGAGTGCGAGCTTTTGCGGAAGGCGCACGCGAGGGCGGGCTTTCATTTTAAACCCCGTTAGATAGTTTCAATGATAATCAAAATGACTGATAAAAACGGAAAACAGAATAGTGAACAGAAAACTGACAATATCGACGTTGTATCTAACGGAGTGGCTGATGCCCAAAAAGATTTGGGAAATATCCTCCCCCCGGGAGAGACCGAGATTACTCAAGTCATTTCAAGTGTTTTAAATGAGAAAGTTCAAGAGACTCCGGCAAAACCGCGAGATGACAGAGACAAGAGGAAAAAAGAAAAAGGTTCCCGCGGAGGTCGCCGCAAGTTCTCGCGTGAAGACCGGCCAAAAAGCGAATTTGACCACCGTTTAATCGCGCTCCGAAGAGTTGCCAGGGTGGTCGCCGGCGGTCGCCGATTCTCATTCTCGGCGGTAGTTACGGTGGGCAATCGAAAAGGAGTAGTCGGCATTGGTCAAGGAAAAGCGGCAGACACTCCCATCGCCATTGAAAAAGCCGTTCGCGACGCCAAGAAACACATGATTACCGTGGAGCTTGCTAAAAACATGAGGATTCCCCACCAGACGCAGGCAAAGTACTCAAGTGCCATAGTAAAAATTATGCCCGCTCCCGGCAGAGGCATTCTTGCCGGTTCCGCCGCTCGCTCCATTCTTGAGCTTGCGGGAATTCGCGAGGTCAACGCAAAAATTTTATCGGGTTCCAAAAACCCTTTGAACATTGCCAAGGCAACAGTTAAAGCCCTCTCTCTTTTGGCCGGCGCGGAAAAAGTTCCCAACTAACAAAAATTCCCATGCAACTCAATAATTTAAAAAGAAAAACAAAACTGAAAACATCACCGCGAGTCGGGCGCGGCGGTAAGCGCGGCAAAACTTCGGGCCGAGGTACCAAGGGCCAAAATGCCCGTGCCGGCAGAAAAAAGAGACCGGAGGAAAGAGATATTATCAAAAAACTTCCCAAGATTCGCGGCCGAGGCAAAAATATCAACACCAGCATTCAAGTGCGAGCGGTTGCCATACCTTTGGTTGCTCTTGAGAAATTGCCTGCGGGAGTTGTGACGGTGCGCACTCTTGTTGCAAACGGCATTATAAAAAAGACCGGTGAAAGATTTCCTTTCGTAAAAATTTTAGGCGCGGGGAATCTCTCCTCGGCGCTTGCCATAAAGGGAATAGAGGTTTCCGAGGGGGCCAGGAAAATAATTCTTAAGGCCGGCGGCAAAGTGATTAAATGATAAACACTTTTATCCAAAAAGCCCGACTGCTTCTTGAAGACCCGGTGATGCGTAAACGCATCTATTTTGTCATTTTTGCTCTTCTGCTTTCAAGAATTTTGGCGGTCATTCCTATTCCCGGCATTGATCCGGTGCGTCTTGCGGAATTCTTTACCCAGAACCAATTCTTGGGACTTATAAATATCTTTACGGGAGGCGGCTTGGCAACCCTTTCAATTGTCATGCTTGGTGTCGGGCCTTACATCACGGGTTCAATCATCATGCAGCTTGTTACAGTTATTTCCCCGAAACTTAAAGCCATGTATCAGGAGGAAGGGGAAGCGGGCAGGAAAAAATTTGCCCAGTATTCAAGAATGATTAGCGTTCCGCTCGCGCTCTTGCAGGCTTTTGGTTTTTTGACTCTTCTCGGAAGACAGGGGGTTCTTCCTCAACTGGGCGGTCTTTCAATGCTCGTTAATATCGTTATCATCACGGCTGGCTCCGTGCTTCTGATGTGGATTGGAGAACTTATTTCCGAATACGGAGTAGGCAACGGAGTTTCTCTTATAATTCTTGCCGGTATTATAGCGGGCCTTCCTCAAAGCGTCGGGCAACTGTTAATCTCGTTTCAGACGGGAGACATACCGGTTTATTTGGCTTTTCTGGTTGCCGCCGCCCTTATTATTCTCGGGGTAGTGATAGTTACGGAAGCGGAAAGACCGATTCCGGTTACGTATGCCAAGCGCGTGCGCGGTAATAAAATTTACGGCGGCCTCTCAACTTATCTTCCCATTCGTATCAATCAGGCTGGCGTCATCCCCATCATTTTTGCTCTTTCCATTCTTCTTTTTCCGCAAATGATATTTAATTTCTTTAACGCTTCTTCAAACGCGATTATTCAGGAAGTTTCTCGCTTTGGCACTCAAATTCTTTCAAATCAGTGGTTTTACGGCATTGCTTATTTTGTGCTGATTTTTCTGTTTACTTATTTTTATACGGCCGTGACTTTTGACCCGGATCAGATGGCCAACAATTTGCAGAAAAACGGCGCTTTCATCCCGGGAGTTCGCCCCGGGCCTTCCACATCAGAGTATGTCGCCAAGATTCTCACTCGTTTGACTTTGGTCGGGGCCGTTTTTCTTGGCATCATCGCGGTTTTGCCTCTTGTCATGAGAGCCCTTACCGGCATCCAAGCTTTTGCCATTGGCGGCACGGCCCTTCTCATCGTCGTTTCCGTTGTTCTTGATTTGGTCAAGAAACTGGACGCCCAAGTGACAGCGCGGGAATACTAAAAGAAAGCTCCGAGGTAAACTATTTTGGAATCCGCTATGCACTCGAGTTAAAATCTTGAAATCGCGGAGCTCCATATACGAAAAATCTCAAAACTCGCCGTAATTTTTCGGCTCAAACACTTGAGATTTTCCTATTTCGCTAACCGTGATTTCAAAATACTCTTCGTGTGCTTCCAAAATAGCTTACCTCTCCGCATCAGAGTCAAGAAAGAGTAGGAGGTACATTTTTAAGCTTCGCGAGAAGCATAATTAGAATTAGGGAGACGAGTAGCAAAATGGGAGTGTTTGAGTAAATTATTACGATTAATCGTAATAATTTACGAGTTGCCCATTTTGTGTAGCGAGACGTTCTATCAAGCGAGTGA
>DATEAC010000031.1:0-7732 GCA_036584645.1 Minisyncoccota bacterium | reverse complement strand
GTCCACCAAATCTTTGGCTTCTTTCAAACCCAATACCAGAACCTCCTTCACGACTTTAATGACGGCAATTTTATTTGCTCCGCCATCGGTAAGCTCAACCGCAAAGGTTGACTTTTCTTCTGCCGCTGCCACACCCGAGGTTGCTGGAGCTGCCGCAACCGCTGTTGCAGAAACTCCGAATTTCGCCTCAAAGACTTTTACAAGCTCGTTTAAATCTATTACAGACATTTTTTCAATCTCTGAAACGATTTTTTCAAATTTTGCCGGCACTTCTGTTTTTGTTTCTTCCATAATTTTGACTTTTGATTTTTAACTTTTAACTTCTTGCTTTTGCTATTTGATTAAGAGCAATAGCGAATCTCTGAATGGGAGAATTTATGATGTTCACGAACATGCCGCGAAGAGTTTGCATATCGGGAATTCTCGCAATGTTCTCCATTTCCGTCTTTGACATATATCTTCCGTCAAAAATTCCTCCAAGGATTTGAATATTCTCGGGAAACTTTTTATGGAAATTGAATATGCCGCGAGCCGGAGCAACCAAATCTTCACCGTAAGCCAGAGCGAGTTCGCCGCTAAGTTCTGGCCGATTGCCATGAGGTTTTAAGCTTTCCAAAGCTCTTCTGACAAGAGATTTTTTAGCCACCGTGTATGATACGGCTTCTTTTTTAAGTCCCCGCCTAAGGGCCTGCTGGTCGCCTACGGGCAGTCCTTTGAAATTCACAAAAACCACCGTTTTTGCGGCCTTTGCCAATTTTTCAAGATTTGCAAGGATTTCTCCCTTTTTTTGTTTTGTTAATGCCATTGTTTTTAGTTCTTAAACTAAAAATTCGACCGCGTAGGGCCGAAATGAGAATAGAAACTGAAGAGAGTTTCTGCCTCGGCGAGACTTCTTCCGTCAGTTGGCGGACGCTCACTGTCTTTGGCCTTACGGGGAATACTTTACCCCGTTAGATAACAAAAGTAAATGCCATCCAAATATTATTTTTCATCCTGCAAAAATTCATAATTTGCATTATAAAAAACATTGTATCTAACGGGGTTTACACGAAAAAATAAATTCGGTCAATAAAAATTCAAGGGCACCCCGCCGTGGCGGGGTGCCCCTAAACAAAAAGCTTGGTACGGAAGACGAGACGAACACGGACGACATTCAGATCGCCGCCAAGGCAATCTTCTGTTTCTCCCACGGGGTTCTGCGTGTGGGTACAAGCCGGAACGGGAGCTTGCGCATCCTCAACATGTTGTTGATGGCATTAGCACGCTCCGGACCGAATGTCGGGTCAAGCTTAACGAGTTCTTCCACCGACACTCCCTTGCCGGGACTCTGGTGGAGTCGCTCGAGAATCGCCTTGACACTATCCGCGGTGTCACCTGAGATCGCCTTCTCCCATGCCTCCTCTGAAGGAGGTCTTACGATTGCCTCACCCATGAGAAGTCCTCCTCGTTGAGGTTTGGGTTTTCTAAATACAGAGTATGATCAAAAAAATGTTTCTGTCAAATTGTAAAACCGCGCTTTACAGTTTGTCATCTTCGCCTCTGTTATTACTTACGAGATTCAATTATAGTAGTGGCCACATTTGGTGGAACGATTGCGTAGTGGTCAAACTCCATATTGGCGGAGCCGCGGCCCTCGGTCATGGAACGAAGCGTCGTCACATATCCAAACATCTCCGCCAAAGGCACCTTGGCGCGAATGACTTTAAGTTCTCCTCTGTCTTCCATTCCTTCTATCTGTCCGCGCTTGCTTGATAAATTGCCCGTAATGTCGCCCATAAATTTCTCCGGCATTACCACTTCCAATTTCATAATGGGTTCAAGCAAAACCGGCTTGGCCATTTTGGCGGCTTCTTGAAACGCCTGCGAGGCGGCAATCTTGTACGCAATTTCAGAAGAGTCCACGTCGTGGTACGAACCGTACAAAAGTTCGCAGGAAATGTCCGTCATTTTAAAACCGGCAAGAATTCCCCTATCCATTGCCTCGCGCACGCCTTTTTGAACCGCCGGAATGAATTCCTGCGGGATAACACCGCCTTTAATTGAGTTGATAAATTCAAATCCCAGCTCGCGATCGGCATTTTTAGGCACTTTTCCCTCCGGGTCATACTGGGGCAGGGGTTTAATTCTGATTCTGACGTGGCCGTACTGGCCCTTGCCCCCCGTTTGCTTAATGTATTTATTTTCAACCTCCGCTTCACTGGTAATGGTTTCTTTGTATGCCACTTGAGGCGCTCCCACGTTGGCTTCCACTCCGAATTCCCTCTTCATTCTATCAACGATGATTTCCAAGTGAAGCTCGCCCATGCCCATAATGACGGTTTCGCCTGTTTCCTGGTCGGATTTCACGCGGAATGTCGGGTCTTCATCCGAAAGTCGTTTCAATGCCATGCCCATTTTTTCTTGGTCGGCTTTGGTTTTTGGTTCAATGCGAAGCGAGATAACCGGCTCCATAAATTTAATAGGGTCCAAAATAATCGGATTGGCTTCGTCGCAAAAAGTGTGAGAAGTTTTTGCGTTCTTAAGGCCGACGGCCGCCGCAATTTCCCCCGCAAAAACTTTTTTCACTTCCTCGCGCTGGTTTGCTTGCAGACGCACGATTCTGCCGAGGCGCTCGCGGTCGCCGGTGGTTGAATTGTAAATGTAAGAACCCGCCTCAATGGTCCCCGAATAGACTCGGAAAAATGTTAGCTGTCCCACAAATGGGTCGGCTTGCAGTTTAAAAGCCAGAGCAGAAAAGGGTTCCGTGTCAGAAGCATGGCGAACAACTTCTTCACTTGTTTCAGGATTAGTGCCTTTGACCGGAGGAATGTCCAACGGACTGGGCAGTAAATCAACCACGCCGTCCAAAATCAACTGCACCCCTTTATTTTTTAAAGCCGAACCGCAAAAAACGGGGAAAATTTCATTGTCGACGGTCGCTTTGCGAAGAACGCGCTTCAAGTCAGCGAGGGAGATTTTTTTGCCTTCCAGAAATTCGTGCGTCAGTTGTTCGTCGTTCTCGGCGATTCTTTCCACAAGGTCATGGCGGTATTTTTCCGCATCTTTCATCATTTCTGCGGGAATTTCCTTTTCAATCACGTCTTCGCCTAATTTGCCCTCAAAGTAATAGGCTTTCATTCTTAAAAGGTCCACAACTCCGTCGTGTTTTTCTTCAAGACCGATTGGGATTTGCACGCGCACCGCTTTTTTGGAGAGTCTGTCCAAAATTGACGCAAACGAACGTTCAAACGAGGCGCCTGTTCTGTCTAATTTATTTATGAAACAAAGGCGCGGCACCTTGGCCTCCTCCGCGTAACGCCAATTAGTTTCGGACTGCGGCTCAACGCCGGCAACACCGTCAAACACCACTACCGCGCCGTCCAAAACTCTTAAGGAACGCTTTACCTCCACCGTAAAATCAATGTGGCCGGGAGTGTCAATGATATTGAAACGGACTTTATTTTCTTTTTTGGCCCGTTCTTCTTTTGATAAATACGTGGGCGCCCAAAAGCAAGTGATGGCCGCCGCGGTGATGGTAATACCTCTTTCCCTTTCCTGCTCCATCCAGTCGGTGGTGGTATCACCCTCGTGCACCTCGCCTATTTTGTGTTGCGAGCCGGTGTAATAAAGCACGCGTTCAGATGTGGTGGTCTTGCCCGCGTCAATATGGGCAATGATGCCAAAGTTTCTTACACGCTCCAGTGGATAATCTCGTTCCATTTTTTGTTTTTAGACTTTGAGCGAGGATAATTTTCCGCCGATCGTCGCGGAAGCTCGCCAGCACGGTTTGTAATGAGCTTTGCTCATTTCTCCCTTTACTCGTTCGGAAATACTAAAGCAAGCTTTGTATTTCACTCTCTCCGCTCGGTAGTCAACAACCCCGACGGGCTCTTGTACTATCAAACGAAGCGAGAGAATTCTTATCATATATGATAAGAATTCCGAGCGAGTGCGGATAGCAATAGCGAAGCTATTGTCCAAAAACTCGCTGAGCGACAGTAAACTTTTTCGCTGGAAAAAGTTATGCGTGATCGCCGAAAGTTTATCCGAGTGACCTACCATGTGAAGTGTGCAAAAGCTTTATTCGCTTCCGCCATTCTGTGAACATTTTCACGTTTTTTAATGGCCTCACCTTCGTTTTTGGCGGCCAAAATAATTTCATCGGCAAGTTTGGCCGCCATGGGTTTGCCTTTTTTGCCTCGCGCCGCTTCAATTACCCATTTCATGCCAAGCGCCTGCCTTCTTTCGGGACGGACTTCTCTAGGCACCTGATAGTTGGCGCCGCCAACGCGGCGCGAGCGCACTTCAACCGTCGGCCCCGCGTTCCTGACGGCAGTCTCCAGGGTTTCCAAGGGGTCTGCTCCTGATTCCTTTATAATTTTCATGGCATCATACAAAACTTTCCGCGCGGTATTTTTTTTACCTGAATACATTAAATAATTCGTAAACTTAAAAACCTTGGGGGAGCCGTATTGCAAATCAGCCGCCACTTTTCTCTTTTCACTTTCTCTTAATCTCCTTCTCATAACTTTCTATTTTACAACTTTCAACTTTTTACTTAGTTTTCGGTTTTTTATTTCCATACTGTGAGCGACCCTTTCGACGCTTTTCAACCCCCAGGGTATCCAAAACACCGCGCACGACGGTGTAGCGCAGTCCGACATCCTTTACGCGACCCCCTCTCAAGAGGACGATTGAGTGTTCCTGTAAATTGTGACCCTCGCCCGGAATGTAGGCCGTCACTTCCTGGCCGTTTGTCAGGCGCACTCTTGCAATCTTTCTGATGGCCGAGTTTGGTTTTTTGGGAGTTTTGGTGGTTACTTTTATACAAACGCCTCTTTTAAAAGGAGAATTAAAAAAGACCGGACGATTCTTCAGAGTATTAAAACTGCGCGTCAAAGCCACCGACTTTGATTTTCGGTAGAGCTTGGTTCTTTTTCTGCGAATTAGCTGATTTATTGTTGCCATAAATAAAAACCGCGTTGAAACGCCCGAATACTATATATTAAGCCGTTTTATATGGCAACTCCAGTCAGAAAGCGAAAAATCATGTGGATGAGAGAGAAAAAGAATTGCCAAATGATTAATGCAAAAATGATGGGCAAGAATATGCCGTATCTTTCAATTCCGTAGAAAAATCCGCGAATTGAAGGAAAAATTGAAGAGAGAATGCGCGAGCCGTCCAGGGGCGGCACGGGAATGAGATTAAAAAGAGCAAGAATAATATTTATAAAAACGATTGATTGAGCCACAAGCGATGCTCCTTCACCAAGGCTGGCGTTTCTCACAATAAAAGCAAAAATGATTGCAAGTAAAATGTTCGTTGCCGGCCCTACGGCCGCCACCAATCCTTCGCCCCATCTTTGATGTCTGAAACTTCTTGGGTCAATCGGTACCGGCTTGGCCCAACCAATTACAAACCCGCCGAGCAAATAGGTAAGCGTGGGTAAAATAACAGAGCCGAACGGGTCAATGTGTCGCAGGGGGTTGCCTGACAGTCTGCCCAAGTTACTTGCGGTATTGTCCCCCTCCCATTTTGCGGCATAACCGTGCGCCACTTCGTGCACGACAACAGAAAGTATCAAAATAATTAGAGAAAGGATTGCTGACATGGGTCTATTATCTTATAGCTTGAGACTTTTGACTAACGGTGTTAGGATTTTGGCTCTATGGCAAAAGTTTGCGACATTACGGGCAAGGGTTCAATCGTCGGGGGCGGATATTCAAATCGCACCCGCGCCACTCAATTCAACCCGACGGGCAAATCAAGGAAATATCCCAATTTGCAGAAAAAAAGAATTTTCGTGCCCGAACTAAATAAAACCTTCACTATTTGCGTCTCCGCTCGCGGTCTCAAAACCATCCAAAAAAACGGCGCTTATAAAACCCTCAAAAAAGCGGGAATTATTTAAGTAATTCAGCCGCAAGCATTGATGCTTGCCCGGAGTCGGTTTTCAATTCATTAGATTGTGTCACATCCAATGTTTGAAGGTGCGCGATGGCTTCATATTTTTTCACAAGCTTTTCTGCATCTTCCCTTTCAAGGTTTTTGCCGTCAATTTCCCCAGAAAAGGAAGGCCCACCCGCAACTGAGAACCTCTTCAATACGACTTCATGTCCTTTAATCTTACCGGTTATCTTCAAGTCGTTTCCCTCATGTTCCCAGATCGCTCTTAAATCACAATCTTTAATTAACTCGGGGTTCATAATTTTATAGTGAAGTTTATGTCTTTTATCAGACATTTCCTTTTGTTTTTCATTCATCATTTTCTCAGCATCTATATCTTCGGCAAGAGATGGTTTATATTTTTCTGACATTATATTTTTGCTAATTTCTATATCCCCATGCTACCCCCCCCGCCAAACTTGCAAGCCGCTCGTACGCCTTTTTTCGTGTATGCCTTTTCGTTCGTTTGTTTGTTTGATATTCACAAATTCCTATCTTACGATATATCGTAAGATAGGAATTATCGCATTAATTTGGAAACTGCAAGATTGGGATTAAATTTGTGCCGTTGGTATCAAATTCCACTCGGCCGTTAATTGCCGTTTGAAATATCTTTATTCCAGCGCTTGCCAACCTATCCATCACTTCTTTTGTCGGGTGCCCGTAGCGATTATTTTTGCCCGCCGAAATCACGGCGTATTGTGGCTTTGTTGCATTTACAAAAATTTGCCCCGTTGAAGTATTGGAGCCATGATGGCCAGGCTTTAAAACGTCAACTTGCAAATCTTCACTGTTTTGTATAGATAATCCGACTAAATAATTTTCAATTTTATCCGGCGAATCGCCTGTCAGCAAAAATTTTCGCGAGCCGTAAGAAAGAATTCCCACGATTGAACTTTTGTTGGTTTCCCAGCCAACCACGTTTTTGTCCGGGAAAATGACCGTGAATTTAACTTCATCTCCTAAATCAACAACGGTGCCTTTCTTGGCCAAAACGACCGGCACTTTTTGACTTTTTGCAATTTCCTCAATCTGCCCATCTATGCTGTTGGTTTTTGAACGGTTGCCCGTTTCAATAAGCGCGCTGACTTTGAACCTTTTCAAAATGTCGGGAAAGCCGCCTATATGGTCCGCGTCCGCGTGAGTTTCCAAAATGACGTCAATGTCATGGTCATTCCACGGCATGACGGTGCCAAGTTCTCGCAAAACCGAACGGTCGCGCGGCCCGGCATCCACCAACATGTCATTACCTCTTGGCGAGCGAATATAAATGGCGTCTCCCTGGCCAATATTCAAGAAAACCACTCTCAATACGTTTTTTGGTTTGGCCGAAAAATACCAAATCCAGACAATTAAATTGAGGCCGATCAGAGAACCGAGAAGGATGCGCTTCCAATGTGTGCGAAAGAACATATAACCAGTATAATGTTAAAAGTTAGATGTAAAAATATGTTTACGGAAAAAATTTTTACAATTCCCACCCTAAAGGGCATTTCAGCGAAAACGATTGAAGAGCATTTGAAGCTTTATTCGGGTTATGTGAAAAATGCGAACTTGGTTCTGTCAAAAATTGAAGAATATGTAAAGGAAGCGGAAACAAATGCGTACGCATTGGGTGAGCTTCATCGCAGATTCTCATTTGAATTTAACGGCATGAAAAACCACGAATACTATTTTTCCCATCTTGAAGGAGAATCTCTGCCGCTTTCAGAGGGAGGGCTCAAAAATGAAATTGAAAGAACCTGGGGCTCGTTCAATGCTTGGCTCGCGCGCTTCAAGATAATGGCGGCCGCTACTCGCGGCATC
>DATEAC010000030.1:0-5341 GCA_036584645.1 Minisyncoccota bacterium | reverse complement strand
GTGCCCGCCGTTCTGTTGGCTTTTTCTGCCGGCGGATTTGGTCTGGCCGCCTTTGTGGTTGGTCTTTTTATAATCATTCAGCAATTCGAGGCGCACCTCATTTATCCTTTGGTTGTCAGAAAAGTCGTCGGAGTGCCGCCCGTAATTTCAATTCTTGCCTTGGTCATAGGCGCGAAATTGGCGGGTTTTTTGGGAATAATCCTTGCGGTGCCCTTGGCGACCGTTGTTATGGTCTTCATTGAAGATTTGGAGAAGAAAAAAATAAACCCGGCGCCAAGCCAATAAACGGCAGTTAAAAAATAAGTGAGCAAGACGCCAGTTTACATCACTACCACTCTTCCTTACGTAAACGCGGAACCGCATGTCGGTTTTGCCATGGAGCTGGTGCGAGCCGATATCATCAATCGTTTCAAAAAACTTATGGGCCACGAGGTATTTTTCAACACGGGTACGGACGAGCACGGCATAAAAATTTACAAGCGGGCACAGGAGGAAGGCAAAGACATTAAAGATTTTGTGGACGAAAATGCCGCCAAGTTTAAAAGTCTGATAGAGCTTCTCCACATAGACAAAGATATCCATTTTCTGCGCACCACCGACGAGTCACACATTCGCGCAGCGCAGGAATTTTGGAAAAGGTGCGCTCAAGGCGGTTTTATTTGCAAGGGCAAATACTCGGTAAAATATTGCACGGGCTGTGAGTTGGAGAAAACAGATTCGGAACTTGAAAACGGACATTGCGTACTTCACCCCAATATTCCGATTGAATTCATTGACGAAGAAAATTATTTTTTCAAGTTCTCCGCTTTTGCAACCAAATTACTGCATCTTTACGAAAAGCCCGGTTTTGTTATTCCTGAAGTGCGTCTAAACGAGATTAAATCATTTGTTAAGCAAGGTCTTCAGGTTTTTTCTGTCTCGCGTCTGAAGGAGAAAATGCCGTGGGGCATTCCCGTTCCGGATGCTCCGGAGCATGTGATGTACGTATGGTTTGACGCTTTGGTTTCTTATATTTCAACTTTGGGTTGGCCGGACGAGAAAGGGGATTTTGAAAAATTTTGGGTAAATGGAGAAACGATTCAGTACGCAGGCAAAGACAATTTGCGCCAGCAATCCGCAATGTGGCAGGCAATGTTAATGGCTGCCGGCTTGCCGAATTCCAAGCACATCGTGATAAACGGCTTTATCACGTCTGGCGGTCAAAAAATGTCCAAATCTTTGGGCAATGTGGTTGACCCGCTTGAGGTGGTGAACGTTTTTGGAGCGGAGGCGTTCAGATATTTTGTAGCAAGAGAACTTTCTTCCTTTGAAGACTCCGATTTCACCATGGAGGCGTTCAAAACTGCCCATAACGCTAATTTGGCTAATGGTTTGGGAAATCTGGTATCGCGAGTACTAACCATGGCTAAAGAATATGGGGTTCTTGACGAATACAACGTGGACAAGAAAGCCCTTGCGATAGCTGGTGTTGCAACAAGTCTGAACAATTTCGGAATAAAAGAAGCCATTGATAAAATTTGGCTAAGTATTGGCGAGATAGATAAATTTATTCAATTTAAGAAGCCCTTTTTGGTTTATAAAACCGATCCGCAAACCGCTAAGGTGGATGTGAAAACCGCGTTGTATCAACTTCACCAAATAGCAATCAGTCTTAAACCTTTCATGCCAAATACGTCAGATTCGATACTCAAACTCATAAAAGAAAAAACTACACCCGTCACTCCTCTGTTTCCAAGAATGGAATGAAATACATAGATTCGCACTGCCATTTGCAGTTTGAAGATTATGATAAAGACAGAGAAGATGAAATAAAAAAGACCGCCGAGGCGCAAACGGCGGCCATTGTGGTGGGCGTTGATGTTGCCAGTTCAAAACAAGCCATTAAATTAGCGGAGGAACATGATTTTTTGTTTGCTTGCGCGGGCATTCATCCCAATCATGGGGATTCAAATACGGATGAACTTGAAAGCATTTTTTCTCATCCAAAAGTTGTCGGGGTGGGCGAGTGCGGTCTTGATTTTTTCCGCTCGGATAAAATTAAGGATGGAGCGAAGCAAAGAAAGATTTTTGAAAAGCAAATTGATTCAGCGGTTAAACACAACAAGCCTCTTATGATTCATGCTCGAAACGCTTATAAAGAGCTTGCAGAAATTTTGTCAGCAAAGAAAAAAGAACATGGCGAAAAACTACGTGCCAACATGCATTTTTTTGCGGGCGATCTAGAAGACGCCAAAGCTTTTCTTGATTTGGATTTCACTCTTTCATTTTCGGGGGTTATAACTTTCGCGCGCGATTATGATGAAATTGTGCGTTACGCTCCTCTTTCAAAAATACTTTCTGAAACTGACGCGCCTTATGCCGCGCCCATTCCATTTCGCGGCAAAAGAAATAATCCACGATTTGTAAGTGAGGTCGTTGCCGCTCTAGCTCGTATTCGCGAAGAAGACGAAGCCGATGTCCAAAAAACCGTTTTTGAAAATGCCTGCAGAGTTTTTTCTTTACACCTCAAATATAAGGCCTAAATCAGGCGTATTTATAGCTATTGACAAACTATAATATAGGTGTACTATACAGATAGTTCTTTAAAGGCAAGTTCTGGGTTCGCCATCCGGCGAATAAGGAATATGCCACCACAACGAGGTACATCATGGCACGACCGAAAAGCGAGTTCCTGAAGGCAATGGGCAAGGGCTGGGAAATCTTCCAGTCAATCGTGAACGAAGTCCTCTCGCTCGGCGGAAACGACGAACATCTTCGTCGGATTCTCACCTCGAAGACGCTTCGTCGGCAGATCGCCGAACTCATCATCGGCACGGCGACCAAGGTCAGCCAGTTCCCGGTCTGGAAGACAGTTTCGCTCGGCACCGGTCTTAAGACTGCCGACGACTTCCGCTCCGCTCTTAAGCAGGCGGGGTACCTTGTGGGCGGCTGGGCGAACGACATCCTCGGCAAGCCCGCATTCAGCGTGGCGGGGGATGTTAGTGAAGTTGATTTGGTCAACGTCTCGGTTGCCGAACTCGGCTTCGCGAACGGCGCCATGAGAAAGGAGATCTACGATCGGGCCATGGAGCTCGGCCTAGGCCTTTGCCCTTCGGAGGTTGGTCCCCAACTGCGTCTGCAGTACAAAGATCAGCCCAATGGTGAGTGGCTCATCGTTGCGATGGAGCCGATCGCCGACTCGGATGGCGACCTCGGTGTGTTCGACCTTGGACACGACGGGAACGGAGTTTGGTTGAACAGGCACCGCGGCCATCCTGACAGCGGGTGGGACGCCGGCAACCGTTTCCTCTTCGTCCGTCGCAAGTAGTACTTTGCTCTAAATCACTGTGTCCTAGCACTTAGGCACTGTGAGCTATGAACTTCAGCCCCGACCTCCGTGTCGGGGCTGGTTTTTTGTTAAAATATATTTGGTAGTAGGCAAGTACGAGCGACCAAGGTTTCTCGTCGCCGAATCCAGTATCCACACATCGAGAATATTTCCGACCAAGGTTTGAAATAGAGTGGTGTGTGCAGAAACTTCACCCAAACAACTTTTGACTCGCCCGCGCAAATTTTTAACAAAATTTATTCGGGTAGACAAAACTTGAGTGGGCAAGAAAAAATGAAGATACTTGGAAACTGAATCAAAAGATTGTCTGAAAAATTGCCCTATGGTAGAGTGCTTGGGTTCAGCCTCTTTGGCTGATCTTATCGGAGTGTTTAGCTAACCGCGTGCCACACCACGCAAAAATATGTCAGAACAAACGAGCGATTCAAATCGCTATTATGAAATAGGTTTTGTTATTACTCCTTCAATTGAAGAGGGCAACGCTTTGACCGTGTCCAAAGAAATGCGGGCTTTAATCTCAAAACACGGCGGCAATGTGATAGACGGTGAAGAGCCGAGATTAAGACGTCTTGCCTATCCGATTTATAAAGTCATAGGCGGCCAAAAAATTGCCGCCGTCACGGGTTTTTTCGGCTGGACAAAGTTTGAGATTGATTCCGAGGAGAGCTCAAATGCCATACCGGCAATAGAAAAAGGACTCAAGGACGTAAAAGAGATTATACGTTTTCTTTTGGTAAAAACCGCAAGGGAAAAGACTTACTCTCCAAGAGAACCGGAACAAATTGAAGAAATCTTTACGGAAGAAACTCTCGCGACAATACCCAAGGCGGTAGAAATCCAGCCCAGTGCCGAAGACTCAAGGGAGGGCAAGGTTGTTGAAGCCGAAAAAGAAGAATAAAATAGACTCATGAACATAAATAAAGTATTGCTGTTCGGAAATCTTACCCGCGACCCTGAAGTGCGCTCGCTTCCTTCCGGCGCGCAAGTGGCGTCAATGGGCATCGCGACGAACCGCACCTGGAAAGATAAAGAGGGCAAAAAGCAGGAAGCGGTGGAATACCACAACATTGTGGCTTTCGGCAGGCTGGCGGAGATTATCGCCCAATACGCTCGCAAGGGCTCGTCACTGTTTGTGGAGGGCAGGATGCAGACCAGAAGCTGGGACGACAAAAACAGCGGCGAGAAAAAATACCGCACCGAAGTTATCGTTGAAAATTTCCAATTTGGTCCAAAGAGAGGAACGGCGAGCCCGACCAAGGATGAACCGGCTCCCGCGGCAGAATCACAAGAAGAAACAATTGAGTATCCGGTTGAAGATATTAAAACAGATGACATACCGTTTTGAAAATTCTAAATTCTAATCTATGAGAGAAAAAATAGAAGTGCCAAAATATATAGACTATAAAGATGTTGAACTGTTGAGAAGGTTTCTCAACCCCCACGCCAGAATCATTCCCCGCAAGAGAATGGGCATTTCGGCCAAAGAGCAAAGAGATTTGGCCATTGCCGTAAAGAGAGCAAGATTTTTGGCATTATTGCCTTTCGTGTCGCGATAAAGATTCGCTCGGGGCGAGGTCTTTTGGAATCAACTGCCACTCGAGTGAAAATCTTGAAATCACGAAGCTTCATAACGAAAAACATCAAAACTCACTACGTTCAGACACTTGATGTTTTTCTATTGCGCTAGTCGTGATTTCAACATACTCTCGTGAGCTTCCAAAATACCTCGCCCCTCGCTTTGAAGTAAAGAAGAGTAAAATAAAGGCATGCCTCTTACAATCCGTTTGGCAGTGTTTTTTGACGCCCTTTTGGTTTTGTCTTTCTTTTTAAAATTTATTTGTCCGCTTGATTCCGGATGCTTTACAGACCCTTTAGTTAAATTTTTCTTCCGGCCATTATTTTTTGTAGGAAGTAGGAAATGGTTTGTGTTTTCTAGCACCCAAGAAATATTTTTTCTTCTTATTTTTTGGTTTGTGGCGGGCGCTTTACTCGGCCTAATAATTGATGCTTTTA
>DATEAC010000005.1:0-40540 GCA_036584645.1 Minisyncoccota bacterium | reverse complement strand
AAAGGAAAAATTATTCGTTCGCGAAAAACATCGTACGACTCTTTTGCTTCGTCTCCTTTCTTTATCAATCCGGCACGAAGCAATTCGTTTTCCGCAAATCCTTTATCCGTCAAGAACTCTTTTAAATTTCGCCAGCCGGCCGGAGCAAAACCCAAATAAAATTTCTCAATTATTTCTTTGGAAAGTCCGCGTTTTAATAAATAATCCAGAGTTTTTTTTTCTTTTAAGAGGCGCTCCCGAAAATAATCCGCCGCTTCTTGAATGGCCTTGAGGGTGCGATCATTTTCTTCACGAACCTTGGGAGAAACTTTGGTGATTTCCACGCCGGCTTTTTGAGCCAAAAACTCCAGCGCTCCGCGAAAATCCAAACCTTCGGTTTCCTCAACGAAAGTAAAGATATCCCCTTTGGCTCCGCAACCAAAACAATAATAAGAGCCGCGCGCGGGGGAGACAAAAAAAGACGGAGTCTTTTCGTTGTGGAACGGGCAGTTGGCCTTGAAGTTCGCCCCCGCCTTTTGAAGAGGCACGTATTGCCCGATAACCTCAACTATATCCAGGCGGTCTTTTATTTGCTCTACTTCACGCGACATTGAGTATCATTTTACCCCGCGGGGACTTTCTAAGTATCTAATCTAACTTCCATTTCCGGCACAATTCTTTCGTCAAGTTCTTTTTGGAGTCTTTCTATCGCCTCTCGTTTTTTGCTTCCGAGGAAGCCGGTACCGGCCGGAATCAATCGGCCTATAATGACATTTTCTTTGAGGCCGGCCAATTTATCGTCTTTGGCGCGCAGAGCGTTTGAGATAAGAACCCGAGTCGTATGCTGGAAGGAAGCGGCTGACAAAACACTTTTTCGCGACAAGGCCACCTCCGTTATTCCCATCAAAAGTTCCTCGCCTTTTGCTTCGGTTTTGTTAGCTTCTCTCATTTTTGCATTGGCCTCTAAAAGTTCTTCGTGTTCAACCACGTCGCCCTTGGAAAACTCCGTGTCGCCGGCATCCGTAACCTTTCTTCTGGAAAACATTTGCTTGAGAATGACTTCCATGTGTTTGCGCGAAACCGCCTCGCCCTGAAGTTCATAAATCTTTGAGATTTCTCTGATAAGGTATTCTTGCGTTTTTTCCTTGTTGGCATATTCAAAAAGCTCGTCTAAATCGGCGGAACCATCGGTCAATAGATCGCCTTTGTTTACTTTGTCGCCCGGTTTTACGAGAATCACTCGATGAGGAGGAACGGGGTATTCAACCTTGTCGGCTTTGGTTGATTTGTGCGGAGGTATTAGAGTAATGGTGCGTTCCGTTCCGTCTTTTTTCAACTCTGTGATGGTGCCGTCAATATGCGCGATAACCGCCGGATTTTTCGGAGTGCGATTTTCAAAAAGTTCTTCCACGCGCGGCAAGCCTTGGGTTATGTCGCCTCCGACAGATGCGATGCCTCCGGCATGAAATGTTCTCATGGTGAGCTGGGTGCCCGGCTCTCCAATCGCTTGGGCCGCCACCGTGCCAACCGCTTCTCCCAAATCAATAAGCTCGTTTTTACCCAAATCAGCGCCGTAACATTTCTGGCAAATGCCTTTAATTAACTCACAAGTCATGGGAGAGCGAACCGACACGTCTTTGACGCCCATTGCCGTCACTTTTTCGGCGTCAACTTTTGTCATGAGATGGCCTTTTTTGTATACCGTTCGGTCCTCTTGGTCAATGATGTCTTCCGCCAGAAATCTGCCTTTGAGAACTTTAACCAAGGATAATTCAATCCCTGAAGCCGATTCTCTCCCGATGCGAATGCCTGTTTTTGTTCCGCAGTCAGATTCCATAATGACAATGTCCTGCGAAACATCAAAGAGCTTGCGGGTTAAGTAACCCGCCTTGGCGGTGTTCAGGGCGGTATCGGTAAGACCTTTGCGAGAACCGTGAGTGGTAATGAAATATTCAATGGGAGTCAAACCCTCCTTCATGCAGGAAATGATGGGAAATTCAATAGTTTCGCCTTGAGTATTGGTGATGAGACCTTTCATGCCAACCATTTGGGTAATGTTTGACCATGAGCCTCTGGCTCCGGACTGAATCATGTCGTGCACGGAATCGGTTTTTTTGAGGGTTGGAGGCAAAAGTTTTTCCACTTCTCCTTTGGCGGCCTGCCAGATTTCGGTGTGTTTTTCCAAACGCTCTTCTCCGGAAATAAGACCTTGTTCAAACTCTTCACGAATTACTTGAGCTTTCTTCAGAGCGGCTTCAACCACGACGCCTTTGCCGAGAGGTATTTTGACGTCGTCTATTCCCCACGTAACACCGGAGCGAAGAGCGTAGCGAAATGAGAAATTTTTTATCTTGTCAAGAATGGCGGGAATTCTTTCGATGCCATATAGAGATATCAGATTTTCAACCATGACAGACATTTTCTTTCTGTCAATTTCTGAATTAACAAACGGATAATCGTCCGGAAGAACGGAGTTAAACAAAAGTCTGCCGACAGATGTTTCAAAAAGCTGTCCTTCAAACCCTTTGTATTTTGGTTTGTTGGAAGCCATTACTTTTATTTTGGCGCGCATTGATATCTCGCCGAAATCATAGGCGATGAGCGCGCTGTTGGGAGTTGAAAACGCTTTGCCTTCTCCGGATTCCCCCTCAACAATCTTGGTCATCCAATAAGCTCCGAGAACCACATCCAAAAGTTTCGCAATGACGGTCGGGTCTCCAGAACCCGGCTTGAGAATGTTTATGTTAGAAGCCATAATGGTTTTTGCTTCAAGCTGGGCCTCCGGACTAAGCGGCACGTGAACAGCCATTTGGTCGCCGTCAAAGTCGGCGTTGAAAGCGGTGCAGACCAGCGGATGTATTTGAATGGCGCTACCTTCAATAAGAACCGGCTTGAAGGCCTGGATGGAGAGACGGTGAAGGGTTGGGGCGCGATTAAGAAGCACGTATTTGTCTTTAATTATTTCCTCAAGAATGGCCCAGACTTCCGAGATGCCTTCTTCAATCAAGCGGCCTGCCCCCCTAATGTTATAAGCAAGTTCCCGTTTCAATAATTCCGCGATAACAAACGGCTTAAAAAGCTCCAAAGCCATGTGTTTGGGCAGGCCGCATTCATTGAGCTCAAGTTCGGGACCGACAATTATGACCGAGCGTCCGGAATAATCCACGCGCTTGCCCAAAAGATTTTGACGGAAGAGACCTCGTTTGCCCTTAAGATTGTCAGCCAAAGATTTGAGTGGACGACGCTGGCTTTGGTTAACCGCGCCCGCGCCGCCGGAGTGCCTTATTGAATTGTCAATCAGGGCGTCTACCGCTTCCTGAAGGATTCTTTTTTCATTGCGCAGTATCACGTCCGGAGCATTAATCTCTTTCAACTTTTTCAAGCGATTGTTGCGATTTATGACGCGGCGGTACAAATCATTGACATCAGAGGTGGCATACCTGCCTCCATCCAAAGGCACCATGGGGCGAAGAGCCGGCGGAATAACCGGAATCCGGGTCAAAAACATCCACTCCGGCCTAATGCCGTTCAAGATTAGCTGGTGCACCAATGAAATTCTTTTTGTGAGTTTCGCTGTCTCCGCCGTTCCTGCTTTGACCAGAGAGCTCTCAAGCTCCGCCAAAAGTTTTTTCAAATCAATGTTTTTAAGAATCTCATACAAAGGTTCGGAGCCAATGCTTGCTTCAAAAAGGGTCGCGTATTTCATGGCAAAGTTGTGGTATTGAATCTCATCAAGAACTTTGCCGGCGTGAATAGACTCAATGTCCTTCTTTGTCGCCCCAAATAATTCTCTCATGTGCTCTTTGCTTTTTTCGTCCTGCAAGGATTTTACTTTCGCTTTAAATTCCGATTCCAAATCTTTTAAGATGCGGGTTTTTTCTCCTTCATTTACCTTTGTGACAATATAACCGGCAAAATAAATGACTTTTTCCAGTTCATTTGAAAGTATGCCGGTGATGAGGGCAAGTCTTGACGGCATTGATTTCAAAAACCAAATATGACAAACCGGAGCGGCAAGCTCAATGTGGCCCATTCTTTCTCTGCGGACAATGGAACGGGTAATCTCAACGCCGCATTTTTCGCAAATGATGCCTTTGTAGCGAATGCCTCGGTATTTTCCGCAGTAACATTCAAAATCTTTATCCGGCCCGAAGATTTTCTCGTCAAACAAACCGTTGCGTTCGCTCCTCTGGGTTCGGTAATTGATTGTTTCCGGCTTGGTGACTTCCCCGTACGACCACTCCCTGATGCGGTCAGGAGAAGTGAGCTTCAACTGGATGGTGTCGAAATCGGTTGATTGATAATCTTTTTGGGTTTTAATATTCATCCCGTTAGAAGTCTGTGTTCTCATCTTTGTTTCTTTGGCCGGTTTTCTTGAGAATAATGTCAAGACCAAGCCCTCGCAGGTTATGAAGCAAGACGTTGAATGAGGCTGGAATGCCGGGATTTCTCATGCGCTCGTTTTTGACAATGGCATCAAAAGCGGCCGAGCGCCCGGCAATATCGTCAGATTTTATGGTAAGCATCTCACGCAAAGTGTAAGCGGCGCCGTAACCGAGAAGCGCCCAGACTTCCATTTCCCCAAATCTTTGGCCTCCGTTTTGCGCTTTACCGCCTAAAGGTTGTTGGGTAATCAAAGAATACGGGCCGATTGACCGCATATGAATTTTGTCTTCCACCATGTGGTGAAGTTTCAAGATATACATGTAGCCAATGGCAATGTCCTGCTCAAAAGACATGCCGGTGTGGCCGTCAAAGAGTTTCACTTTGCCGGATTCCGGAAAGCCGGCGGCTTTAAGCTCGTTTTTAATTTCAATGTCCGTTGCGCCGGCAAATGGAGGAACAATTGCCTGATAATTCAGAGTGTGCGCCGCAAGCCCTAAATGCATTTCAAGAATCTGACCCAAGTTCATGCGCGAGGGCACGCCAAGGGGCGTTAAGATAACGTCAATGGGGGTGCCATCGGCCATGTAAGGCATGTCTTCAACGGGCAAAATTCTTGAAATGACCCCTTTGTTGCCATGACGACCGGCCAATTTATCGCCAACCGTCACCGAGCGCAATTGAGCAACCTCAATGTGAATCCTCTTTAGAATTCCCGACTCCAGTTTGTCTCCTTTTTCTCTGGAGAAAATCTGCACCGAAACCACTCTGCCTCTTTTGCCCCCCTCCATTCTTTTTGAAGTGTCTTTGACATCACGGGCCTTCTCGCCGAAAAGAGACCTCAAGAGTCTTTCTTCCGGCGTGAGTTGCGATTCGCCTTTTGGTGTAATTTTCCCCACCAGAATATCTCCCGGCCTTACCTCCGCTCCCACGCGCACCACTCCGTCTTCAGCCAAGTTTTTGAGTTTTGCTTCTCCAACATTCGGAATATCGCAAGTAGTCACTTCCGGACCAAGTTTGGTGTCGCGAACATTGACCACAAATTCTTCAATATGAATGGAAGTAAACTTGCTGTTGCGCACCAGTCTTTCAGAGACAACAATGGCGTCTTCATAATTCCAACCTGACCAAGACATAAAAGCCATCAATACATTCTGGCCGAGAGCCATCTGACCGTTGTCTGATGTGGAAGTGTCGGCAATTACCTGTCCCCTCTTCACCCGGTCGCCCAAAGAGACAATGGGACGCTGATGAAAAATGGTAAAACCGTTCGTCCTTGAAAAAGTTATCAATCTGTAATCTTTTTCCTTGCCTTTGTCATTTTTTACTTTTATATGCTTGCCATCAACGTAAGAAACCGTACCCGCTTCTTCGGCAATAATGAGTCTCCCCGTATCTCTGACCGCTTGCTCCTCAACACCGGTGGCAACCAACGGCGCTTCAGGCAAAATGCAGGGAGTGGCCTGTTTTTGCATATTGGAACCCATCAGAGCTCTGGTTGCATCGTCATGATTCAAAAACGGAATCATGGAGGTGGCGATTGAAAAAGCCTGATTGCTGGCAACGTCCATGTAAGAAACTTCTTTTCTCGGAGCCGTGGCTGGTTTGCCGCGGTGTCTAACCTCAACGACGGACGGAACAATGACACCATTTTCATCAACTGAGGTGGCTGCGTGAGCGACGAAATATTCTTCTTCCTCCTGCGCGTTAAGATAAACAATTTCTCCCGTTAGTTTGCCCTCATGCACTTTCACATAGGGGGTTTCAATCATGCCAAAATCATTTACTCTCGCATAAACAGTGAGACGTAAAATCAAACCAATGTTTGGGCCTTCGGGGGTATGAATGGGGCACAAACGACCATAGTGAGAAGGGTGGACATCGCGCACTTCAAAACCCGCGCGGGTGCGGCTAAGACCGCCGGGGCCCAAGGCCGAAAGAGTTCGCAAGTGTTCAATTTCAGTCAGGGCGTTTTCCTGCTGCATAAACTGTGAAAGCTGGTTGGTGGTAAAGAACTCCTTGATACGAGCCTGAAGAGGCTTGGGAGAGATAAATTGAACCGGTAGAGTGACGTCGGTATCAACAACGGACATCCTGTTCTGAATATTTCTTTTTATTTGTGACATTCCCACTCGGATTTTCTGCTGAAAAAGTTCGCCGACGGAACGGACTCGGCGAGAGCCCAGGTGGTCAATGTCATCTTCATGAGAGCCGGCAGTAGTATTTAAATGAATGATGTGTGAAATAATGGTTTGCAAATCAGAAAGAGAAAGAGTCTTCTGCTCGCCCTCGGGGCCGTCCGTTTTTTTATGAAAACGATTATTAAATCTGTACCTGCCAACCCTTGAGAGGTCGTAACGCTCGGCGGTAAAAATTGATTTTACAAACTCACGAGCATTTTCAACAGTCGCCAAATCACCGTCGCGAAGACGTTTATGAACCTCAACGTGGGCTTCGTCCGCCGACTTGGTGTGGTCTTTGGCAAGAGTTTTGGTTAGAAAATGAGAAGCGCCATCCACCTTGGAAAACAGCTTTTTTATTTCGGCGTCTGCCGAAGCGCCAAGAGCGCGAAGAAGAATCGTTACGGGAAACTTTCTTTTCTTGTCTATGCGGACATAAATAACGCCTTCAGCATCAGTTTCAAACTCAAGCCAAGCGCCGCGCGAGGGAATAATTTTAGCTCCGAAATATTTTTTACCGCGAAGCTCGGCCGCCGTGAAAAACACACCATAGGAACGGGCAAGTTGAGGCACAATAACACGCTCAATGCCCGAGATAATAAAAGTGCCGTGAGGGGTCATTAAAGGCATGTCCGCCATAAAAATCTCCTGTTCCTTGGTACTGCCCAAGTGAAGATTTTTTAATCTGACTTTTGCTTTGAGTGGGGTTTCAAAAGAAGTCTTTTGGTCTTTGGCGAAATACTCGTCATTTTTGGGCTCGGCTAATTCAAAAGAAATGAATTGCAGTTCAAATTTCTTGCCGGTGAAATCCTTGATGGTTTTGAATTCTTCAAAGACTTCCTTAAGACCTTCTTTCAAGAACCAGTTGAAGCTTTTGGTCTGAACTTCCACGAGGTTAGGAACCTCCACTAGAGGCTTTTTGTATTTTCCGAAGACTTTTTTGGGGCTCGCTCCGACTGCGAGCCTTTCTTTGGTTGGATTATGCATAAAAAACTGACCCAAAAACAAACGTCCGTTCCCTTTTTAAAAGGATTCGGTTTTAGTTGCTAATCTTTGATTCTTTAAATAAATCTGCGAGAGGGAGAGCCCTCTCCTCGCCCACCCCCGGATACCATTACTCAATCTTTCGAGGTATCGGAGAGTATAAACCACCCCGCTTTTTTTGTCTAGTCTCTTAACGGATTACTTGCGTTTCAGGCTTGCAACTGTTAGTATTCAGGGCCGGGTAAGTGAGACTGGCAAATCTCTTCCGCCGACGGGCGATACCTGAAACCTCTGGCCAGCCGCGAGAGATCTGTTATGAGGACTTCTGCAGAGTCCTCCTTCCGGGAAGTGGAAACTCGGAAGATACAGATCGTAACTCTCGCGGCTTTTGTATGCCCATATTTTTAAAAAGCGCCACTAGTTCTCGTCGTACGTCTCGGAAGTTTTTCAGCATGGTAAGTCAATGACCCCGAGCGTAATCGCGAGGGGCTCTTTACTTTGAAAAACTGAGAGACAGCAAGTTTTTTCGCTGGAAAAAGCTATGCGTGTACGACGAGAACTAGTGACGCGAACCCCCTCTCCACTTATCAATGTCTTTACGATGTCCGGAAAGAAGTACTTTTGGCACTCTGTATTTTTTGCCTTTCCATACCAAAATCTCCGGTCTTGTGTAAACATCTTTGCCCGCTATGCGATTTTCTTCCAAAGAGCCAATTTTACCTAAAACACCGGGTATCCTACGGGTTACCGTGTCCATGACGACCATGGCCGGCAACTCCCCGCCCGTGAGCACGTAGGGCCCCACAGATACCTCCTCGACCTTAAATATTTTTTTGACCCTTGCGTCTATACCCTCATATCTGCCACATATGAAAACAATGTTTTTGTATTCCTTTGCTAATTTCTCCGCGTAAGTATTTGTAAATTGCTTTCCGCTCGGCGAAAAAAAGATAATTTTGGTTTTTGGTTTTTTTAAAGCTGCTTCAATCGCCCTTCCTACCGACTCGGCTTCCAAGACCATTCCAGGCCCCCCGCCATAAGGTTTTCTGTCCACTCTTCCCCACTTGTCTTTGGTATAATCGCGAGGATTATAAAATTTCGCGCTGATTTTTTTGTTTTTTATGGCGCGCGAAATTATAGATTCGCCTAAATACGATTTAAATGCGTTGGGAAAAAGTGTTACGAAATGAAAGGTCATTGAGTCAGTTGTTTGTCGCTGGTTGCAAGTTGCTAGAATCTAACAACTGACAACTATAAACCTAGAGTTTGAGGTCGTCTATTGCCTGATCAAAATCTTTCGCCTTGCGGTCCGGCCGTTCTAATCTCGTGCTTCCCTCCGGTTCGTTTATTTTCAAATTCACTCGGGCATTATTCTTCATCCCCACCACTCTCAAAAGTATTCTCATGGCATTTGCTGTCTTGCCTTCCCTGCCTATGATCTTTCTCATATCATCCGGGTGCACGGTCAGTCGTAGCAACACGCCCATTTCATCTACTGTTCTTTCCGTTTTAACCGCCTCCGGATGATCAACAAGCGCCTTTACAACATAATCCAAAAATTCGTGGTCTGTGTCTTTCCCATTTGCCATTTTCTTTTCGTTACTGATTAAAAGCTTTCGCCTGCTTAATATTCTAGCATTAAAAATTTTTCCACATCATTGATTCCACTGGCTTCAAGCTGTGTTTGGCATATTTAGCGCTTTTCTTGAGATGATATGACACCTCCACCTTTCCGGAAACCTTAAAGTAAATTAGTTGGCCAATGGACATGCCGGCGTATATACGCACTGGCTTGTGGGTGGATATTTCCATAGTCCAAGTATTGCAAAAACCAACGTCGCCCTTGCCGGCTGTTGCGTGTATGTCAATGCCAAGTCTGCCAATACTACTTTTCCCTTCTAGGAATGGCACATGTTTGTGGGTTTCTGTGTACTCTTCGCTTACCCCTAAATAAAATTTTCCCGGCTTGAGCACAAAACCACTTCTGGGAATTTTAAAATAACGGATTTTATTATGCTTGCGGGCATCAAGAATCTTATCGTTATATGCCGCCATCCATTCGTCTAGATGAACATCGTAGCTATTTGAACCGAGATTTTTTCTATCAAACGGCTCAATGACAATATTACCTTGTCTCATTTCTTTCAAAATTTGCTTGTCCGAAAGAATCATTTTTCTATTCTACTTTTTCTCTGCTTTTTGTTTTGGCGTTCGCCTTGGTTGGGCGTTTATTTTGGCGCCTTCAATGATGCCGTTTGAGATAAGCAGATTGTTCGCTGTGATTGAAAGCTTGGCGCCTTGAGAAATTGCTTTTTTTATGTTCTCCGCGTCAAAGTGCTGTGTTTCTTTGCGCGGGTCGTAAGAGCCAAGCGCTTTCAAATATCGTCCGCTCTTGGTGGAATTCCGTTTGTCGGTTAAAACAAGACGAAAGGCCGTCTCGTGTTTTCTGCCTACTCTTTGCAGTCTTATCATTAACATTGTCCGCTTACATTACCAGATTTTTTGCTTTTGGCAATAATTCAAGTTTTTAACTTATTAACTTTTGGTGATATAGTTTCCTTCAAATATGTCCGAGAGTGAAATTCTGACAGGGAAAATCATAGCCACCTCCAGGGGGGTGGGTTATTTCCGCAGGCCCGATGATAAAGAAGGAGATCTGGAAATCGCTCCCGAAAAAATGAATATCGCTCTTCATGGTGATGAGGTCGCGGTACGCGCTCTTGGCACGAAATCTCCTTGGGGCAAGTCTCAGGCAGAGGTTGTTTCTATAATTTCGCGCCGCAAAGAACAATTCGTCGGAACAACGGTAAAGGCGCCCGGCAAAGACTTCTTTTTCATTCACCCAGATGATAAAAGAATGTACAGAGACTTTTTTGTGCACCAAAGTAAAGCCGGCGGGGCGAAAGATGGCGATAAAGTCTTGGTAAAAATTATTTCTTGGAAAGACCCTTTGAAATCGCCGGAAGCTGAAGTTTTGCGTGTCATAGGCCGCAGAGGTGAACATAACACTGAAATGCTCTCCATTGTTTTGGAGAGCGGTTTTGAGCCAGATTTTCCGAAAGAGGTTGAAATTGAGGCGGAAAAGATAAAAAGTGAATACAAAAAAAATGAGCTCCCTCAAACGCTCGCTGACCCTGAAAAATCTAACAGGCGTGATTACCGAAATGTGCTCACATTTACCATAGACCCCGCTGATGCAAAGGATTTTGATGATGCTTTGTCTTTCAAAAAAAACCCGGATGGTACATTTGAGATAGGCATACACATCGCCGATGTTTCTCATTTTGTGATTGAGGCAACATTGCTTGACCGCGAGGCACTTAAACGCGGCACTTCAATTTACCTCGTGGACCGCACCATTCCCATGCTCCCCGAAATTCTTTCAAACGATCTTTGCTCTCTAAATTCCAACGAGCCTAAATTTGCCTTTTCGGCGATATTTACGATTGACAAGAATGCAAACGTTAGTGAAAAATGGTTCGGTAAAACAATAATTGAATCAAAAAAAAGATTTACATATGAAGAAGCGCAGGAAGTTTTAGATAAGCAAGATGGGCCGTTTCTGGACGAGCTGAACACGCTCAATACTCTGGCAAAAAAACTTCGCGAAGAAAAAACCCAGAAAGGCGCCATTGATTTTGAAACAGAGGAAATAAAATTTGAACTGGATGATGAAGGCCGTCCCATTCGTGTATTCAAAAAGGTCCGTTTAGACACCCACAAGCTCATTGAAGACTTTATGCTTTTGGCCAATCGCGAGGTGGCCAAATTTATGTCGGACAAGGTGGAAGGTAAAAAGGGTGCAACTATGGTTTACCGAATTCACGACCTGCCCGACCCTGAAAAAATAGAGAATCTGGCCACCTTTTTGAAGGCTCTCGGCTATGAGCTTCATCATAAAAACGGCACGGCTAGCGCCAAAGATATCAATAAGGTGTTGAAAGAAATAGAGGGGTCACCAAGTGAAGCTCTCATTAAAACCGCCGCCGTTCGCGCCATGGCCAAGGCCATTTATTCCACCAAAAATATCGGCCATTTCGGTTTGGCTTTTGAATACTACACCCACTTCACCTCACCCATCCGCCGCTATCCGGATTTGGCGGTGCATAGATTACTGGAGCGCGAACTTGTCGGCGGAAAAATAAGTCAGGACGAATACGCTAAATTCCAAAAAATTTGCGATGACTGTTCCGAGCGTGAAGTCAATGCGGCCGAGGCGGAGCGTAACTCAATAAAACTCAAACAGGTGGAATACATGTCAAGCCATATTGGCGAGACGTTTAATGCAACGATTTCGGGAGTTTCAGAGTGGGGTATTTACGTAGAAGAAGCAGAAACAAAAGCGGAAGGAATGATTAAATTTAAAGACATGACGGAAGACCATTATGAACTGGATGTAAAAAATTATGCCGTGGTGGGCCAAGCCACGAAAAAGAAATATTCTCTTGGCGATCGTATCAAAGTGAAACTCGTGGCCGCTGATCCCGACCGCCGAGAGCTCAATTTTGTAATGGCAGAGTAATTATTTGGCTATATTTTCTGCCTCCGCAAAAGCAACTGATAACACTTTTGAAACGCCACCCGATATCATGGTCACGCCGTAAATAACTCCAGCGCGAGACATTGTTTCGCGATTGTGAGTAATAACAATAAGTTGAGATTTTTGGGAAAGATTTTCAATCATGTCTCCGTATTTTTTGGAATTGGCTTCGTCCAAGGCCGCGTCTGTTTCATCCAAAATGATAAATGGCGGCGGGTTTACTTGAGACATGGCAAAAATAAGCGCGATTGAGGTGAGCGCTCTCTCGCCACCGCTGAGCATCATAAGACCTGAAGTTTTCTTACGCGGTAAGGATACAAAAATATCAATGCCGGATTCGCTTTCTTCCTCGTTTCGCTCGTCAGAATCTTCAACGTCTTCGGTGTCTCCGACCTTTTTCGCCATTTTTTGAACATTTTTTACCGCCAGCTTCGCGTGGCCGCCGCCGAAAAGAATTGAAAAGAACTCCTCAAAGGCGATGTTGATTTTCTTAAGGCCTTCGACGAAATCATTTTCAAGTTTTTCGGAAAGCTCCGCAATTAAGTTCTCAAGAGATTTCGCAGAAGTATTCAGGTCGGCCAATTCCTTTTCTAAAAAAGTGTCGCGCTCGGAAACTTCTCTGTATTCTTTTTCAATATCAGCATTACCGGCAATCCCCGATTCCTCCAAGCGAATCTTTAACCGTTCTATGTCTTTTCTTTTTATTTCTCTTTCTTCTCTTGATAAAAGAGTTCCTTTAACGTTGCGCGAAAGCTCTTCCAAAAACGCTGTCCCTACAAGCGCGTCGACTTCATTTGAATTTCCCTTTAATTCATCTTCAACAAGGTCAAGCTCCCTTTGACGGTGAGAAAGGTCAGAAATTTTTGCCTGCACGTCCTTTTCTTGCGACAAAAATTCAAAGACCTCTTTTTCGGCAAGATGGCTGCCCTCTTTTTCCGTTTCAACGGCCTTTGACACGGTAGAATATTCCTCAACCGCCGTCTCTTCGGCGCGCTTGAGTTCAACCAACCTTTCCGCCAGTTTTTCCTTATTTGCTAAAATTGTTTTAAGTTCAGGAACTGCCGTTTCCCCTTTTCCTTCCGCTTGGTGAGCTTGTCTAAAACTTGAAATTTCTTTTTCTATGACATTACATTTTGCCCGGATACTCGCCGAATTCCCCGTTTCAGCAAGAGACTTTAATTCGTTGATAAGCCCGATTAATTTGTCAAAAAAAGAAACCGCCGCCTCATGAGGAATTGACTTACCGGCTGTTTGGGCGAGACGCTTGAATGCCGACAGTTCCCCCTCAAGACGGCCCAATTCTCTTATGACCTGACTTATTTCACCGCGCAGTTTTTCTCTCTCGTTCTCGGCTTTGCGCAAGTTCTCTGTCAGGTCATGCACCCGCGAACCTTTTTCAAGTCTGTCTCGTGCCGCCACAATACCCCTTTCTATTTTTGTAAGTTCATCTTTCAGGGGTTTCAATTCTTTTGCGAGGCGTGTTTTCTCCTGTGCCAAAAACTCTTTCTCGTTTGCAAAAAAGGCGCTTGCTTCAAAACCCAATTTCTTGCGTAATTCTTCCGTGCGAGCCACTTTCTCCATTTGCTTGCGCAAGAATCTCAAATGCGGAGCAATTTCTTTGCGCAAACTCTCAACTTGATTCATGTTCTCGCGTGTCTTTTCAAGTTTCCTTTCCGATTCTTCTTTTTTGTATTGATAGGCTTTCAATCCCAAAGCGTCTTCAATCATGTCGCGCCGCTCTTTTGTATTGGCGGACAAGATTCTGTCCGCTTCTCCTTGCGAAATTATGTGATGTCCCGAGAGACCAATGTGAGCGGCTCCCAAAAGCTCCAAAATATCCTTGAGGCGGACTTTGGAACCGTTCACGATATATTCATTGGTGCCATCACGATAGACGTCTCTTTGCAAAATCACCTCATTAAAATCAATAGACGGAAAAACCTTGCGGGAATTGTCAAAAGTAAGCTTCACAACGGCGCGGCTTGCGCGAGATGTTTCGGGAGAACCGTTAAAAATGAGGTCTTCGCCGCGCTTGCCGCGCATTGATTTCATTGATTGTTCGCCCAAAACGAACCTGAACGCTTCTGCAATATTTGATTTGCCGGAACCGTTCGGGCCGACAATCGCCGAAATAGGCGAATTAAAATCAAACTCCGATTTTTTCGCGAACGATTTAAAACCCGAAAGTTCAATCCGCCTGAGATACATGTTATTCCCAGTTTTTTTCAATGAGAGCAAGTCTCGCGGCGTTTTGTTCCGCCACTTGTTTTGAATCACCCTCGCCCTCTGCCACCAGCTCGTCCTTGAGATAAACACCCACCGTAAAACGTTTATCGTGGTCGGGACCCGCTTCCTTTATGGTTTTATATGAGGGCGTAATGCCAAGATGTTCTTGTGACTGTGTTTGAAACTTGCTCTTGGCGTCCGTGGTAAGTCCCTCTTTCATTATGGTTTCAATTTTTGGCACTAAATATTTCTCCACGATTTTCTCGGTCGGCTTGAATCCTTGGTCTAAAAAAACAGCGCCTAAAACGGCTTCAACTGCATTCGCCAAAATATACTGCCTGGCGCGACCCAAATCCTTTGATTCCCCGCGAGACAAAAGCAAATACTCCCCAACCATCATGTCTCCGCCAACCGAGGCCAGAGTCTCCGCTTTTACTAATGCGGAGCGAAGGGCGGTCATTTCCCCTTCGTTTGAGTTCGGATAAGTTTTATACAGATATTCGGTAATTACAAGTTCCAACACCGCATCGCCCAAAAATTCAAGGCGCTCATTGTGCCCCCAAGAAACATCACGGTTTTCATTGAGATACGAACGGTGAGTAAGCGCTTGATGCAAAAGCTCTTTATCTTTGAAAATCACTCCTATATGTTTTTCCAGCGCGCTGTAATCAGTCATATTTCAGGATATTACTTTTTACTGTGCCTCTCGGCAAGCAAGGTAACCGCTTTTGTAACAATCGGCAAAACATCATCATAGAAGTTCAAGTCCACAATGTGAGCAACGGTAAACCAGCGAGCATCGTCCAATCCTCCGCTTGGCGCAAGTTTCAACGGCTCAAAGTTTGCCTGCGCCAAAAAATAATGCACTCTTTTTCTTAATTTTCCCTTTTCGGGATGGTAAGCGATATATTCGTTCACGCCTAAATCGTCTTCTATCTTTATATCAAGGCCGATTTCTTCTTTTATTTCTCTTTCAGTTCCCTGCTTTACGTTTTCGCCCTCCTCAAGCTTGCCTTTTGAAAGAGTCCAGTGGCCGAAAACATCATGAACGAGAGCAATATAAATCTTGCCTTGGTCCTCGGCATAAACCACCGCCCCGCCGAGCTCCTGCAAAGTAATATTCTGGTCGTCCAAACTGTTTTTCTTGCCTTTGGCGCCCTTTTTTGACTGCTGGTCTTTGCCCGGCTCGCCCATTTCTTTGTAGACGGCGCCCAAAACGCCATTTACAAACTTGCCGGAGGTTTCGCCGCCAAAGGTTTTTGCCAATTCAATTGCCTCGTTAATGGCAACCTTGGGAGGCACTTCCGCTCTGTCCGCGAAAAGAAGTTCGCAAAGGCCAATGCGCAAAACATTTCTGTCAACAATGCTGATTTTATCTATGGGCCAATCGGGGGCGGCCTTGCCGATTATCTTGTCCAAATCTTTATTCTTTTTTATTACCTCAAGAGCCAGGTTTTTGGCAAAAGACAAATCGTTCATGCCCGGGGCAAACTCGCGGGCATTACGTTCAATGACGGGGTCTACGAGCTCGGTCTTTAGCTTATTAAAATCCCACTCAAAAAGAGACTGGACGACTATTGATCTTGATAAATGTCTGTTTGCCATAGTGTTAAAGAGCTTTTGCCTTCCTCTGTAGAGGCGCACCGCACATATTTTTTATTTGCTTTGGTTTTCTTTTGACTTTTTTCGGGCCGCTTTGGCGGCTTTTTTACCGGCTATATCAATTATAACACGACCTTTGTATTTGCCTGTTTGGGGATTAATTCTATGCCTTAAATGAAAAACCCCGTCTTGGTCTTTCGCAAGTCTGGGGCTTTCCAGTTTGTGATGACTTCGGCGCTGCCTTGTTTGGGCGCGCGTGTGTCTCATTCTTACAACCATAGTGGCAATAAGTGTACGAAAATTGAGATGAAAGTAAAGGGCCGTTCGCGACGATGTCGTCGCGAACGGCCCCATGCCCTACGGCCGGACAGCTTGAGAGAGACGTCTTTCGGCCGCCTCAAGAGCTTTGCGATGAGTCCAGAAAAGGCCGCCGTTTTCCACGGGCACCAGAAGTTCCCCGGCCGTCCGCCAGAATGGCGGCGAGAGCATGTCTCCGCCGTCTCTCTTCGGAGAGGTACGAAGTTCTCCTCGGCACCGTTCAAACGGAACGATGACGAAATGTTTGGTATGATTCGGATCAGGCCGACTTACGTAGATGACATCCCTTTCCGACAAGTCATCGGGGATAACAAGGCCTGTTTCTCCTGTTCCTTCTCTGGAAAAGGTGCCCTCCTTTCCGAAAAGCGGTTCCCCCGGGTGATCGTTGTTCGTCCCTCCGGGGAACTTGATCTGAACCCCGTCGCCCGAGTCATACTCAATGACAAGGTATTCAATGCCGTCCGGGCCCGTCCGCCAGATGATTACACCCGCAAAATGACTCTTAGCCACAACTTGCTCCTTGCGCAGTACTTGACCCTAGTATTTCCAGGGTTTCCAACTACTATTATATCACAAACAAATACAATATGTCAATAGACCAAATGCGCCCTAAATTAGCCCTTTTATGAAGGTCATTCTGTGAACAGAGACTGGCCCAAATTTTCGTAAAGCTTTTCTGTGATCCTCCGTCGCGTATCCTTTATGCTTTTCAAAACCGTACTGCGGATATTTTTTGGCAAGGCTTTTCATGCGGGCATCGCGCGCAACTTTGGCTAAAATTCCCGCAAGAGAAATAATGGGGACTTTTTCATCACCCCTTATAACAGTAAGTTGATGTTTATATTCAACGGGCGCTTTCAAAAGTCCATCAAGAAAAATGTGGGATTCTTTTGTCGGCACCGAGAGTTTTAAAAGATTTCTTCTGATGCCCGTCATTACGGCTTTTGTCATGCCGTGTCTGTCTATGACGGTGTGAGAAATGAGAGACACGGAAAAATCAAGGATGCCCTCCGTGTGCGCCTCGCGGGCAAGTTCAAACCACATTTTTCTTTCCTCTTCGTTTAATTGTTTGGAATCTTTGATGCCTCGGAAAAATTTTTTATCAAATTCGCGCCCCACCTTGACCGCCGCCACCGCTACCGGTCCGGCCAATGGCCCTCTGCCCGCCTCGTCAATGCCTACTACACATTCAGGAGGTACTAAAGAAATAATGCGAGGGTGTTTTTGCACCTCATTATTATAAGCTTTTCAAGCTATCGTGCAGCCGTACCTCTCAAGTATAATTCTGACATGCCCAAATTTTCTCATTTGCATACGCATAGTCACTATTCCCTCTTACAGGCCTTGCCCAAAATTCCAGATCTGGTGGCCCGCGCAAAACGACATGAAATGCCCGCGCTTGCTCTCACCGATTCTGGAAACTTGTACGGCGCAATTGAATTTTATAAAGAATGTAAAAGCAAGGGCATTAAACCGATAATCGGCGTTGATTTTTATAAAGCCGTTCGCACCAGAAACGATAAACAAGCCGGGGTTGATAACAGCCGCCATCGTCTCGTGCTTCTCGCGGAAAATCTGACGGGCTACAAAAACTTAATGATGCTTGTGACTAAAAGCCATATTGAAGGTTTTTACTACAAACCCAGACTGGATAATGAGCTTCTGGAAAATCTTCACGACGGTTTAATTGCCATAATTCCCGCCCTCGGCGGAGAAATCAGCAAAGCATTGAGACGGCGCGATACCGAAGGTGCGGAAAAAATCTTGAAATGGCATTTGGACACCTTCGGCGTGCAAAACGTTTTTATTGAAATCACAAAGCATCCGGAACTTCCCGGCCATGACACCTTCATGGCAACAATTGCCGAATTCGCCAAACAAAAAAGCGTGCCTGTTTTGGCCGCGCACGACATTTACTACCTAGACCCCGAAGACAAACCGGCCCGCGATACCGTGCTTATGGTTCAACAGAGCAATGACAGGTTTGATGAAAGCGTTACGGATGAGGAAGAAAATTTTTCATTTCTTTCGCCCGAAGAGATGGAAAAAAGATTTTCTGATTTGCCGGAGGCCCTTGACAACACCGCGCACGTGGCAGACAGATGTTCCCTTGAGCTCAAGCTCGGCAAATGGGTATTTCCTCATGTGGATATTCCCAGAGATTCCACTTTCAACAAAGAACTTGAAAAAATGGTTCGCGACGGATTAAAACAAAGAAAAATCAAACAAACCGAAGAAATAAAAAAACGCATTGCTTACGAATTGAGCATAATAGAAACGAAGGGTTTTGCGCCTTATTTTTTGGCGGTCGGCGATCTTCTTCAGCACGCCAGAGCGCAAGGAATATTGACAAACACCCGCGGCTCGGCTGCCGGTTCCTTGGTTTCATTTCTGTGCGGCATCACAAACATAAATCCAATTGAGTACAGACTGCCCTTTGAAAGGTTTTTAAATCCCGACCGTCCCTTGCCTCCCGATATGGACATTGACATCGCGGATAATCGCCGCGACGAAGTGATTGAATACGCCCGCAAAAAATATGGCGAAGACAGAGTTGCTCAAATCGGCACTTTCGGCACCATGCTTGCTCGCGGAGTGGTCCGCGATGTGGCGCGCGCTCTGGGCTATCCTTACGGCAAGGGCGACGAAATCGCCAAAATAATTCCTTTTGGTTCACAGGGTTTTCCCATGACAATTGAACGGGCTTTTGAAATCGTGCCTGAGCTTAAAGAAAAATATGAAAAAGACCGCGACATAAAACGCATCATTGACATGGCCCGCAAGATTGAAGGTTGCGCGCGTCACATCTCCGTTCATGCCGCGGGTGTTGTCATTTCTCCCACCCCGATAACAGACCACACCCCCCTCCAGTACGACACCAGAGGCGAAGGTAAGCTCATCACTCAATACGATATGTATTCAATTGAAGATGCCGGTCTTTTGAAGTTTGATTTCTTGGGACTCCGCAATCTCTCAATCCTCGCGGACACGGCGGACAGGATTCGCGCCATTGAAGGAAAAAAGATTGACCCGGAAAATATTCCCTTGGACGACAAAAAAACTTTTGTGATGCTTGCCCGCGGCGAAACGGAGGGTACTTTTCAGCTTAACGGCTCCGGTATGACAAGATTTCTTATTGATTTGAGACCAACGTCCATCCACGACATTAACGCCATGGTTGCTCTCTATCGCCCCGGACCCATGCAGTTCATCCCCGATTTTATTCGCCGCAAACACGAACCGCGACTGGTGAAATATTTAGACCCTTCTTTGAAATCCATCTTGGAAAGAACTTACGGCATTTTGGTTTATCAGGACGATCTTTTGATGATTGCCAAGGATATCGCCGGATACTCTTGGGGCGAGGTGGACAAATTCCGCAAGGCGGTGGGAAAGAAAATCCCCGCTGAAATGGCCGCCCAAAAAGAAAAATTTATTGAGGGATGCGTGACACACAGCAAATGGCCACTCAAGAAAGCGCAAGAACTTTGGACTTGGATAGAACCTTTCGCCGCTTATGGTTTTAATAAAGCCCACTCTGCTTCCTACGGCCGGCTGGCCTATCAGACGGCCTATTTCAAAGCAAATTTTCCGGCCATTTACATGTCCGCTTGTCTTACGGCCGAATCAGGCAACATTGATACCATCGCTCTTTACATTCAAGAGTGCGGCCGGATGGGAATTCCGGTGCTTCCGCCGTCCGTCAATGAGAGCTTTGCCGGATTTACGGTGGTCAGGGATCCTAAAAACAAAAAACCCGATGAAATAAGATTCGGTTTAACCACAATAAAAAACTTCGGTGAGGGAATTGCGCAGACAATCGTGCATGAGAGAAAAAGAGCGGGGCGTTTTGCAAGTCTTTCCGATTTTCTGTCGCGGATTACCGATAAAAATCTGAACAAGAAATCGCTTGAGTCCCTTATCAAGGCCGGCGCTTTGGACGAATTTGGCGAAAGAGGACAATTCTTGGCAAATTCAGAAGCGCTTCTTGATTTTCATAAAGAAAAAATGCGGGCGGGCGATTCTCATGACTCTCTTTTTGGAACACTTACGGGACACGACGAAATAAGTCTCAAGAATGCACCTCCCGCAACTACCGACGAAAAATTGGCCTGGGAAAAAGAGCTTTTGGGCCTTTACATTTCGGGACACCCTTTGGATAAATACAAGGACAAGCTTGACAAGCGGGACATGAATATCAAGAAAGCAAAACTTGAGGCCGGTTCGGAAACCCAAATCGCAATCGCGGGTATCGTTGAGTCGGTGCGCGAGATTTTAACAAAAAGAAACGAGCAAATGGCATTTGTAAAAATGGCCGATTTGTCCGGTGAAATTGAAATGGTTGTTTTCCCGCGAGTCTTTACTGAATATAAAAGTTTCCTTGAAAACGACAAGTGCGTTATCGTCCTCGGCCGCGTGACCGAGCGAAACGGCGAAAAATCCCTCATCGCCGAAAAAATAAAAGCGTTGTAGAATAGAGTAAATGGACGAAAGAGATCACAAAAAACTTGGTAAGGAACTAAGGCTTTTTACTTTTTCTGAAACCGTGGGAAAAGGTCTTCCCCTTTTTACTGCCAAAGGCGCTGCTATTCGCCGCGAACTTGAGCGCTTTATTGTGGACGAAGAAATAAAGCGGGGTTATCAGCATGTTATGACCCCCGACATAGCTCGCTTGGAACTTTATAAAAAATCCGGCCACTATCCTTACTACAAGGACTCAATGTACGCGCCCATCGTCATAGACAACGAAGAATTCATGCTTCGCCCTATGACCTGCCCGCACCATTTTGAACTCTTCCTGTCGGAACCCCGCTCCTACCGCGATCTCCCCATGCGAATCGCGGAGTTGGCAAAACTTTACCGCTATGAACAATCGGGCGAGCTTATGGGTCTCCAGCGCGTGCGCACGTTTTGCCTTTCAGACGCCCATATTATTTGCGCGTCAGAGGAACAGGCGGTTGATGAAATGGGCAAGGCTCTTGATCTCATTGAATACGTGAACGGGGTATTCGGCCTTGAATACGGCAAGGATTATTGGTATCGCCTTTCGCTCGGCGACCGCAACAATCCGGAGAAATATGGCACCAACAACGCGGCCTGGGACAAGAGCGAGAACCTTTTGAGAAAATTCCTAAAGGGGAAAAATATGAAATTTGAGGAAATGCCCGGAGATGCCAGCTTTTACGGGCCGAAAATTGATGTGCAAATGAAAAACGCCAACGGTAAAGAAGACACCGCTTTTACCGTGCAATATGATTTCGTGATGCCCGAGAGATTTGATTTGAAATATGTGGGAGAAGATGGCAAAGAGCATCGAGCTTTCGTGGTGCACCGCTCGTCTATTGGCGCCATTGAGCGCACTATGGCACTCCTTATAGAAAAATACGCTGGCGCTTTCCCCCTTTGGCTCTCGCCCGTACAAGTAAAAATTTTAACCGTTTCCGAGACGCACAAAAAATATGCCAAAAAAGTTTTTGATGAATTAATGAAGGCCGGCATTCGTGTTGAATTAGATGACTCAAATGAAACTTTGGGCAAAAAAGTGCGAAATGTCAAAACCGAGAAAGTTTTCTACGCTGTGGTTATCGGAGACAAAGAAGTTGAGTCCGAAGAATTGACTCTTGAAAACCGCGAAGGCAAATCAGAAAAAATCTCTGTTGAAAAATTGATTAAAAAACTTCAAAAAGAAATCACCGAGAGAAAATAACACAGCGGGGTTTTAAAAATTAAAACTAGTTGTACACAAAACTGTTATTCCTATCTTACGATATATCGTAAGATAGGAATATGCCGCATATATCGAATAAGAATCTTAAAAAGGAAATTTTGGAAAAACTTTTAAACAGATTTGCCAAAATTATTGATGCATCGGTAAGAAACCACACCACAGAAACCTTAATATTTGAGTTATTCACCGAAACAGAAAGAATAATGCTCGCCAAAAGATTGGCTGTAATAATGATGCGAAATAAAGGTTTATCTTATTATTCTATCTCTGAGTCTTTACAAATAAGTCCCTCTACGGCGGCGAGAATTTCTCTGGGCGTTGAAATAGGAAAATACGATAAATTAATCAGGATAATTAACAAAGAAGATAGATCAATTACAGACCTATTAGAAAAAATTCTATTGGCTGGAATGCCTCCACGGGGGCGTGGACGCTGGAAGTATGTTTTTAGAAATCTCTAGTCGTACCTTACGATATATCGTAAGGTAGACAATTTACCCCGAATATTCTTTCTTTAAATGACACTATATATCCAGGTTCGCAAGTTTGGCGTTTGACTGAATGAAGGATTTACGCGCAGGAACATCGGTGCCCATCAGAATATCAAAAACTTTGTCCGCTTCCTGCGCATCCTCGATCGTCACTTGTTTTAAAATTCTTCGGGCAGGATCCATGGTGGTTTCCCATAATTCATCGGAGTTCATTTCTCCCAAACCTTTATAACGCTGGATTGAGACTTTAGGCTTTTTAGCTTCGGAGTTTTTTAGCTTATCAGTTTCCTCTTCAATTTCATCTTCGCCCAAAGATTCTGCAACTTCTTCTATTTCTGCATCTTTGCCAATCGTTTTTGTTTTTTCAGCATCGGAGTACGCGTACGAAATTTCTTTGCCTTTCTTTATCTTATAAAGAGGCGGCTGAGCAATGTAAACATATCCCGCATCAATAAGCGGTCTAAAAAATCTGTAAAGAAGCGTCAGTAAAAGCGTGCGAATGTGTGCGCCGTCAACGTCGGCGTCTGTGGCGATAATTATTTTGTGATAACGGAGCTTGGTAATGTCAAACGTATCGCTGATGGCCGTGCCAAGCGCCACAACCAAATTTTTAATTTGCTCCGACCCAAGCATTCTGTCCAAGCGCGCTCGTTCAATGTTCAAAATTTTTCCGCGCAAAGGCAATATTGCCTGGATGCGACGATCGCGGCCCATCTTGGCTGTGCCTCCCGCTGAATCTCCTTCAACAATAAAAAGTTCCGATTCCTCTGCGGATGATGATTGACAATCCGCCAACTTGCCGGGCAGAGTCATGCCTTCCAATGCTCCCTTGCGAAGAACGGAGTCCTTTGCGGCCTTTGCGGCCTTTCGCGCCCTCAAAGCCAAAACCACCTTGTTTACAATCGCTCTGCCGTCGTCAGGATGCTCTTCCAAAAAGGCTGTAAAGGCGTCGCCAAATACTCCTTCAACCATTGACCGCGCCTCCACGGTGCCCAATTTTGCCTTTGTTTGGCCCTCAAATTGCACTTCACGGAGCTTAATGGAAATAACGGCGGAGAGACCTTCCAAAACATCGTCGCCGGTAAAATTATCTTCCTCTTTTCCGCCGTTGCCCTTTTTCGCATATGAGTTAAGGGTGCGCGTAAGAGCCGTTTTGAAACCTGTCACATGAGTGCCGCCCTCGCCGTTATAGATATTGTTGGCAAAAGGCAAAATGCGTGAGCTTATATCATCAACGTATTGCAGGGCCACTTCCACCGAATCATACTCGTCTAATTTCTTCTCAACGTAAAAAATATTTTTGTGGATTGGTTTTTGAAACGAATTTTGGAAACGCACCAAAGAAAGAAGACCGCCCTCAAAATAGAAAGTTTGGGTGGGCACGTCCAAATCCAGCTCGCTTAAATAAAAAACCTCTTGGTCGGGAATTTTGCCGTCCCAATCACGGGCATCAATAACTTCAATTCTCAAACCCTTCACCAAGTAAGCTTGCTGGCGCAAATGCATGACGATACGATTAAAATCAAAATCAATTTCAGGAAAGATTTGAGGGTCCGGAGAAAAAGTGACAATGGTGCCATGTTCTTTTGAAGCCCCCAGTTTTTTAACGGCCGACACTCTTTTGCCCCGCTCATACTCTTGAAAATACCTTCCGCCGTCGCGATGAATAAAAACAGACATGCTGTCCGACAAAGCGTTGACAACCGAAACTCCGACACCGTGAAGTCCGCCTGAAACTTTATAGCCTTGCCCGCCGAACTTTCCCCCGGCGTGAAGTTTGGTCATAACGGTTTCAAGAGCGGAAACTTTCGTTTGTTTGTGTACGTCAACTGGGATGCCTCGGCCATTGTCTGCAACACGAATGCGATTGCCCGGCAGAAGCGCAACTTCAATGTGGTTGGCAAAACCGCCCATGGCCTCGTCACGACCATTGTCAAAAACCTCCCCGATAAGGTGGTGAAGGCCATCCGGGCCAGTGGTACCGATGTACATTCCGGGGCGCTTCCTGACGGGCTCCAGGCCCTCTAAAACGGTAATATCAGCGGCACTATACGAATTGGCGGGCAGGCGTTTTTCCTTGTCCTTTTTTTTGCCTTTTTCTTGCTTGTTTTTGGATACCATAGAAAACAAATGGGTGGCTTAACAAAGCCCCCAAACACTTACAATTCTATCAGAAAATGGGCAAAAAAGAAAGAGCTTAAGGAATAAAAATATGGCTCAACTAACCCACAAAAATGGCAAACTTGCGCCAAACTGCTAAAAAGTCAGATACGGGCATGAAAACGCCCTGTTTTTCCCCCACTCTGTTGTCGGGATCTGAAACATAAAAACCCGTTGTTGTTCCTAAACTATCTTCATAACCGACAACAACTAACTGATGGAAACCCGATCTCTCGTTTACCGAGACTATTACGGGTATCTTTCTGTCAATCGTCTCTCGTATTCTTTGTACGCCAATATCAATTAAGTCTTTTTCAAAGATGTTTTCCGAGAAAGTTTTGTTTGCGACATCAACTTTAACTGACCTGAATTCTTCTTGGTACGCGGGTACTCCGTGATTATGCGCCAGTCTTACCAAGGTCTCATGTCTCCAGCCAACATTACCGAGATATCCGTTGATGGCAATACCTTCTTTTATTAAATCATCAATATTTGGAATTTCATTTGGTTTTACAAAATCCAAACACATCTTCAGACAAGTAATTGCACACCCCCTCTCCTTCCATTCAGGAATAGTTATTTCATCAAACTGTGAATGATAAGGAACGTTCAATTTCATATCTTTAATTATACTTTTCTATTTCTTTTATTAAATTTTCCTTGTTTCGCAAATCTGATCGATCGTCTGGAATTTGCACAACAAAACGTTTTTCCTTTAAATCTTCAACTACTCGACCATAGCCAACAATTGTCTTAAATGAAGGCGACTTACCAAGACTTTCTATCAGGACCTTGCCTTTATACCAGTGGCCGGCGGCTTGAAGTACTTTCCCATCTCCCAAGTACATGCCCATATGATTTGGGGACTTTTTATCCTCTCCCTCATTGTATGAATAAACAAAATCGCCAAAATGTAAATCTTCCTTGGCAATAGGCTTTGTAAAAGAAAACTTTTCAATGACAAGGCTCGGCATCCAAACTCCGGCAAAAGTGTATAGATAGCTTATGAGTGAGGAACAACTAAAAAAGTTTGGAGCGTCTTCGCGCATTGAGGTGAAAAATTTGTATGGCTTGCCGAGAGTTTCGTCGATATGCGCCCGTAAAGCTTCCTCCACTTCCACGAGCTCGTATTTAAATCCAGATTTCTTTAGCGCCTCTTCGCTCACCTCGTTCTGTCCGAGACCAACTCTCCAAATCCACGCCATGTTATGTCAGTCGGATTGTGCCGCCGAAATTTTTAACGGTTGCTTCTTCTATTTTTGAGTGCAAAGCATTCACCTCCGCGTTGGTAAGTGTTTTTTTGAGGTCGCGGTATGTGATTCTGAATGTGTAGCTTATTTTGCCGACCTCAAACTTTTCTGCATTTTCATATTTATCCAGCAGTCCTACTTCCTCCACTAAATCTCCTCCAATATCCCTAATGGCGTCAAAATAATCATTGGGAATAAAATTTTTATCTACCACAAAAGAAATATCTCGAACTATCGGGGGGAATTTGCTGACCTCTTTAAATTTAGTATCTAACGTCAGCTGCTTTTTAACTCGCTCGTCTTGAGACCAAAGGAGACGAATGTCCGGAAGTTCCATGCTTACAATCGCCAGTCTCTCTAATCCGAAACCGAACGCCCAACCATTGTAGCCCTCAAGACCAAAGTCTTTTAGAACATTCTTACGAGGCATGCCTCCACCGACTACTTCTATCCACTTGTCGTTTTTCTCCACTTCCACTTCAAGAGACGGGTCGGTGTAAGGAAACACGTCGGGATTAAAACGATATTTCACATCCTTACCGAAAATACTTTGGACAATCTCCGACAGAACATTTTTAAGGTCATCCAAAACGAGAGTCTCTTGACTGTCCGGCACAAGATACAGCCCGCCTATCTGATGGAAGATGTTCATGTGATGCCGGTCAATCTCGTCTTTGCGATAAACTTTGCCGTAGCACATCACGCCAAGCGGTTTGTTTTCCGCGATTTTTTTCTTTATTTCATCCAGTTTAAAGTAGTAGTACCACATCGCTGTGTCGTGAGGGCGCAAGACATTTTTATCGTCTACATAATATGTGTCTGACCGGCTTCGAGCCGGATGGTCTGCCGGAAAATTGAACAAATCAAAAATTATGTCTGTTGATATGATTTCTGGTATATCAATGTCGTCAAAATCAAGAAGGGCGGGAAGATTTGTCACCCTTTTTACGATTTCACTGAGCGGGCTGCCGCTTGTGCGCGATAAATCGGGCATGGCCAAATAGCGCTTTATCCTCTCACTTTTCGCATCGTGCCTTTTGGAAAGTTCTTCTATGAGTTTGTTTTGTTCAACGAGAGAAATTTTGTATAACGCCATGAGAATATATTATACCGATAACGGTTCAAAATTAAGCTTGTAAAGGGCACTTGATTTCTTCAGATAGATTTCCCCTTTGTATGAAACAAGGGATGAATTATCGAAATTTTCCAATTTAAAATCACCCGAAGCAAATACTGGGGTAATAATCCTCCCTCCCCTGGCATCAAGCTCCAAAATAAAAATGTGATTTCTTCCGACTGCCACCAGCCCATCGGTATCATCTTTGTACCATTCAACGTCTAAAATCGGCTCTTCCAAAGAAATTTCTAGGGTTTTTTCACAATTGTTGAGAGAGCACATATATTGTGGCGTATCTTCAACGTTTTTCCAAGTAATCTTTATCGTGTCTTTTGATAACAAAATGGAAATTTTACTGTCATCAATAATCGTCCTGCCTGTTGATGTTGCTATGATTAAATCTTTTTTCTTTAAAAACGCCTTGGAAAGAGTTTCAATTGTTGCTCCGTCCCGTATCCGCATAAACAAAACTTTTTCTGGAATCAGCACCGGACGGACTTCAGTGACTTTATTGGGAGAAACAGTCACTTTCTTTTCCCACGCCCTGAACCCCGGCCTCTCCACTTTTATCAAATGCTGTTTGATGCTCAATCCTTGTGCCAACACCGATCTGTCCAGAAAAGACGAGTCTCCCGAAGGTTTATTATCAACGAAAATGGAACTGTTGCTGCCAATACTCGCTACATATACGCCGCCCGTACGAAGTATGGAAATCTTTGTCAGAGATACGACATCTTTAAAGGAATATCCTGAAGCAAAAAGTAGGAGTACCGGCCCGGCAGAAAAAAATATCAAAATAAGTATGACTAGCATTATCATTCTGCGTTTTTTTGACATCGGCCTAATCATGTTTTCTATATTTTGGCGTCACCCAAAAACCCATATATCTTCCGAGCATCAATCTGGTTTGAGCGTCTAGGGCCGGAATTGATCCAAACATAATAATGGTAATCGGAACAATAACCCATTGTGCTATGGCCATAAATTTGTGTTTTTTTTCTATTGGCTTGCCGTCAATAGATTTTGGTAAAAGAGAATAAGACATAATGGCCAAAGCAACAAGTCCAAACATGGCGATAATCATCAAGTTTCTGGTAACCACCGGAAGATTGTAAGAAAGCACTGTTTCTTTAAAAAATTTGCCGCCCAAAACCAATGGCAGCCAGCCCAAGAGAAAGATTATTAATGGATTTGTGGCCGCTGACCAATAGCCCTCTAACTGCACAAGCACCGCCCTTATCTTTTTACCAAAAGATACCTTTTTATTTTTTATACAACCAAGAAGTATGTACGGAACATTTTCGGCGCCCCACATCCATCTGCGGTGTTGTTTGTAAATGCTTTTCATCGTTTTCCAAAATGTCCCCGCAAAGTTGGCGTCCATTGAAACCGGATATGCCATGGGGATTACCCGATAGTTTCCGTCGTTGGCAAAAAACAGATTCCAGAAAATTCTTGAGTCTTCCGACACTATGTTTGTTTGCCAATAGCCTATGTCTACCAAAGCTTTCAAACTTACCGCGTGCGAAGAAAAAGTGACTAATTTTTCCGGCCGCTCTTGCTGAATCATTTGCCAAAAGGTATTTGAAAAAGCCGCAATCCTTGAAATCGGGTTTGTTTGCCAAATGTTATTGATGTAAACGGGCACCGGCTGGAAAGACGCTTTCTCGGGATTTTCGGTTGTTAGAAAATACCAAGTAAGACACATGAAATAGTCCTTGTAGACGACGGTGTCTATGTCAAAGGCTGAAACTATGACGTTTTCGTAAGAAATTTTTTTAACGTCTACCAGACTTTTTCTCGCCTCCTCCGCGGCATAGGAAATATTTGAACCCTTGCCGGCAAGTTCCCCCAAAATGTTTTGCGGATGTTTAATGGCAACGACACCGGCAAAATCATCCTTAAATTTTTGAGAAACTGACTTTCCTATTTTCTTCGCTTTTTCGCCTCCTCTTTCCTCATAGGCCAACACTATTAATATTTTTTTAAGATTATAGTTTGCTTTTTTGATACTTTCCACGCTTCCCGTAACAACCTCAAGTGATTCGTCAAAAAATGGAAAAATGACAAGATGATAAAGACCTTCGTACTTAAGGTGGGAGACTTTTTCTGTCCAGTCCACAGAGAGATTGTATTTTATCCTCCTCCAATTGTGAAAATTATGACTGGAAAGATAAACGGTTTTTAACAACCAGTAAAAGTCAAAAAGAATAACAAAATAAGCCGCAAAAACCGGCTTAAACCAAGAAAAAAGTATGATAAATGCGATAGTCGCCCATGAAAGGAAACCCGGGATGATTTCAAGACATTTGTAAAGCAAACGGTCTCTTGAAACCAGTTCGGACGATTTTCCCACCTTAAAATACGGCGTTTTTCTATAATCCATAGAGAGTAAAACACTATCAGAAGTTCTGTTTTTGAGCCACCTGTCGGACTTGAACCGACGACCTGCCGTTTACAAAACGGCTGCTCTAGCCAACTGAGCTAAGGTGGCGGGATTACTGTCGTTCGTCGCCCGCCGGCAACTCTTTTTTATCTTCAATTTCTGGCCCCGAGCCACGCAAGCTGATTTCTTTCTTGGCTATTTCAATGTCTTTCAAGAACGCGGAAACTTTAGGGTTTTCTCTCAATTTTACAACCCCGCGGGAAGACGCCCGTATCCTATCATAAGCCTCTCTGGCATGGGCAATTGAGGATACGATTGCTTGATAAATCAGCCTGCGCAAGTCTTCCTTGAGAAAGATTTCAAGTTCTCCCTTTTTGGTTCGCAGGGTGCCAAAAATTCTCGCCAGCATTCCATGGGTGGCTTTGTCAAATCTGACAAAAATGTGATAGACAAGACTTCGGCGGCGACGCTTCAGCTCAAACATTTTTATGGAAAGCATTCCCAACATCCCTAAAAGCGAAATGTAAAATACATATGCTGTCGCTGTCATGCTAGTCGCTGGTGGCAAATCTCACGAAACGCCTAATTTCTATTTTCTCGCCAAATTTTTGAATAAGAGAATTGACAAAATCTCTGATGTTTATATCGGGGTTTTTAATGAATGCTTGTTCCAGGAGCGCTTTTTCTTTTGCTTCGTCTTTGTCGGAAACCCCTTTATCATCTACAGACAAAAATTCCGGATTGGTTGCCGCCACATGCATGGCGATATCGTAAGCCGCCTTTTTAAATTCTTCATTTTTGGCGACAAAATCAGTTTCCGATGAAAGCTCAACAATTGCGCCTATGGTGCCGTTTCCGTGGATATAGGATTGGATAGTGCCGGCGCCGAGGGTGCGGCCTGACTTTTTTGCGGCCACATCCGCTCCGCGCTTTTTGAGAATGACAAGCGCCTTTTCCATATCGCCCTCCGCCTCAACAAGAGCTTTACGGCATTGCATGACTGAAACGCCGGTCTTATCCCGCAATTCTTTCACCTGTTCAGTAGAAATTATTTTCATCGTTTGACTGATTCTATTATATACCCCGTGAGATATCTTTAAACTTTTTTTTCTTCTTTACTGTTCTCTTTTAACTCTTTTTTGCCCTCTTTGTAAGCGTGAGCAATTTTTTCCGTAATAAATTTTATGCTTGCCTCCGACGCATCGTTGCCGGGAACGGGAAAATCAAGCTCTTTCATATCGCAATCGGAGCCGGCAAGGGCCATTACTGGAATATTTAAATGGTTTGCTTCTCTAACGGCAATGTTTTCACGCCGCGGATCAACCACAAAAAGCATGACTGGTAAGGTTTTCATTGAAGAGATGCCTTGAAACTTTTCTCTGAGATTTTCAATTTCGTGGTCAATAATGAGGCGTTCTTTTTTTGTGTATTTTGACAATTCGCCTTTTTCTTTTTGCTCTGTCAGGTTTTCCAAGCGAGCTATCCGCTTTTTTATTTCAGAAAAATTGGTAAGAGTGCCGCCGATAAATCTGCCAGCGACAAACGGAAGACCGGCGCTTGAGGCAGCGCTTTTTATAGCGCCCTTGGCTTCACTCTTGCCTCCAACCATTAAAATTTGGCCGCCTTTTTCTCCTATTCCACGGGCTGCCTCAAGCGCGCGCTCCAAAAGGATTTTAGTGGCTTCCAAATCAAAAATTTCCACGTTGCCCTTGGCTCCAAAAATAAACTCCTTGGCGGACGGATGCCTGCGGGAACGCGAACGCCCAAAGTGCACTCCCGCTTTTGAAAGCGCTTCAATGTCTGTCGTTCCGGCGTTTTTTGTTGGCATAAAAAATTCCCAAAATGGGTAGGCAATATAGTAGCAGAGCGCGTGCTCATTGGCAATAATAGTTTAATTCTCTCTTGCCGCTTCCGCAACCCCCGTTTCAAATTTTGATTCAAGTTCCTGAAACACTTTGTCCAAACCGCCGTCAAGAATCGCATTTATGTTGTGCCAAGATTCTTTGACGCGATGGTCGGTAATTCTGTCCTGTAGATAATTGTAGGTTCTGATTTTCTCTGACCTGTCGCCAGTGCCTATTTGGCCTTTACGGTCAGCGGAAAGTTTTTGTTCGTTGGTGAGTCTTTCTTCTTCCTCAAGTTTGGCGGTCAAAATTTCCAAAGCTTTTTCCTTGTTGGCACTTTGGCTTCTTTGTGCCGTTGAGCGCACGGTCATGCCCGTGGGTTTATGAGTAATGCGTACCGCCGTTTCCACCTTATTGACATTCTGCCCGCCCTTGCCGCCGGCGCGGGAGAATTCAATTTCCAAATCGGCGGGATTTAAGACCAGCTTATGTATTTTGCGAACGGGCAAAATCGCAACAGAGGCAGTAGAGGTGTGCACTCGTCCGGATTTCTCCGTCTCCGGAATTCTTTGCACTCTGTGCACCCCTGTTTCAAAACGAAGAATTTTATAAACATCTTTGCCTCGTATTTCAAACGACGCGTCTTTGAATCCGCCCAAATCCGACTTTGAAATATCAATTTCCAAAAACGCCCAGCCTTTTCTCTCGGCGTATTTTTTGTACATGTTCGCCAATATTTCAGCAAACAAGGCCGCTTCCTCTCCGCCTGCGCCGGCTCGCACTTCCAAAATTATTTCATTGGGAAATTCTTCTTCGGCTTCTTCCTCTTTTAGAATTTCGTCCAGATGTTTTTTGAGTTCGGCCATTTGCCCGTAAATGTTCTTTAAATCTTCATCGGCAAGAGCTGACAGCGATATATCGCTATTTTTCAGTTCAAGGGCTTCCTTTTCCTTTTTTAGCAAACCCTCAAGCTGGCCCGCCATATAGGCGGTTTTAGGATTTTCCTTGTAGCGCGAAAGATCTGTGTCTGGCATTTTGTTCGGACTAAAAATCTAAGCCTTGCCCGCGGTGGTGCTATGGCCGAGGGATTTCTTGGTTGTTTTTTTGGCTGTCGCTTGCCTTGCCTTAAATTTTTCTACTCGTCCGGCGGTATCAATAACTGTGTCTTTACCAGTATAAAACGGGTGCGAAGCCGAAGATATTTCCACAGTCACATATGGATATTCCTTGCCTTTGAGTTTCTTGGTTTCGGTTGTGGCAATAGTTGAACCAATAATAAATTCCGCCCCCGAGGAGTTGTCGTGAAATATGACTTGTCTGTAATTTTCTGGGTGAATTCCTTTTTTCATTGCCCGAATACTATACCAAAAGTTTCAAGTATCGCAAGAAATCGATGCGGTGAAAACTAGACTGATTTCAAGAAATCTATGTTCCCCTGAATTTGCTCCGCTTTTTGCAAAACTCCCGTGCCGTAAAAACTGTTGGCGGGCCTTCGATTATCGCACGAACGACCCGAATAGTATCTGCAGGAGGCATTACGTTCGGCGGTATAAGTGCCGCCGGCCGCGCCCAAATCCATGAGATAAATAGCCGTGGCCATCACGGCATCCTGCGCTTGCCACGGGTTTGGTTCGCTCACCCCAATTGCTTTGGCAATGCGCTGTTTAAATAATTCCCAAGTTGACGGAATAAATTGGGACGGACCCATGGCGCCGCCATAACCGCGAGACGATGTGTATGCGGTCCCCAAAGGACATGACACGGGAGTGGTGGCCCAAGGTAAACGCAAAACATCTGTAATCCTTTGAAATGCTTCCGTATCGCGCGGCACTTTCATCACCCTCTCAAAAAAAGTGCCGGTGTTTTTCCCCACCCCGTCGCCTGTTTGTAAATTTTTTATATAACAAGAGCCGACATTTTTCCCCATATCAGATTCTTGAGAAAGGATGGCAAGAATGAGGGCCGGTCTGACACCCGTTTTTTGCGAAGCGGCATTCGCATAAGTGAGAGCCACTCCGAAAGAAATGCCTTCGGTGTCGCGCAGGTTAAAGAGGGCCGTTCTGATGCGTTCCGCTTTTTGCTGTTTGTCCGCAAGAATCAGATTATAGGCATTCTCCTGCGTGGTATTTACCGCCAAAAGCTGTTTTTTCTCACTTTGGTTTTTGGCAACCTCTTTTTTCTTGAGCTCTACGACATATTTCGCGTCTTCCTCTTGGTTTTTCTTTTCATCCAGGACTCGTTTTTCTTTTTCCGTTTCCGCCTTGGCTTCGCGAACGGCGGCAAAAAGTTCGGCGAGGCTTTTTTGAATTGAGTTGAAAGAATCTATGTCGGCAAAAAACTCCGAGAAATCTTTGTCGGAAAGCATGGCTTCCGGAAGACTGTAAGAATCAAGCTCATTGGTCTTGCGAATAAGTTCCGCCAAGGATATCTTGCCTTGCTCTATCTTTGCCGTAAGGGTATTGATGCGCTGGGTTTTAGCATTTATCTCGGTGGCAAGCTTACGGATAACAATGGTCTTTTGTTTTAGAACCGCCTCGGCTTGATTTATTTGGGCCGTCAAAAGAGAAATGTCGCCTTTGAGACTTTTTTGCTGCTGGCGAAGATTATCAATTGTTCCTTGAAGTTCATCAATTTCCTTAAGGGTTTTGTCGTACTCGGCTTGAAGCTCGGCTCTTTGCGCCGGTGTTAAATCTTGAGCGAGAGCAGGAGTTAAAAGCAGAAAGTTAAAAGCAGAAAGTAGAAAAAAGCAAATTAAAAATATAGAAATGTACGGGCGAAACCGCATGGTCTTAATTATAACAATAACAGACGGCCCTACTCTGGGTTTTTTTCTGGCTTTTCTACTGCCGCTTTAGCGGCTTCGGTTGGTGCTACTCCTTCTTCACCTTCAGCTACCTCCTTGCCTTTCTTTTCCACCTCAATTGCGGATAAGTCAACTGGCGGCTCCTCAATTTTTTCTTCCTTGGGAGTTTGCACTGACGCCACAACCTCAAAAGCGCCGGACAAGAACTTTACGCCGATCATTTCCGGAATATCTTTTACGAGAACCGTATCGCCATCATTTTCTAATTTAGAAATATCAATGGAAACGGAGTGCGGAAGGATGCCGGGCAGAGCCTCCACTTTTATTTCGTGCATTACTCTTACCACCAGAAGTCCTGCTTTGACGGCCGGCGCCTCCCCCATGAATTCAACTGGCACGTCCACTTGCATTTTCTTATCTTTGTCAAAAACGTAAAAATCCGCGTGCCTTGGAATGCCGCTAATGGGATCAAAATCAATGTCGTGAATAAGAGTGTCAACTTCTCCCTTTTCGGTTTTCAAAGTAACCACGCCCGACTCCCCCGCTTTCTTGAAAACTTTTTTGAAATCAATAAGAGAAACGGCAATGGGAGTAGATTGTGTTTTTCTTCCATAAAAGACTGCTGGCAAAAAGCCCTTTTTGCGCAAGGTTTCAGGTTTTTCTTTGGTATCTCTTTCTTTTACGGACAAACTCAACATAGGAGAATAATTGTATTAGAAACACCAAAAAAGGCAACTTCTATTCAACGGCAACATGATTTTCTAAATACTCAAAACTACCGTTGACTTTTTTGCCAGGGTTGAAAATGTTTTGAGGATCAAATATTTTTTTTACTTTTTCAAATAATTTCACAACCTCTTCGCCGTACATCATGGGAAGAAATGGCGTGCGGATAATGCCATCGTTGTGCTCGGCGGTAATTGAACCTCCGTACTGATGCACCAGCGAATACACTTCTTTCGAAATTGGCAGGATAATTTCTTTATTTCTCTTGTCGTGCATGTCCATAAGGGGTATGACATGAAAATTACCGTTGCCCGCGTGGCCGGCAATGGTGTAGAGAAGTTTATGTTTATCCAAGATGGCGCGAAGTTTGGGCAAAAATTCAGGCAAAAATTCAGGACGCACAACAACATCATCTATGAATGGCGCGGTTCTTTTGCCGCGCACGTGCTTGCGCAGGAGATTAAAGCTCTCGCGGCGAATGGTCAGATATTTTTCTTCCTCAAGAATTGAGTGCGTAATACGCATCGCAAAATGAAACTTTTTAAGGCTCTGGCGCATTCTTTGAGTTTTTCTCTTCAATTCTTCATCATTATCTCCTGTAAACTCTGCGAGCATTACAAGTTTCGGGAGACCGCCTCTCAATGACATCAATACTTCTGGAATAAACGAGATTGTCATCCAAATGAAATTCCTTGCTCTCATGGCTCTTGCGAGGTCTGGCAAAAACCTGATGGCAAATTTGAGGGTGTTATCATCGTACGATTCAAGCGTTTCGGGATTTTCTTTTAAGATTTCATTTACGATTTCTCCCAGACTGTTCAGGTGTTTAAGGAAAATGACCAGCATTTTTGATTTTACGGCCGGTTTCACCAGGCCGATTTCCGCCTCCGTTACGATTCCGAGTGTGCCTTGCGAGCCGACAATGAGCTTATTCAAATCAAAGACTCCGTTTTGTTTTATGTTCCACAAATAATATCCTGCTGAATTTTTAGAAACATTTGGCCGCGCCTTTTCTATTAAATCTGTGTTTTGTGTGAGCAAATCGTCTAACTTGCGGTATATTTTGCCCTCAAAATCATTTTGGCCCTTTTTTGCTTCAAGCTCGTCTCGTGAAAGTGGTTTAATTTCCCTCTCTACGCCGTCGGCAAAAACCATTTTGAGCTTTCTGACATACTTTTCCATCTTGCCGTACCTCAAAGTCTTTTCTCCGGCGCAATTGTTGCCTATCATGCCGCCAAAGGCGCAAAGATTTTTTGAGGCAGGGAAGCAGGGCAGAAAAAGACCGCGCGCCAAACTTTCTTTTTCAAAATCGCGATACATCGTGCCCGGCAGAACGACGGCCGAATTTTCGCTCCATGATTTGATGCCCGCCATGTGTTTTGTAATATCCAGAATTATTGATTCGTTTAAGGAACCGCCCGCCATGCACGAGCCCGCCGCCCGCGCCGTGATTGAAAGTGCTGGGTCTTCCTGTTTATGCTCCGCCACATAAGAGACAATTTTTCCAATGTCATTCGCAGATTTAGGAAAAACAACGCATTTGGGTACGACTTTAAAAAGTGATGCGTCTCTTGAATACTTCGTGAGAGTCGCCTCATCATCTGCGACTTGGCCTGATATTAATAATTTAAGCGCATGACTATAATCCATTGAAGAGTTTTAATTTGGCCGTAACGATTTTTTTCATTTCTTCCACTCCCTCGGCCATAAATTTATAAGGCGCCAATTCGTCCGAGCTTATACCCTTTTTAATTCCTTTCTTATAGGCAATGCGAAGCTCGGTATTTATGTGAACAACTGAAATGCCCGCTTTGATAGCCTCCTGTATCTCATCGTCTTTGTTTCCGGACGCGCCGTGAAGAACGAGCGGCACCGAAACGGCTTTGCGAATGGCGCGAATGCGTTCAATGTTTAATTTCGGCTCGCCTGTCCTTACCAAGCCGTGTACATTGCCGACCGACGGGGCAAAAAGGTCAATGAAGGTATCTTCCACGAACTTCTTGGCATCTTCGGGAGTGGTTTGAGTTTCTTCAGAAACTCCGTCTGGAATTTCATCTAAAATTTTTGAGCCGGTGCCTATAAAGCCTAATTCCCCTTCCACTAAAATATCTGGGAATTTATTTTTCGCGTACTTAACCACCTCCTTGGTCATTATTACATTTTCCGAAAAAGGTTTTTCTGCGCCATCAATAATTACCGAGTCAAAATGGGCATCTATGGCTTCAAATGAGGCGCTCGGCGAATAAGTATGGTCGGCATTCAGAAAAACCGGCAAGCCTTTTTCTTTTTCCACCGCGACAAGCGCTCTTATTTCCGCAACGCCCAAAAAACTTCTTTCCTTTTCAGATACGCCTATTATTACAGGTACTCCAAGCTCTTTGGCCGAATCCACCACCGCCTTAAATCCTTCAGAATCAGAAACATTAAAATGCCCGATAGCAATTCTCTTTTTTTGAACATCTAAAATAGTTTCCTTAAGGGTCATATATCTATTATACTTTACCCATGTCATTATTTGGAAAATCTTTTGATTTGGTTGCTATTGGCGACATCACGACAGACGCTTTCATAAGGCTCAAGGAGGCAAAAGTTAATTGCGACATCAACGAAGCGCATTGCACCATCACCATGAAATTTGGGGACAAAATCCCTTATGAGTTTGTGAGGGTGGTGCGGGCCGTCGGCAATTCGCCGAACGCCGCCGTGGCTGCCTCTCGGCTCGGTCTTAAATCGGCTTTAGTCTCAAATATGGGAGACGACCAAAACGGCAAAGAGTGCTTAAAAAGTTTGGAGAAAGACGGGGTCAATCACCGATACATATCAGTCCACAAGGGAGAAGAAACAAATTATCATTATGTTCTTTGGTATGAGCGCGACCGCACCATTTTGGTAAAGCACCAGGATTATGAATATCATTTCCCCAACGTGGGCTCCCCCCGATGGTTTTATTTGTCTTCTCTTGGTCCATCCACACGCGAATATCATAAAAAAATCGCTTCCCATTTAAAAGCACATCCAGAAATTAAATTCGCCTTTCAGCCCGGTACTTTTCAGATAAATTTAGGGGTCGTTGAGCTGAAAGATATTTACGCGCGCGCGGAAATTATTTTCGTCAATAACGAGGAGGCGGAAAAAATACTCGGTAAACCGTCAGGAACTGATGTAAAAGAACTTCTGCTCGGCCTTCACAATCTCGGGCCTCAATCTGCGGTTATAACTTACGGGCCAAAAGGCGCGTACGGTGCAGATAAAACTGGTATTTACTTCGCTCCCCCATTTAATCCTGAAGAACCGGCCTTTGAACGAACGGGTGCGGGCGACGCGTTTGCGTCTGCCACAACTTCCGCTTTGATACTGGGAAAAACCCTTCCCGAAGCCCTTTCGTGGGGTGCGGTGAACGGTATGAGCGTATGCCGCTACATAGGCGCCCAAGAAGGTCTTTTAACTCAACAGCAAATACAATCTGAGCTTTCAAAGAAGCCAGACTACAAAGTTTCTAGTATCTAGCAACTAGCAATTATTATTGTCCGCCCTGATTGAGAAATTCCTGAAAAGCTTTTAACAAAGTTTCAAATCCAAAATCTTATTTCCTTCCAATCGCCCTATGAACAGCCTCTTCTATGCCTTTTGCGCCTAGGCCATAGTGCTCAATTAGCTCCGCGGGTGTGCCTGATTGGCCAAATTGGTCTTTTACGCCCACAAATTCAATGGGAACGAGAAGGTTTTGAGATAAAAATTCAGAAACTGCCGAGCCCATGCCACCCGCTATTTGATGTTCTTCTACTGTGACCACCGCGCCCGCTCTCTCGGCAACTCCCAAAATCGTTTTCTCATCCAGCGGTTTAACCGCTGGAAGGTTTATCACTATCGCACCGATGTTTTGTTTTTCAAGATTTTGGGCAACTTGTAAAGCTTTGTGCACTAATGCACCCGTTGCAATAATTACAACTTCCGGTCGTTCATGTTCGTAAAAAATTGTTGCCTTGCCAATTTCAAAAGGAGTTTCGTCTGTTGTAATAATGGGAGTCTTTTCTCGGGCAAGACGAATATAAACCGGTGTGTCTGTTTTAGCTGCTTCTATTGTCGCTTTGCGCGCCTCAATGGCATCACAAGGCGACAAGACAACCATTCTCGGTTGAACACGCATAATGGCAATGTCTTCAATCATTTGATGTGTACCACCATCGGGTCCCACGGAAATTCCAGCGTGAGAGCCAGCAATTTTCACAGGACGATTGTTGTATGTGATTGTGGTGCGAATTTGTTCCCAGTTTCGACCCGGAGAAAACATTGCGTAAGAGGTGATGAAAGGGATTTTGCCCATGGCGGCCATGCCCGATGCGACGCCTGCCAAGTTTTGTTCAGCAACACCAATTTCAACAAATCTCTCGGGAAATTTTTCTTTGAACATATATGCTTGGGCAGATTCGGTGAGGTCGGCGCAAAGTGTAACCACGCGCTCGTCTCTCTCCCCCGCAATCAAAAGCCCTTCGCCAAAGCCGTGCCTTATCGGCACTTGCTCGCAATCCGTGTCAAATATTTTTTTGTTCAGAGTTTTATTAATCATGTTTTCTTAATTCGGCCAACGCTATCTCCCCCTCTTCTTTTGTTGGTGGTTTTCCGTGCCACTCGTATTTATTTTCAAACTCTTTGACGCCTTTACCTGGTGTGGTGTGGGCAATAATCATGGTTGGCCTGTTGTGAATTGATTTGGCTTCCTCTAATGCGTTATTTATTTCTTCAAAATTGTGTCCGTCTACTTCCAGCACATGCCAGTTCCAAGCACGCCACTTGTCTGCCAACGGTTCCAAAGGCATGACGTCTTCCGTGAAGCCGTCTATTTGAATATTGTTGCGGTCAATGATTGCGACCAGATTATTTAATTTTTCTTTGCCCGCCAACATGCCCGCCTCCCACGTCATGCCCGCCTCTTGCTCGCCGTCAGACATTAGAGCAAAAATTCTCGCTGGATTTTTATCCATGCGCGCGGCAAGGGCCATCCCCACCGCCTGTGAAAGGCCAGAGCCGAGTGGGCCACTTGAAGTTTCTAAAATGTCCAAAAAGTCTCGGTGGGGATGGCCTTGCAGACGAGAACCAAATTTGCGAAGTGTCATCAGTTCCTCCTTCGGGATAAATCCTCTATGAGCGAGGGTTGCATAGTAGACAGGGCAAATATGGCCGTTTGAAAGCACCAACCTGTCGCGATTGGAGTCATGGGAATTTTCGGGGGTGTGATTCAGAGCGTGAAAATAAAGGAGGGCGAAAATGTCAGCCATACCCAAAGCCCCCGCGGTGTGGCCCGACTTTGCTTCCACAAGCATTTCAATAATAGACTGGCGAATCTCACTCGCCTTCTTTTCAAGATTTTTTATTTCTTTATCGGAGAGCGCACTCATTTACCATCAATTTTATCACAAAGCCCTTCATACTCTTCCGCGGGATTATTAGACCCCCAAATGGCCGAGCCCGCGATAATTCTATTTACTCCTGCTTCAACAAGCCCCGCCAAGTGTTCTTTCTTTACTCCCCCATCAACAGAAATAGTTAAATCGGGCGCAAGTTTTCGGAGTTCTGCAACTCGCTCGTAGGTTTTTTCATTAAATTTCTCTCCCTGACCGCCTATATGATCAATTCCCATCAACTGCACAAAATCTAATAGTACGATATATCGTACTATTAGATTTACTGGTTTATCTATATTGATTGCTAGACCAAGTTTAACCGAAAGAGGTTCGGGTAGATTGTACTTTTTCTTAAAATCCTTCAAAAACACTTCCCTTTCGTGGTCAGACTCAAACGCACCATAGTGAACGGCGATGCGCG
>DATEAC010000021.1:0-8781 GCA_036584645.1 Minisyncoccota bacterium | reverse complement strand
TCTCTACCCACTTTAATAATTGCGCGCGTGAAATATCCGTCCAAGATTTTGGATTAACTTTTGACGGAAATTTTCTGCATCCCGAGCCGGTAATAAGGGCGATTTGCAAACCCGACCCCACAAAATATTCAAGGAACGATTCAAAGTGCTGGGTGGCCAAAATTTCTGTGGGAGCCATGTAAGCGGCTTGCAGAGTGCCAAAGTTCTGTCCGTTTGGTCGTGTTGTGACAACCGCTTGCACGGCCGCCGCCGCAACGGCCGTTTTGCCCGAGCCCACATCGCCCTCAAGCAAGCGCGCCATCAGTTTGCCCGACGAAAAATCTTTTAAAACATCCGCCAAAACTTTTTCTTGGGCTTTTGTGAGCGTGTAAGGGAAATTTTTTATAAAGGTTTGCAAGTCAAGACGCGTTTTTGTGATTGTAAAGGCATGATTTTGTTCCCACTCTTTACGCGATATTTGCCTGTCAAGTTGTATAAAAAACACCTCTTCAAACGCAAATCGTTTGCGTGCCGCTTCGGCATCACTGCGTTTTTTTGGCATATGCGCCCAAACAAAAGCGGTTGATAATGTAGGCAGGTTGTAGCGGGCCAAAATTTCTTTTGGAATTGGGTCGGCGACATTCTCGTGCAGTTTCTTTTTAATTATTTTTTCCGCCGCCACTCGAAACCACTCGCTCGTTACGCCTCTCGTCTCCGGGTACACGGGTACGAGCGCCGAGACTTCGGTTCCTGAAAACATTCCGCCAGCGGAGTCGTCTTCAAGATTATGAATAACCGGGTTCACCATGCTCTTCTTGTTATTTCTTTCTGTGATTTTTCCTGACAGACGCACCGTCGTGCCCGCGGGATACATGCGCGCGATGTACGGTTGATTGAGCCACACCACATCCATCATTCCCGACGGGTCGGACACTTTTCCTTTTGCCATCGGAATACGCGAGCGAAAACCTTTGGCAGTTTCTATTTTTTTAATTTCCACGACCAAAGACGCTTCAGAGCCAATTTCAGATGTCGCAATAGAGTTCCCCGCGTTGAAAGACGCATACCGAGAGGGAATATGGCGCAAAAGGGTTTCCACCGAGCCAATGCCGAGCTTTTTGAGCGCTTTTTTTTGGTGTTCATTCAGGCGGAATAGTTCTTCAAGCATTTGCGTATTTTACTCCGTGATATAATTTTTATGTTAGATGAAACCCCAACGAAATCGCTTTTCGGGGGTTGTTCGTTGATAAAATCTTGGTTAAGTACATTCAATCACTCACATATAATTCACTTCGTCATATTATGGCCGATTCGTACGGGGCGCGGCGAGTTCTTTTTGCTCTTTCAGTTCTTTTGCTGTTGGCGGCCGTACCACACATCGCCTTTGCCGCGCGCCTTTTTCTGACCCCAACATCAAATACATTTTCCCCCGTTGGGCAAACTGTTTCAGTGTCAGTTGTTCTTTCCTCAACAGATCAGCCGGCGAATGCCGTCTCTGGTGTTCTCACTTTTCCTCCAAATAAATTTCAAGTTGTATCTCTTTCCAAAACAAGCTCCATTCTTTCTTTGTGGGTTGAAGAGCCGACCTATTCAAACATTGCAGGCACTATTTCGTTCCAAGGCATTGTGCCCAACCCCGGTTATCAGGGGGGCAGAGGTATAGTTCTTATTGCAACCCTCAAGGCAGTTGCGGCCGGGCCGGCAAGTATCTCCTTCTCGCAGGCGTCTGTCTTGGCCAATGACGGTTCGGGCACCGACATCCTGACCGATTTTCAAGGTGCGAGTTTCTCTCTTACTGGCTCGGCCGGTGAGCAAGCTCCCGGCGCGGGCGATGTCACTGCCAGCGGTCAAATCATCTCTTCTCCGACCCACCCGTCTCCAAATAAATGGTACAGCAAGACCACGGCAGAGTTAAATTGGAATATTTCTTCAGGCATTACCGCCTCAAGATATACTTTGGATAACAGCGAAAAGACGACTCCTTCCACCGTGAACACTCCGGCCATAAAAACAAAAACATTTGAAAATCTTGAAGAAGGCACTTGGTATTTCCACCTCCAGCTCAAAAATGCCGCCGGCTGGGGCAGTGTCGCCAATTTCCGCATGCAAATAGATACCACCCCGCCGACAACGCCGGAGTTTGAACTTATGTCCGGAGATTCAACCAATAATTTTCCTCGCCTTCTTGTCAAATCAACCGACGATTTATCCGGCATTGCCTCTTTTCGGGTGAAGTTTGGCGACAAAGCCTATGAGACATTCAATGTGCCCGATGACAGCGGCCAAATGATAATTCCGGCCAAGCATCCCGGCAAGCAAACGATTATTGTGGAGGCATACGATCAGGCCGGCAACAAATCAATTGCCGCCAAAGAACTTGACATTGAAACAATTGAAGCGCCGAAAATCACGGACATGCCTAGTATCTTGGATAAGGGGCAGGATTTGGTGATACGCGGCACGGCAATCTCCGATACGGAAGTGCGCGTGCATTTGAAAGACTCGGATGATAAGGAGGTTTTTGAATCAACTCGCTCGGGCGCGGCGGGAGATTTCCAGCTTACCTGGAAAGAGCCAATTGCCGACGGCAAATACATTGTAACGGCCGAGGCAGTCAACAGTTTTGGTGTCATAAGCCCGCGCTCGGCGGCCAAGAGTCTGTCCGTGCATCCGTCCATTCTTTTTCGCATCGGCTCGTTTGTGGTAACGGTTGGCTCGTTTGTGATGTTTATGCTCGTGGTTTTGATAGGTGTTGTTTACGGCTCGCTCATTTTGTACAAACATTTTCACAGATTTCGCAGATCTTTAAGTCGTGAGATGGATCAAATAGACAGGTCGGTTCACACCGCCTTTAACATGCTCAAAGATGAAGTTCGCAAAGAGGTGAAAAATCTAGAGCGTGCCAAGACCAAGAGAAAATTAACGCAGGAAGAGGAGAGAATTATAGAAAGATTTAGCGCAGACGTTGATGATGCCGAGAGATTTATTGAAAAGCAGATAAGGGATGTGAAAAAAGATGTGGGCTAAAGACAAATGCCTCGCGTGATACAATGAGAGTAATGCGTGACATCAAATCGCTGAAATCTTTGGTAGAAGAAGAACTTGCTCAGTCAATTGAGAAAATCTCGGTTATCAATCTGGTGGACTTGCTGGTGGAATACGCTTACGCCGCCCACGCCTCCGACGTTCACATTGAGCCGACCGATGAAGGAACCAGAATTCGTTTCAGGATAGACGGATTACTCAATGACATGTTTGATGAAAAGAGACTTAATAAAGAACTTTGCCAGGAAATTATTTCAAGAATCAAGGTTTTGTCCGGCTTGAGGACGGATGAGCATCTTCTGCCTCAAGACGGGCGCTTCGGGGTAAGAGTCGGGGATTTGAACGACATAGATATCAGAGTCTCCATTATGCCCACTTATTACGGTGAAAACGCCATTTTGAGAGTTTTGGCGGAGACTAAAGATTTTGCCCTGGAAACCTTGGAATTTTCGCCAATTGACTTGAAAAAAGTTGAAACAGCCATGCGCAAACCCTACGGCATGATTTTGGCAAATGGCCCGACGAGTTCCGGTAAAACTACTACTCTGTACACCATTTTAAAAAAGTTAAACAAACCGGATGTTTCCATTATTACCATTGAAGACCCGATAGAATATTCGCTTGAAAATACCACCCAAATCCAAATCAATGAGCAAGTCGGCTTCAAATTCGCGAACGGTTTGCGCTCCATTCTCCGCCAGGACCCGAATATCATTATGGTTGGAGAAATTCGTGACGAAGAAACCGCCTCCATTGCCGTTAATGCGGCTCTGACGGGGCATTTGCTTCTTTCAACTCTTCACACCAATGATGCCGCCACCACCTTTCCGCGCCTTGTTGATATGGGCGTACCGCCGTTTTTGGTCGCTTCAACCGTCAATATTGCCATGGGTCAGCGATTGGTGAGGATGATCTGTCCAAAATGCAAAGCGGAAAGAGAACTTACCGATGACGAAGTCAAAAGCGCGAGCGAGCTCATTCCGGAATTGAATAAGCAGGGTCTGAAAAAGTTTTATATCGGCAAGGGCTGCCAAGAATGCGACAAGACCGGTTATCAAGGCAGAATGGGCATTCGCGAGGTTTTGGAAGTCAACGACGAAATCAGACAATTGGTTATGAATAGGGCAAACGCCAGTCAGATAAAAGAAGCGGCGGTCAGAAACGGCATGACCACCATGGTTAAAGACGGTCTTGCCAAAAGTGTGGCGGGCCTCACATCGCTTGAAGAAGTGTTAAGAGTCATCCATGAGTAGTTCGTCGAACAAATTCTCAAGTTTTTTCAGGAGGGTTCCGCTTCAAGACAAAATAAATTTTGCCCGCCACCTTTCTTTGGTTATCAAAGCGGGCTTGCCGATCTTGGAAGGTCTGCCCATGATTAAAAAACAAACCGGCTCCAAAGTCCTTTCCTCCGTCATAGATTCCCTCATTGTTGATGTTTCAAACGGGCAATTCTTGGCCTCCAGTTTGGAACGTTTCCCCAATATTTTTGACAGCTTTTTCGTCAATGTCATTCGGGTGGGGGAAGCAAGCGGCACGCTTGCCAATAATCTTTCTTATCTTTCGGACGAATTGAAGAAGTCTCAAGACCTGAAAAATAAAATTCGCTCCGCTATGGTTTATCCGATTATTGTCATGGTAGCCACCATTGTTCTGACTTCCTTTCTGATTTTTTCAGTCTTTCCAAAAATTCTGCCCATTTTTGCGAGCTTGCACATCAAATTGCCGGTTTCAACCAAAATTTTGATTGCCGTTTCCCAGTTTTTGCTGGCTAACGGGCTTTATGTTCTCATTGGTCTTATTGTTTTTCTGATAGCCTTTAGATTGTCTCTGTTGTGGCGACCGATGCACAAGGCCTTTGACCGCTTTATTCTTTTTCTGCCCGTTATTTCAAGATTGACGATTGACATCAATGCGGCCAATTTTTCAAGAATCTTGGGACTTCTTCTTAAGGGTGGCATTAAGATAGTTGAGGCCGTAGGCATTACCGGACAAACTTTCAATAGTCTGGTGTATAAGGATTCAATGATTGGGGCTGCGGAGGAAATTAAAAGAGGCGGGCGGCTTTCTCATTTTCTATCCTCCGAAAGAAAAATTTTTCCGCCGCTTTTTTCCGGATTGATCGCTCTGGGCGAAAGCACGGGCAACTTGGAAGACAATCTCGCTTTTCTTTCAGAATATTATAAAGACGAAGCGGAAATAAAAATTCACAATCTCACCACTCTCATTGAGCCTCTGCTTCTTCTCACTATGGGTTTGGTGGTCGGTTTTGTGGCCATTTCAATCATCACGCCCATTTATCAGATTACTCAAGGCATTGGGGCGCAGCCCTGATTTATGCGGCAAAACGGTTTTACCATAACGGAAATGGTCGTCATTATCGCCGTTTTTGCGATTATTTTTTGGCTTTTGGTTACTGGTAGCACCAGTTTTATCGGCAATCAACTGCTTTACGCCGAGCGCGACACTTTGGTAAGTCTGCTTCGTGACGCTCGTTCGCGCGCCATGGGCAATATCAATCAGTCAAACCACGGCATTTTTATAGACACAGACAAATATATTTCTTTTGACGGCGCTTCCTATGCCGCCAGAGACCAGGCCAAGGACGCCCTTTTTCCGAAATCAAGCGGCGTTACCACCGCGGGGCCGAATGAAATCATGTTTAGCGCTTTAGACGGCCAATCAAATGCCTCTGGTACAATAACAGTATTGACCAACACGGGTAGCAGCACCATTTCAATAAACAATGAGGGACAAATCAACTGGTAGCGAACAAGGTCAGGCAGTTTTTGAGCTTATCATCGCACTTGCCGTTTTGGTGCTCGTTTTTTCTTCCTCCGTTTCCGTAATTTTGGGCGGGCAAGCGGCCACAACCGACGCTCAAGAGGGCAACAAAGCGGCGCAGTTCGCGCGTCAAGGTCTGGAATCTTCTTTCGGAATGGCTCAAGGCACTTTCGCAAATTTGGTAAGCACCACGAGCGCCATAAATGAATTTTCATCAAACATTCTCGTCTCCGACCTTGATTTATACACCAAGGAGGTGGAAAGCCGGATCAACTGGGCCACTGACCCGTTAAGAGACCAAAGAGTAGACGTCACCGTCCTAATTACGGACTGGAAAAGCGTGCAAGCCCTTGGCGGCGACACCGGCGGGACGGGCCCAACGGGAGACTGGAGCCGTCCCAGAACTCTCGGCTCAATTGATCTTGGCGCCGGAGAAAATGCAACCGATCTGGATGTTGTCAACAAAATAGTTTATATGACAACCACCGCTTCCTCTGTGAGCAAACCGGATTTTTTTATAGTCAATGTTTTCAATCCGCAAGCGCCTTTTATTGTCTCTTCTCTCAACACCGGCTCCGGTTTACTTGCGCTTGATGTCATAAATAATTACGCCTTTGTCGTCGGTAAAGACAACGCGGCGGAATTGCAGATTATCAATATCAGCAATCCCGCCTCTCCTTCTAAAGTGGCCGCCTTAGATTTGCCGGGGGATGCCGACGCCCAATCGGTTTATTACTACAACGACCACTTATTCATAGGCAGGGTGGAGGCCGAAGACGATGACCACGACGCCGGCCCGGAATTTGAGGTGGTGGATGTTTCCGACCCCTTGGGACCCTTATATGTAACCGGCCTTTCCGGATTGAGCGGGGAACTGAACAGAATTTTTGTTTTGAATAATGTCGCTTATGTGGGGACGGAGGACAATACGCGCGGTATGTATGCCGTGGATGTTGCCAATCCGGCCGCGCCCTTCGCATTGGGCTCGTATAATGCCGGCTCGCACGTTTACGGCGTTTTTGCTGTCAGCAACTCCAAAATTTATTTGGGAGCCAAGACAAACTTTTATGCGGTTAATGCCGCTGACCCCGCAAGCATCCAAACACTTGGCTCAAAATCAGTTGTCGGTTCGGGCATAAAAATTATTGACTTGTATGTCGCCGGACCGTATGCCTTTTTGGCAACCGAGGATCCCAATAAGGAATTTCAAGTTCTAAATGTCTCCAATCCGGCCTCCATTACTGCGATAGGCACCTTTAATTTTCCGAACATAGCGACCGGTATTGATTATGAAAACAATCTTGTTTATGTATCGGTCAGAAGTAACGACGGTTTGAAAATTATCACGTCCCAATGATTCAAGATTGTTGCAAACAATGCCGGAAAAGCGACGGGTTCACTCTTATAGAAATTGTCATCTACACGGGCCTTTTTTCTCTTGTTATGGCGCTTGTGCTGACCGCCTTTTTTCAAATTTACGGCAGTCAAAGCCAAAACCAAGAAAGAATTGAAGTGGATTCCGAGGCCAATTTCATAATGCAGAAAATATTTTGGGCGTTGTCGGGAGCGCAAACCATAAACCAGCCGGCTTTAAGCGCCACTTCGTCCGTCTTGTCGGTGAACAAATATAATTTTGCGGGCAATCCGCTGGTTTTTGATCTGATGGACGGCAAGATAAGACTTTCAAGAGCAAGCGCCGCGGCCGCGCCGTTCTCAAACGATTTCGTTAAAATTTCTAAACTGGAGTTTAAGCACAACCCCTCTCAAGACAATGTGCCCGAGTCTGTCAATATAATACTTTCCGTCATTGCTTCCTCGTCGGTGCGCGCCGTTGTCAGTTCCACCACCCTTCAAAGCATAATTTATCTAAGAAAATGAAAATCACAGGAAATAAATTGGAAGACAAATCAAAATACAAATCGCAAGGGGGGTACATTGCGCTTATCGCGGCTATTATCGTGACGGTTGTCTTGGTAATGATTTTAACAACGGTGAGCCAGATGTCTTTTCTCAACCGCGCTAATATCGCCGGCACCAGCTTCAAAGAAAAAAGCAGGGCTCTGGCGGAAAGTTGCGTGAATGTTGCTCTCCTGAAGCTCGTCCAAAACAGCTCCTACGCCGGCAATGAGACCATTAACGTCGCGTCTTCCACCTGCCAAATTGTTTCGGTGGTTCCCTCCGGTTCAAACAAGGTCATTTCAACCCAAGGGCAATTCCAAAATTTCTATACAAACTTCAAAGTTACGGTAACCGCCAGACCCGTCTCGCTCCTGTCTTGGGAAGAGGTGCAAAATTTCTGATTTTATGGCTATAAACACCCCATTTTTCCTATGCTCCCCGTTTCTGTATAATTAACCCAGGTCAAAAATAATGGTTTCCAGACCTTAAATCGAGAGATTATTAGAAATAAAATGAGTTATTAAAAATAAATATGAGATCTAAAGGTTTTACTTTGATTGAGCTTCTGATTGTCATCGGTATTATCGCCATCTTGGCGGCGGTGGTGATTGTCGCCTTGAACCCGGCTAGACAATTCGCACAGGCGCGAAACACTCAGCGTTCGTCAAATGTTCTTACGATATTGAACGCCATCGGCCAGAACATTGCCGACAACAGGGGAGTCTTCACTTGCGCGGCGGGGGCTCTGCCAGCAACGGCTACCGACATGGGCGTTGGTGCGGGTAAATATGACATTGCAGGATGCTTGGTACCGACCTACATCGCTTCCATGCCGTTTGACCCTTCCGCAACGGGAGCGCACTATACCAGCAACGCTGATTATGACACTAGCTATGAAGTTTCCGTGAGCGCTTCAAATGGCAGGATTACAGTGAACGCCCCGACCGCAGAGTTGAGTCAGACAATTACGGTTACGAGGTAACTTAATTTCGGAAGAGCCAATCAAAAAACACGGGAAACCCGTGTTTTTTGATTGGCGGTGTCTGTTTGAAAATATCCGAACGGAGCTGGCTGGGC
>DATEAC010000038.1:0-3930 GCA_036584645.1 Minisyncoccota bacterium | reverse complement strand
AGCTGAAATCTTACGGCGTAAGGGCTTTCAAACCAAAACAAATGAAATAATGATGGGAGAGTGCGTGCCTCACGAGGTTGATGTTGTTGCTTGGGACGATAAAGATTTCATAATAATTGAAGCTAAATTCCACAATGAACTTGGCATCAAATCAGATTTGAAAGTGGTTTTATACGTGAAAGCCCGTGTGGATGATTTGGAAGGCACAGTCTTTAGCTACGGCGGGCAAGACAGAAAGGTGACTGAAGGTTGGCTTGCCACAAACACAAAATTTACCTCAACGGCCGTTCAATACGCCGAGTGTAAAAATTTGAAACTGGTCGGCTGGAATTATCCAGAGCGGGGCAATTTACACGACCTTATCATGGAAACAAAGACTTTGCCCATTACATGCATAAGCCAACTCAATCAAACTCAAAAACAGTCGCTTCTCAATCAAGGGATTGTCTTGAGCGATTCCATTGCAAAAAATCCGCAAGTTCTGAAATCTTTGGGTCTAAAGGATGAAAAAATTGAACATATTCTTCATGAAATCCAAGGCCTATAACAAAACCTACAAGAGAAAAACTTTTGACCCGAAAGTAAATGGTCCGAAGGGCGAAAGTTTTTCCGTATCGCGTTCAAAAATAGATCTTTTCATGGAATGCCCGAGGTGCTTTTATCTTGACTTGAGGCACGGCATATCGCGGCCATCCACTCCGCCGTTCACCTTAAATTCCGCGGTGGACACTCTTTTAAAAAAAGAATTTGACATTCATCGCGCCGAGGGCACCGCCCACCCGCTTATGAAAGAATACGGCGTGAAGGTCGTGCCATTTCCTCATCCCAATCTTTCGGAGTGGCGACACAATTTCACCGGCGTTCGCTTTTTACATAAACCGACGAACTTTCTTGTCTTTGGCGCCATTGACGACATTTGGACAAACGAAAAGGGGGAACTTTTCATTGTTGACTACAAAGCAACAAGCAAAGATGCCGGCGTTAAGAAGCTGGAAGACACTCGGTGGCATAACCAATACAAACGCCAAATGGAAATTTATCAATGGCTTTTCAAGCAAAACGGTTTTGATGTGTCGGACACCGGCTATTTCGTGTACGTGAATGGCCGCAAGGACAAAGAAGCTTTTGACGGCAAGTTGGAATTTGATGCAAACCTGATTTCTTACACGGGGAAATCAGACTGGATACCGGCCGTTTTGCAAGAAATGCTCGCATGCTTGCAGTCTGACAAAATGCCAAGACCGGGCCAGGAGTGCCAATATTGCGGATACTCCGCAAAAAGGTTTGAGCTGGCGCAATCCATGAGTGTAAAAAGTACAAAGTTTAAAGTGGAAAGTAAGAAAGAAGAGAACACAGGAAGTATGTTTGAGATTTGAACATGACAGAAGACGAGAGATTTTTAAAGATGAAAGCCATACGCGATGAGGTCGTGGCGGGCAAAGACTTGCCTTTGTACGAGGAAAGAATTTCAACCGGCCAAAAATGCGTAATAGGAGAGGGCAGTCATTACGCCAAGATTATATTTGTGGGTGAAGGGCCGGGCGCCCGCGAAGCCGAAACGGGACGGCCTTTTGTGGGTCGGGCAGGACAGCTTCTTGACGAATTGCTTATCTCTATCGGTCTTCCCCGCAAAGACGTTTATATCGCCAATATTCTTAAAGATAGGCCGCCCGGCAACCGCGACCCGTATCCGGAGGAAATAATCGCTTACGCGCCATTCTTGGATAGGCAAATTGAAATAATTCAGCCGAAAGTTCTGGTACCCCTGGGACGTTTTGCCACGAAATATCTTCTTGATAAGTACAATTGCCCCGAAGGGAATATGACCATTACAAATCTTCACGGCAAAACCGTAAAGGCAGAAACCCTTTTCGGAGGAATTGTCATCGCGCCCATGTATCACCCTGCCGCCGCCATTTACACCCAATCTCTGAAAGCGGTGCTTTTTGAAGATTTTAAAATTCTTAAACAATATATATAATCGTTCGCATGCCCTATAAACCGCCGCAGAAAATTATTAAAAAATATGCCGACGTCCTTGTTAATTTTGCCTTGGCAGGTGGCAAGGGCATAAAGAGGGGCGATGTAGTGCTGGTGCGGGCGGGAGAAGCCGCCAAGCCGCTTTATGCCGAATTGTTGAAAGCGGTCTGGAAAGCCGGCGGCCATGTGGTGGGCAGATATTTTCCGGAGAACGAACCGTGGTTCAAATTTGACAGGGAATTTTTCATCCATGCGGCCGTGGAGCAACTAAAACATTTCCCCGCGAATCTTATGAGAGGACAGGTGGAAGACATAAACCATTCCGTAACGGTTATGACGGAAACCGACCCGCACTCTCTTCAAGGCATTGACCCTAAAATGATCATGACTCATAGTGAAGCGTGGAGACCGTATATAAAGTGGCGAGACGAAAAAGAAAATAAAGGAAAGTTCACATGGACGCTGGCCTTGTACGGTACAAAAGCTCAAGCAAAAGAAGCCGGTTTAAGCGAAAAAGAATACTGGAATCAGATTATAAAAGCGTGTTTTCTGGATAAAAAAAATCCTACGGCGGAATGGAGGAAAGTCTTTCGGCAAATTAAAGGCGCCATACGGAAGCTTGACAGATTGGCGATAGAAAAGGTTCACGTAAAAGGACCCGATGCGGATTTGTGGATAAAAATCGGCGAGAAAAGAGCGTGGAAAGACGGCCACGGGGCCAACATTCCGAGCTTTGAGATATTTACTTCGCCCGATTGGCGGGGCACAAACGGATGGATAAGATTTAATCAACCGCTTTACAGGTACGGTAATTTGATCAAGGGCGTAGAGCTTGAATTTAAAGACGGCAGGGTTGTTAAAAGCAAAGCGCGTAAAAACGAGAAAGTGCTAAAAGCGATGATTGCCTCAAAAAATGCGGATAAAGTGGGAGAATTTTCTTTGACCGATAAAAGATTTTCTCACATCACCAGATTTATGGCCGAAACTTTGTATGATGAAAATATTGGCGGTCCGAACGGCAACACTCACATCGCTCTCGGCAAGGCGTATAACGAGTGTTATAAAGGTAATCCGGAGAAAGTTTCAAAAAAGGAATGGGCGCGGCTCGGGTACAATAGTTCGTCCGTTCATACCGACATAATCTCCACTACGCCGCGCACCGTTACGGCTTACCTAAAAAATGGTAAAAGTAAGGTAATCTATAAGAACGGAATGTTTGTTTTATAAATATCGCTCGCTTTTGTCTTCGGCGTACACGCATAGTTTTGTCCAGCGCCAAAACTTGCTGTCTCTCAGCCAGTTTTTGTCAAGAGCCCCGTGAGATAGGCGAAGCCGCCATCTCACGGGGTCTGTGACAAACCATGCAAACTGGCTTCCGAGACGTACGGCGAAGACAAAAACTCGCTCTAAGGTTTGATTGTGTTATATTTTTGCTATGCAATCGGCAGAAATACGAAAAAAATTTCGGGATTTTTTCAAAGAAAGAGGACATGAAATCGTGCTCTCGGCTTCTCTGGTGCCAGAAAATGATCCGTCTGTTCTTTTTACTACTGCGGGCATGCAGCAGTTCAAGCCTTACTACACAGGCAAAAAGGACGCTCAAAAAGATTTTGGAACGTTAAACACGGCGTCGGTACAAAAATGCGTGCGCACTTCCGACATTGATGAGGTGGGGGATGAACAACATCTCACTTTCTTTGAAATGCTTGGCAATTTCTCATTTGGCGGATATTTCAAAGAGGGCGCGATTAAATATGCCTATGAATTTATTACAAGTCCGGAGTGGATGAATCTTAAGATTGATTACGTGAGCGTTTTTGGAGGAGAAGGCAATATTCCGGCCGACGATGATTCTGAAAAAATATGGAAATCAATTGACTCTAATATTGTCGTGAAAAAAGCCGGCCGTGCTGATAATTTTTGGGGGCCGACTGGGGACGAGGGACCGTG
>DATEAC010000032.1:0-3290 GCA_036584645.1 Minisyncoccota bacterium | reverse complement strand
CCGATTTGTTTGATGTGGGGGTAAACAAATTAATATCGTCAATTTAAAAAATTATTTTATAAAAACAGTTTTGAACGTGTATTTAATATTCCTTCAACCTCAAAATGTTTGATGTGGGGGTCTACCGGGCGAATTCCGTTACTCTGGTTTCGCGAATAACCGTAATTTTGATTTCGCCCGGATATTTAAGGTCGTGCTCTATCTTTAGGGCCAATTTACGGGCTAATTCTTTGGCATCCAGGTCAGAAATCGTCTCCGGAGACACAAAAACCCTTATCTCGCGACCCGCTTGCAGGGCGTAGGCCTTTTCAACGCCGGTAAATTCTTGCGCAATGGCCTCAAGTTCCTTCAATCTTTTCACATAATTTTCCGCCGTATCACGTCTGGCTCCGGGCCTGCCGCCCGAAATTTGGTCTGCCACCTGCACGATTACCGATTCCACCGTTTCATAGGGATATTCGCCGTGATGAGCTTGCATGGCTTTTATAATTTCTTCGCCAACGCCGAATTTTTGGAGAATTCTTCTGCCTATTTCAACATGCGTGCCGGGCACTTCATGATCCAATGCTTTGCCTATGTCGTGAAGAAGGGCGGCAGTTTTGGCGACAATTTCGTCTGCCCTCAATTCTTCAGCGAGCATCCTCGCTATGTGGGACATTTCAATTGAGTGCTGCAGAACATTTTGGCCATAACTGGTGCGAAAGTGAAGGCGCCCCAAGATAGCAATCACCCGAGGGTCTAAATTCACTATTCCGCATTCATAAACCGCCTCGTCGCCCTTTTGTTTGATAATTGTCGCCACGTTTTCTTTGGCTTTTTCAACCGTTTCCTCAATGCGCGCCGGCTGAATCCTGCCGTCTTTGATAAGTTCTTCCAAAGCGACTCGCGCGATTTGACGCCTGACCGGATCAAAAGAAGAAAGGGTAATAGTGCCCGGAGTGTCGTCAATGATCACCTCCACACCGGTGGCGCGTTCAAAAGTTTTTATGTTTCTGCCTTCCTTGCCTATGATTTTTCCTTTTACCTCTTCTGACGGAATGGGAACGGTGGTGGTCATCAGCTCTGCCGGCACATCCGTCGCTAAACGCTGAATGGAAGTGGCCAGGATTTCTTTGGCTCGGTCCTGTAATTTTTCCGCACCCTTCATTTCAAGTTTTCTCGCGCGTATCGCGAAATCACTCTCGTTTTCCCTTTCAATCATTTTTAAAATCTCCGCTCTTGCTTCTTCTTTTGTCAAACCGGAAATTTTTTGGAGTCTTTCTTGTCTTTCGGCAAGCACGGTATCGGCCTTTTCTTTTAGACTTTCCACTTCGGAAAGTTTGCTTTTGACGGTTTCCGTTTCAAGATCCAAATCGGTTTGCCTTTTATCCAAAAATTCCTCGCGCTTCAAAAGACGCTCCTCAAGCTTGAGCGTTTTTTCCTCTTTTTCTTTTATTTGAGTTTTTGCTTCTTCCAGAAGCCCCGCGGCCTTTGTCTCGGCTTCAGCCACCACCTTGGCGGCCCCTTCCTGCGCCTCAAGAAGTTTCTGCTTTATATCAAGCTCCATTGAGCCGCGACGCCCCAAAGAGATGATCCAGCGCAAAAAGTAACCAAATGCGATACCAGCCGCGGCCGACATAGCCACCGCGAGAAGCGCCAATCTTAAAGACATAATTTAATTTAAGGGGAATTTCGGGCCTAGCTACCACCACTTTCGTTCTGAATTTCGGCTTTTTAAGCGAACACTTATACTCTATCTTAATATTTAATACAGGTCAAATTACTTGGTTTTTCCTGCGAAAACCTTGTCTATGATGCCGTATTTGACGGCATCATCGGCGTTCATGAAAAAATCACGGTCAACATCTTTTTCTATTTTTGAAAGCGGTTGGCCGGTATTTTTGGAGAGGATTTTGTTCAAGGTTTCGCGGTTTTTCAAAATCCAGCGGGCGTTGATTTCAATATCAGAGGCTTGGCCTTCCACCCCGCCGTGAGGCTGATGAATCATCACTTCGGCGTTGGGCAGAGCAAAGCGCTTGCCCTTTTTGCCGGAGGAAAGAATGACGGCCGACATTGAGGCGGCCATGCCCACGCACACTGTTGAAATATCGGGCTTGACGTGATTCATGGTGTCAATAATAGCCAGCCCCGCAGTAACCGTACCGCCCCCGGAGTTTATATAAATAGAGATGTCTTTTTTAGGGTCTTCCGATTCAAGAAACAAAAGTTGGGCGATAACCACATTGGCCACATGGTCGTCAATCGGGCCTCCTACAAAAACAATACGCTCTTTCAAAAGACGCGAATAAATATCATATACGCGTTCTCCCTGCGGCACCTTCTCTATGACTGTCGGGATTAACATGAGTATGGCTATTCTAGCCATAGAGTTGCTAGTTGCAAGTTCCTAGTTGCTAGAAGTTTTTATCACGTTTCTACTGGCAACTAACAACTGACAACTGTAAACTGTTTGTAATGCGTTTTCACCGATTTTTTGTGCCGGATTCTCTTGCCGGAGCCAAGCAAATCATTATTCGCGACAGGGAACTCATTCACCAGATAAGAAATGTTTTGAGAATGACGGTGGGCGGCCAAGTGGTACTCCTAGATGGTACCGGGAAGGAGTACACAGTGTTTATTACCAAGATTGATGGTAAGGGTATTCACTGCGATATTTTGAAAAGCGTCAAAAGCGCGACGCTCCCGAAGCGCGAAATCACTTTGGCATTTGCTTTGATAAAGAAAAATAAAATGGATTTGGTAGTGCAGAAGGGAACAGAGTTGGGAGTGTCGCGCTTTCTGCCATTCATTGCCGACAGGAGCGAAAAAAAAGGTTTCAATCGCGAACGCGCGATTGAAATTGCAAAGGAAGCGACGGAACAATCACAACGCGCCATCATTCCAATAATCCGCGAGCCAATTCTTTTTGAAGATATTTTTTCCGAGTGCAAGGGTACGGATATTTTTGTTTTTCATCAAAAAGGCAGTGAAATCTCGGCTGAAACTAGGGCGGAGAAGACTCCAGTCTGTTTAGTTATTGGTCCAGAGGGTGGTTTCACCGACCAAGAAATTTTTATGGCAAAAAAACAGGGTGCTCAAATATCTTCTCTTGGTTCAGGAGTTTTGCGCGCTGAAACAGCGTCAATAGTTGCTTCAACAATTTTTCTTATTTAAGAGTCGCTCGGGTATGTTGTTTTAGAATCAACTGCCACTCGTCTTAAAATTTCAAAATAACCAAGCTCCATAAACGAAAAATGACAAAACTCGTAATTCCTTATTGATACGATATATCGTATCAATAAGGAATTACT
>DATEAC010000024.1:0-2964 GCA_036584645.1 Minisyncoccota bacterium | reverse complement strand
GGCTTCGCCTGCACACGTTCGCCGGAACTATTGGCTCGCTCCAAGGTCAAAAATATTTGCAAATATTTTCTAACTCAAGTATTCTCTCCGAACAATGAGCAAAACTTATAAAAAGGCGGAGGTAAAAAAAGACGGCGCAAAAGTAACAATCACGGCGGTTGTTGACTGGAAAATTTTGGAGGAGAAAGCAAGGATTGCCCTTGATGAGATGCTCGCAAAGGCGGAGCTTCCCGGATTTCGCAAAGGCAAAGTGCCGAAAGATGTGTTTGTAGAAAAAGTTGGAGAACTGACAATTCTTGAAGAAGGCGCCGAAAGAGCTATCGCAGATGCATACCCAGAAATTGTAGCGAACGAGAAATTTATGCCTATTTCTAGGCCCAAAATCCGTATCACCAAAATTGCCCCAAAAAACGATTTGGAGTTTGAAATTGAGGTGGAAACAATGCCCGAGATTACTCTTCCCGACTACAAAAAAATTGCGGCGGGCGTGGCGGAAGAAAAACCCGATTTGAACGTTAAAGATGAGGAAGTTGACGCCGTTTTGCACAATCTTCAACACCAAGTAATGCATTCACAAAATGAAAAAGACAAACACCCCGAAATAAATGATGAGTTTGCAAAAAGGGTCGGCAACTTTGAAAATCTGGAAGCGCTTAAGAAAAACATTCGTGAAAATATAAAAACGGAAAAGCAATTGCGGGTAAAAGATAAACGTCGCTCCCAGATTGCGGAAAAATTGATTGCTGAGACGAAAACAGAAATTCCCGAAGTTTTAATTGACGACGAAGTACGCCTAATTGTGGAACGCCTGAAATTTGATTTGGGCAATGCCGGCATAAAATGGGACGAATATTTAAGAAATATCAAAAAGACGGAGGAAGAAATTTTGAAAGATGTGCGGCCCGACGCGGAAAAGAAGGTGAAGCTGGAGTTAATTGTCGCCAAAATCGCTCGTGAAGAAAAATTTGAACCAAATCCTGAAGAAATAAAAACGGAAGTAGAAAAAATAATGAAAACGCACCCGTCCGCCGACCCTATGCGTGCTGAAGAGTACGTACGTTCCATTTTTACTAACAGAAAGGTATTTGAGTTTCTTGAGAAACTTTCCTAAAAAGGTCTTTCGTTTGCTGGTTTGTAGATTTCACTCCGGTGAGCAATGATAAGAATACGCACCTCGGTGCGAACTACTGTGTAGACAATTCGCCAATCGCCAACGCGAAGTTTCCAGTAAGATTTTAATGTGCCACGAAGAGGTTCACCGTATATTTCCGGCTGAAAAGAAAGTTTGGTCTCAATTGCTTTTTGTATCCTTTTTTTAGTCGGCCTGTCTAAACGAGAAATGTCTTTTTTAACGACAAGTGGGTGGTAAACAATTTTATTTCCACGCTTCATTGTGTTTTAAGAAATGTGCCTTTTTTGACGCCCGAGCGTCGGCAATGTTGGCCAGGATAAAATCTTCCTCAAGCGAAATTGCCATGCGTAAAAGTTCGGCGGCTTTGGAAGCAAGCGGAACACGTTCGCGCTTGGAGGCGCGACGAAGAGCCGATACCATTTCGGGGTCTGCCGTGATGTTGATTCTTTGTTTTGTGGTAGTCATGCTGTAAGTGTATCAAAAGTGTAACACTTGTACAAGCCCCGTAGTGAGCTTTGCTCTACTACTGGGGTTTGAGTTTTTAGAAAATTTATAACGAAAATCGGGACCACCCACGTCCACCAACACACAACACCAACTAAATTATTTTTTGTTATGAAAAATATTCTTACTCTTTCGTAAGGCGTACCCAACGAAACTCTCGAAAATATATTCATATACTCATGTTGTCCAAGCCGTAGCCAGAACATTCTTATGAGTATGAATTAATTATACAAATGAATTGGGCCCTAGGAAAATTTCCGAGGGCCCAAGTGCCACAGAGCCAGAGGGTCAGCAGTGCTAAGCCCCGAGGATCTGTTGCGGAACCACCACACGACGCCCGATCCCGGCAAACCAGACGCCGCCGCACCCGAACCGGTGCACGCGCACCCGGAGCTGGCCATCGTCGTAGACGCTCACGCGCGCGACGCAGAACTCGTCGTTCTCCTTGAACAGGAAGAACGTGGCGTAGCCGTCCGTACGCAACCAGTTGCGGTTGTCGCGGGCGAAGCGCTTGATCTGCGCCTGTGTCAGCACGAGTTCGTCGAGCGGGCGACCGAGGTCATTGAAGATGCCGTTGAAATTGGCATCCCCAATCATCTCGTGAACTTCAACGAGCGACTTCTGCGTCGGCTTGCCAGAGACGTCGAGGCCCCAGTTCTGGAAATCGGGGTCCACGTAGCCGGTGAAGACGTCCTGCGCCTTCGCCAGAGTCTCCTTGCCATCCGTCTCACCAATCTCGATGGTTTGACCCGCCGAGATAAGGGAGAGGATACGGGGCTTCGCCATTGCTGGCTTTTTCTGCCACGACCGCGCGAACTTCGCGAGGTCAGCGTGGAAGGCGTCGCCCGATTCGCTGTTCTCGTTGAGGCGGTTGGCAATATCGAGGATGATGCCGTGCCGACTGTTTGGCACGTTTGCAATTGCCCGCGGAAGCGGACCGAGCATGTCCTTGGACATGGTCTATTCTCCGAAAGGAGCATTGCTAGAGGACTGACACAGGGTGTGTTTCGCCATAGCTTTTAATTCTCCAATCTTTTTGTTTGAAGTGCTAAAAGCTATGGCGAATATGTTTACCCGTTCAAATTTTGCGGAGCAAAAATTGTTTGGGTGGTTTTCTTAAGGAACTTTACTACCCTATAGTATATACCTAAATATATGATTTGTCAAGTGTTTTTTCTCCTCTAAATTTTGGGTTTTTTAGACTTTAGAGCGAGGGTTTGTTGTTTTAGAAGCTCACGAGGATATTTCAAAATAGCTCTAGCGAAATAGAAAAATGACAACTGTTTAAGTAATTCCTTATTGATACGATATATCGTATCAATAAGGAA
>DATEAC010000017.1:0-30257 GCA_036584645.1 Minisyncoccota bacterium | reverse complement strand
GATAATTTTTGGGGGCCGACGGGGGACGAGGGACCGTGTGGGCCGACAACTGAAATTTATGTTGATGGTATTGAGATTTGGAACATCGTTTTTAATGAGTATTACCAAAAACCGGACAAAACTTTAGAGAAACTTCCGATTCCCGGAGTTGATACGGGAATGGGTTTGGAGCGCTTGGCAAAAGTTGTTCAGAAAGTGCCAACTGTTTTTGAAACCGATTTGTTTACTGGACTTGTGAAGGTATTACCTCAAGATATCAATCCAAAAAAGAAAAGGATTTTAGCAGATCATACACGGGCGATTAGTTTTATGATAAGCGATGGTGTAAGACCATCGAACAAAGGATCTGGATATACGTTGCGCAGATTACTGAGGCGTGTATTAGCACAATTTGATATGCAATATATAAAACTTGCTTCTGATTGGGTTATGAATAAATACGGAAGTCATTATCCGGAATTGGATAGAGATTCTATATGGGGTGTTATTGAAGAAGAACGAAAGCAGTTTATTGTAGCTCTCAACTTGGGAATGAAAGAATTAGATAAATTGGAACATTTGGATTCTAAAACCGCGTTTCAGTTGTATAGCAGTTATGGCCTCCCATTGGACGTAATGAAAGATAAATTTCCCAACTTAGATATTGAAAAATTTGAAGAAGAATTTAGTCAGCATCAGCAAATATCACAATCCGGAATGGAAAAAAAATTCAAAGGGGGATTGGCGGGGCATTCGGAGATGGAAATTAGATATCATACTACGACACATCTTTTACATCAAGCTTTGCGAGACGTTTTGGGTGACGGAGTTGAGCAAAAAGGTAGCAACATCACCACAGAAAGAACACGTTTTGATTTTATGTTTCCACGCAAACTGACGGAGGAAGAGAAACAGAAAGTGGAAGACAATGTGAATCAAAAAATAAAAGAGGCACTTCCGGTACACAACATGGTGCTTCCCAAAGAGGAGGCGATGAAAACCGGCGCGAGGCATTTCTTTGACCAAAAATATCCCGACCAAGTCTCAATTTATTTCATCGGTAATGATTTGCAATCAGCGTATTCAAAAGAATTTTGCGGGGGGCCTCATGTGACAAACACGAGTGAACTCGGTCACTTCAAAATCCAAAAAGAAGAAGCGGTAGCGCAAGGCATTCGTCGTATCAAGGCGATTTTGGAATAATTTCTGTGCATAAAATTTCTCAAGAAATAAAAGATTTCAACAAGCGACTCATTGTTTAGACTTTAGTGTGGGGGTATAATCAAATAAATGGTCAAAAACGTACTTCAAGACATGGTGCCGCCAAATGGGGGAAGATCCATCAGGAATATCCCTATTCCCAATGCCAGAAAAGAAAGCCCTCGCATTATCAGGGAGAATCCGCTCCCGTCCAAACTGAAAAACTCTTTCAAGATGCCCCGAATATCATCCGGCAGTTGGCGAATCGGCGGACCAAAAAAACTTTGGTGGTGGGCGGGAGGTGCGGTTGGGATTATTATTATTGCTTTTGTCGTGATGTCTTTTATGTCGGGGGCAAGAATTGAAATTACTCCCAAAGTGGTAAAGGCCTCCTCGCAAGATTTATTCAACGCTTTTAAGGCGGACAGCGTCCCGTCTGAAAAAACTCCGACAAACGCATTGCCTTTTCAAGTCGTTACGGTTTCAAAAACCGGCGGCAAGACAGTAAAAGCCAACGGGGAAGAGCAAGTCCAGAAAAAAGCAAGCGGCACCCTTTTGATTTACAACGATTACGGCACCGTCTCGCAAAGACTTATAAAAAACACCCGTTTTGAAAGCCCGGAAGGCCTTGTTTTTCGCATCAGCGATTCGGTGGTGGTACCCGGCCAAAAAACCGTAGAAGGCAAGAAAGTGCCGGGCAGTGTGGAAGCGCTTGTCTACGCCGACGAACCGGGAGAGAAATACAATATTGGATTGACTGATTTTACCATCCCGGGTTTTAAGGGAGACCCCAGATTTAAGGCGATGTACGCGCGCTCCAAAACTCCGATGTCAGGAGGTTTTGTCGGCATGGTTAAAAAAGTCGCTGACGAGGACAGAATGGTTGCTGAAAATGAAATTGAAAATGCTTTGAAGACCGACCTCTTAAAATCAGTAAAGAGCCAGATCCCCGCATCAATGGTTGTGCTTTCCGGCTTGGAAAAGACCGTCTTCGTTCCGGGAGAACAAAGTGAACCGTCAGGCAACACCGTTAAGCTCAATACAACCGGCACCGTAACGGCCGTTATCGCAGATCGTGCCGAACTTGGGAATTTTCTTGCCAGTCACATCAACGATGTCAGAAATATTTCCGTTTCTCTTTCCAATCCCGACAATCTTTCTTTTTCCATAAAAGACAATTCCAAATTTGACCCGGCAAGAGACCAGACTTTTCAGTTTAGTGTTGACGGAGAAATGGTTTTCATCGGCCAAGTGGAAAACGACAGTCTTATTGATGCCTTGGTTGGTAAACCGAAATCTGATCTTCAGGTCATCAAGAGCGCTTTTCCGGCAATTGATTTAATGAAAGTGAGCGTGTTGCCCCCTTGGAGTTCCAATCTGCCGACCGAGCCAAAGGACTTTACAATAGTGGTAAATAAGGGAGTTCAATAAATTATTAGAAAACTATCTTTATAGGTAAAAAGTTTTTAGGATAAATGGCCCATCAGGAAAAAGAGAAAGTGACAGGGACGGTTATAGAAGCCCTGCCTAATGCCATGTTTAGGGTAGTTTTGGCAGGTGCGCCCGGCGAAAGCAGTCCGGTACTTGCATTTTTGTCCGGCAAAATGCGCCTCAATCGCATCCGTGTTTTAGTGGGCGACAAAGTGGAAATTGAGAAAGATGAATATGGAGGGAAAGGCAGAATTGTAAAAAGATTATAAAAAATCACTCGCTTTTATCTTCGGCGTACACGGATAATCCCGCCAGCGGCGGGATTTCCTGTCTCTCAGTTTGCCAAGACAATGACTTTGTCATTGCTATCCGCACTCGCTCGGAATTCTTATCATATATGATAAGAATTCACTCGCTTCGTTTGATAGTAAAGAGCTCCTTACAAAGAGCTCCTTACATTGACTACCAAGCGTAGTGAGTCAAAAGCAAGCCAGCTTGCTTTTGCGAACGGAGCGCAGGGAGAAATGAGCGAAGCTCATTACTTACCATGCTGGCAAACTTCCGAGACGTACGGCGAAGATAAAAGCTTGCTCTAAAAATTCAAAAGCAGAAGCACTTGTCAATACTTTCTTCAACTGTTAGTATTTGGCCTTAATGAAAGTTCGCTCATCGGTTAAAAAAATATGTGCAAAGTGCCAAGTCGTGCGAAGACGCGGCGTTGTTTATGTTATTTGCAAAGCAAACCCGCGGCATAAACAAAGACAAGGTTAATTTTTCCATGAGACTACTCGGTATAACTATTCCTGAAAATAAACGTTTAGAGATCGGTCTGACCGCTCTTTATGGTATTGGCCGTTCTCGCGCCCAGGAAATTCTTAAAAAAGCGGGCGTGGATTTTGGTATTCGCCCCAAAAATCTTTCCGTTGAACAAGAAAATAAGATCCGCTCAGTTGTTGAATCTTTTACTTTAGAAGGCGATTTAAAGCGTCAAGTTGCAGGGAACATTAAGCGTTTGAAAGATATAAAAGCGTATCGTGGTTTGCGGCACGCAAAAGTTTTACCGGTCAGAGGTCAAAGAACAAAAACCAATTCACGCACTCGCCGCGGGAATGTCAGAAAAACAATGGGCACGGGCAGAAAGGCGGCGGAGAAAAAGTAATAGGTCGTTCAAAGTGTTTCTTGAAAAAGTACGCATAATTTTCTGCTGAAAATTTGCTCATCCTCGCGCCGCCGCGCTACACAGTCTTTTTCAAGAAACCCCCCTCACTTTAGAAAGCGAACCACCCCCTTGCCAAAATCACAGGACTTCTATACAATGTATTTCTCACGTTTACCAAGGGGTTTTTGAGCTTTCTTTAGGTGAGATGTGATTGAGTTACGGTTGAATAATGGGTAAAAAAAGAATAGTAAAAACTGAAGCCCAAGAGGGAGAGGGTCGCTCTTCAGCGCCTGTTTCTTCGTCTAAAAAAAGGACGGAGGCAGGCACTCTTTACGTAGAGTCAACCTATAACAACACAAAACTGACCTTAACCGACACCAAAGGAAACACCATTGCTTGGTCTTCTTCGGGTTCTTTGGGTTTTAAGGGCGCCAAAAAAGGCACCCCCTTTGCCGCCGCCAAGGTAGGCGAGCTTATGGCCCAAAAAGCGCAGACCGCCGGGCTTAAAAAGGTGGGCGTGATTGTTAAAGGTGTAGGTTCCGGAAGAGAATCCTCCATAAGGGGGTTTCTTACAAAAGGGGTTATTTTAGAGACTATTCGAGATATGACCCCGGTTCCGCATAATGGTCCCAAGCCCAAAAAACCGAGAAGAGTATAAAGCGAAAAAGTTTAAAGTTATAAAGTTATGAAAGTTGGACCAAAATACAAAATTGCACGCCGTCTCGGAACCCCGGTATTTGAAAAAACGCAGACTCAGAAATATGCGCTTAACCTTTCCAAAAAGGAACGTTTGGGAATGGTGCCCGCAAAGCCCAAGACGGAGTTCGGTTTACAGCTTTTAGAAAAACAAAAAACCCGATACACGTATTTACTTTCGGAGAAACAATTCTCAAAATATGTAAAAGAAATACTCACGAAGAAAAAAGCTCACGGCAAAGGACTTCTCTTCAGCAAACTTGAGTCACGATTGGACAATGCGGTTTTCCGCGCCGGTTTCCGTCCCACCAGACTCTCTGCCAGACAAGCGGTGTCACACGGGCACATTCTTGTAAACGGCAAAAGGGTTACCAAACCGTCTTTCTCTGTGAAAAAGGGAGACGTCATCTCTGTCAGGCCGCAGAGCTCATCGTCTCCAATGTTTGCTGATTATTCCGAAAACGCGAAAACTTACGCTTTTCCGGCTTGGCTTAAATGTGATGCCGAAAAAATGGTTGCGGAGGTTGTCGCTCTTCCGGAAATCGGCGCGGCAGAACTTCAGTTTGATTTAGACGCAGTGCTTGAATATTACTCAAGATAAACCCCCCACACTAAATTTACTAAATAATAAAAAATAAAATGAAAATAAACCAAACAATGACAAAAATTATCGGCGACACTGGCCCGAATAGGGCCGGGTTATTCACCCGCGTGTCGCCCAGTAAATTATCAGTAAATTTAGTGTGAGGGTGAAAATAAAACTATGAACGACATGTCAATTGTTTTGCCTTCTAAACCGAAAATCGTATCTGAAGAAAGCTTTTCCGGCGTGTACGAGATAGATGGTCTTTACCCGGGTTATGGCCATACGCTTGGAAACTCTTTGAGACGCATCATTTTGTCTTCTTTGCCCGGCGCCGCCATCACCCAAATAAAAATCGCGGGCATTGAGCATGAATTTTCGGTTATCCCGGGAGTCAAAGAAGACGTGATAACCATTCTCCTGAATTTGAAAAAGGTGCGTATGATAATGAACTCCGGAGAGCCGGTTAAATTATCTCTGCGAGCGAAAGGAGTGAAGGCGGTAATCGCCCAAGACATTGAGGCCCCCGGGCAGGTCCAAATTCTTAATCCCGAACAGGAAATTTGCACTTTGGCTGACGGCAAGGCAAATATTGACGTGGAGATGACCGTTGAGCGCGGCATTGGCTATATGTCCCGCGAGACTATTCAGAAAACCAGAATGGACATTGGCGCCCTTGCTTTGGATGCCATCTTTACACCAATCAGGAGAGCAAGCTACGAAGTGGAGCAAATGCGCGTAGGCGATAGAACAGACTTTAACCGCTTGCGCCTTTTTATTGAGACAGACGGGACCATTACTCCGAAAGAAGCTCTTGAAAAATCCATTGAAATAATGATCAATCAGCTGAAAGCGATTGTCGGTTTCAAGGAAGAAGAACCGTTGCCGGTGAGAGAAATGAAAGCGGGCGAAATAATGGAGGCAAAAGAGCCGGACACCGACGCTTTGAAGACTCGCATTGAAAACATCGGGCTTTCGGCGCGCACCTTGAATGCTTTGTCCAACGCAAACATTCGCACCGTTGGCGGTCTTGCCCGCAAAAAAGAAAAAGACTTGCTTGAGGTAGAGGGTCTGGGCGCCAAAGGTATCCAGGAAATCAGAAAAGCATTATCAGAATTTGGCATCACGTTGAAAGATTAGAAAGTCGCTAGTTGCTAGTTGCAAGAAAAACAATGAGACATCACAAGAATAAAAGGTCGTTAGGCAGAGAAAGAAATCAGCGCAACGCGCTGTTGCGAAATTTAGCGACCTCTCTTATTTTGCGGGGCAGGATTGAAACATCCGAAGCAAAAGCAAAAGAAGTGAGACCTTATGTTGAAAGATTGGTAACTCGCGCGAAAACGGGCACTTTGGCCAATCGCAGATTTCTTATTGGGCAGGTTGGTGAAAAACAGGCGGGCAAACTTATGGAAAAAATTGCCCTCCAATACAAAAACCGCAAGGGCGGTTACACGCGCATCATTAAAACCGTGCGACGTTTGAAAGACGGAAGTTTCCGGGCTTATATTGAACTTGTATAGAAATATGACAAACGACGTTTACACAATTGACGCAAAAGGCAAGAAGCTCGGCCGAGTGGCGAGCGAAGCCGCCAGAGTGTTAATGGGCAAGACTGAAGTTTCTTACGCGCCAAATAAAGAGGGGAATACAAAGGTTGTTATTGAGAATGCCTCTCATTTGATAATCACCGAAAAGAAAAAGAAAGAAAAAATATATCGCGCCCATTCACAATATCCGGGAGGGCTGACAGAAGAAGCGATGGGACATTTGATCGCACGCAGGGGCATTGAAGAAATTGTTAAAAGAGCAATTGACGGAATGTTGCCGAGAAATAAATTAAGAAAACCAAGGATGAAAAGATTGACAGTTAAAGATTAGTATTATGTCAACAAAGACTACTACAAAAACCCCAGCAACTTTTTCTTCAAAAAACTTGAAGGGGCAAGAATATTTTGAAGCAATCGGACGAAGAAAAACTTCCGTTGCACGAGTGCGACTTTCAAAAGCAAAAGGTCTGGAAATTTCAATAAACGGCAAGCCGATGCATGAGTATTTCCCAGTAATGGAATGGCGCGAAAAAGTTTTGACACCTTTGAAAATCGCCCAAATGGAAAACGGCGCGAATGTAAGCGTGAAAGTTAAGGGCGGGGGAATTGCATCTCAAGCGGATGCGGCGGCACACGGCATTGGCCGCGCTTTGATTGAATTTAATCAGGAATTGCGCAAAACCATAAAGAAGGGAGGATTCCTTAAAAGAGACCCGCGCATGAAAGAGCGCCGCAAATTCGGTTTGAAGAAAGCCAGAAAAGCGCCGCAGTGGAGCAAGCGATAAAGGTTGCTCGCGGCGTTTCCCAAAAGGGTACGCATAAAAATCTGCTGATTTTTTGCTCACTCTCAAACCGCCGTTTTCCGAGAGCCCCTTTTAGGAAACACCCCTCGCTCTAGTGTAAAATAAAAAAACGAAGTATGAAAAAAGACGACCAAGATAATGAGATTGAGGAGTTTGTGCCTGAAGACGGCGAAGGCAATACTTTGCCGGAGGCAAAACGTCTGAAAGAAAAATTAAAGGCCGCGGAAGAAAAAGCCAAAGAATATTTAGATAATTGGCAAAGAGCGCAAGCGGATTTCATAAACCTTCGTAAAAAAGACGAAGATGAAATGAAGGATAGAAGGACTCAAGCGGAAGCGGCCTTCATAAAGGAACTTTTGCCCGTTATTGATTCGCTTGAGAAGGCGGGGCCCGGAAACAAAGAAACTGATGCAATTTTGTCTCAGGTTTTGTCAATATTGAAAAGACTTGGTGTCTCTGTAATAAATCCGGTGGGAGAGCAGTTTGACCCAAAGTTGCATGAAGCCATTGAAACTCAAGATACGGATTTGGAAGAGAGGGACCATATGGTGGCTAATGTGATGCAGAAAGGATTTGCCTTAAACGGAAAAGTCTTGCGTCCCGCACGGGTTTCAGTTTATAGTAAGAGCTCTAAAGTTAATTCATAAATAGAAATATGGCAAAAATCATAGGCATTGATCTGGGTACGACATTTTCGGCGGTTGCCGTAATGGAGGTCGGCAATCCTAAAATTATTGAAAATGCCGAAGGCGCGCGCACCACGCCTTCTATTGTCACTGTTTCTAAAACGGGCGAGCGTTTGGTGGGCCTCTTGGCAAAAAGACAGGCCGTCACCAATCCCAAAAATACCGTTTTTGGCATTAAGCGCTTCATGGGCCATCAGTTTGATGACGCGGGCGTTCAAAAAGACAAAGCGGTTGTGCCATTTGAAGTATCAAAGTCAGATAAAAGCGGAGTGCTGGTAAAAATGGGAGACAAAAATTACAGGCCGGAGGAAATCTCGGCAATGATTTTGCAAAAATTAAAGGCGGATACGGAAGCAAAACTTGGAGAAAAAATCACGGAGGCGATTATCACGGTGCCCGCGTACTTTAACGACGCGCAGAGACAAGCCACCAAAGATGCCGGACAGATCGCTGGCCTTGATGTCAAAAGGATTATTAATGAACCGACGGCCGCGGCTCTCGCTTACGGTTTGAATAAAAAGAAAAACGAGAAAATTGCCGTTTTTGATTTTGGCGGCGGCACTTTTGATATCTCAATTTTGGAAGTGGGGGATGACGTGGTGGAAGTGAAATCAACGGACGGCGATTCGCATTTGGGAGGCAAAGATATTGACCAAAAAATCATCAACTGGCTCGCGGATGAATTTAAAAAAGAATCCGGGGTTGATGTTCGCAAAGACCCGTTGGCTCTTCAGCGTTTGGACGAGGGAGCGGAAAAAGCCAAAATAGAGCTATCTACGGCCACAGAAACGGAAGTAAATATTCCTTTTCTCACGTCGGACGCTTCCGGCCCGCGACACCTTCTTATTAAAATGACTCGCGCGAAACTTGAAGAGTTGGCGCAGGAATTTCTTGACCGCGCCATGACCATTACCAAACGTGCCATGGAAGCGTCGCCTTTTAAAGTGAATGAGCTTGACGAAGTGATTTTGGTGGGCGGCCAGACCAGAATGCCCGCCATGGTTGAAGCCGTTAAAAAATTCTTTGGCAAAGAACCAAACAGAACGATTAATCCCGATGAGGTGGTAGCTCTCGGCGCGGCAATTCAGGGGGGCATTTTGGCGGGGGACGTCAAAGATATTCTTCTCTTGGATGTTATCCCGCTTGCATTCGGTATTGAAACAATGGGCGGGGTGGCGACAAAACTCATTGAAAAAAACACCACCATTCCGGCCTCGCGCTCGCAAGTATTTTCAACCGCCGCGGACAATCAAACTTCGGTTGAAATTCATATCATTCAAGGAGAAAGACCAATGGCCTCGGACAATAAGTCACTCGGCCGATTTATCTTAGACGGTATTCCGCCGGCATCGCGCGGTATGCCCCAAATTGAAGTGACGTTTGATATAGATGCCAACGGCATCCTTAATGTTAAGGCGAAAGACAAAACAACAAACAAGGAACAATCAATCAGAATTGAAGCGCGCTCGGCTCTTTCAAAGGACGAAATTGAAAAGATGAAAAAGGACGCAGAGGCCCATGCCGTAGATGATGCGCAAAAGAAGGACATTGCCGAGGCGCGTAATTTGGCAGAACAATTGATTTACACTTCCGAAAAAGCACTTAAAGATGCGGGAGATAAAGTGCCGGCTGAGGTGAAGACAAACGTAGAAGGTAAAATTTCCGCACTCAAATCGGTGAAAGATACCGGCACTCTTGATGATATTAAAAAGGCGACTGAGGAACTTTCTCAAGAATTGCAAAAAGTCGGCCAGGCGATGCAGCAGAACCAGCAAACACCGCCTGAAACTCCGCCAACAGGATCAACTCCGGAAAATTCACAGGAATAATTTACTACGATATATCGTAGTAAATTGTTTGATGTATCTGGCAAAATAACAAAAATAAAGGCAAGTAAAACAAAAGATGAAAAAGGACTATTATAAAATTTTAGGCGTTGATAAGAAAGCCTCCAAAGACGACATAAAAAGAGCGTTCAGGAAGCTCGCGCATGAATATCATCCGGACAAGAAAACAGGAAGCTCTGAAAAATTCAAAGAGGTGAGCGAGGCTTATTCCATACTTTCCGATGACAACAAGCGCACCCAATACGACATGATGGGGTCCGGCGCCTTTGGAGACTTTGGGCAGGGTTTTCAAGGCGGCCAAGGTTTTGATTTTTCACAATTTACACAACAATTTGGCCAAGGAGGATTTAACTTCAATCAAGGCGGTTTTGATTTTGATTTGGGAGATATATTCGGCGACTTGTTCGGCGGAGGTTGGAGGGGCAGGCGTGACACGCGGGGTGCGGATATTCATGTGGAAATAAGAATTCCGTTTGAAGAATCGGTGTTTGGTTCCGAGAGGAAAGTACGCATAAGTCATCACGCAGTATGTGATAGGTGCAAAGGCTCCGCCTCCGAACCCGGTTCAAAAATGAAAACCTGTTCAACTTGTAAAGGCGGGGGCTCGGTAAAAGAAGTGCGCCGTTCCATTTTGGGTTCTATCGCAACGGAGCGAATTTGTACGGTATGCGCGGGAGCGGGCGAGATGCCTGAAAAACCGTGTACGTTGTGCAGAGGCAGAGGTGTAATTGAAAAAGATGAAATAGTTTCTGTGAAAATTCCGGCTGGCATTAATGACGGGGAAGTGTTGAGGCTTTCAAAAATGGGAGAGGCAGTACGCGGGGGCGAGACGGGCGATTTGTATGTAGGGGTGCGAGTTGATACTCATCCGCGATTTGTCAAAAACGGGGCGAATTTGTCCGGTGATTTGAGTGTGAAATTGAGCGACGCTCTTTTGGGCGCGGAAATTAGCGTGGATACTTTAGATGGCCCGGCGCGTGTTGTAATTCCGGAAGGAGTGAAATTCGGCGACATTATTCGCATAAAAGAGCGCGGCGTGCCGCAGGTTCGCGGCAGGCGAGGAGACATACTTTTGCGTGTAAAAATAGAGATGCCTAAAAAACTTTCAAAAGAAGCAAGGAAACATATTGAAGAGTTGAAAAAAGAAGGAATATAAAATGAATCATCAAAATGAGTGCAATTGCACTCATTTTGATAAACAGAAACCGCTCGCTAGGAACACGGGGGTTCCTGCGAGCGGTTAGCGGTAGTACAATACGAGCCCAATGGTCGTCATGCTCAGGAGCACGGAGACAATCATCGAGCACATCAGTCCGTAGCTACGTTTGATGAAGGACTCGGTTGCCACCGATGCCTGTACCAGAATGAATAAAACGAACATCCCAACGGAGATACCGGAAACGTTGTGGGTCCGGACGATTGCGACCGGTTGTGGCAGAAGCGCAACAACGTTCACGAAGCCCATTACCCACATGATCTTGTCCCAACGGAACGTCCGAGCGAACTGTTCGCGGGTCATTTATAGAGCTCCTGTGGCAAGGCCACGGTTATTTCCCAATTGTAATTGTATCATATATAATATCTACTTGTCAAGTAGAAAATAGGAAATGTAAAAAAAGCCTGCAAAGAGCCACTTTTCTGCTATTATTTCAATTATGTCAAAAGGGATTTTGGTATCGGGGGTGAAGCCGACGGGCACGCTTCATATTGGGAACTATTTTGGGGCCCTGAAACAGTTTGTGGCGTTTCAAAACGAGTACGAGTGCCGTTTTTTTGTGGCCAATTTGCACGCTCTCACGTCCGTTCGCGATGCCCAAAAGATGAAGGAGCAAACCCTTGATGTCGTTTTGGATTTTTTAGCTGTCGGTATTGACCCAAGCAAAGCTGCTATTTATTTGCAATCCGACGTGCCTCACGTGGCAGAACTGGCGTGGATTTTTGAATGTTTGACCTCTGTTCCGTATCTTTCTCGCGCGCACGCCTTCAAGGACGCAGAAGCAAAGAAAAAAGAGGTCAATGCCGGTACCTTTAATTATCCGATGCTCATGGCGGCGGATATTTTGGCGCATGATGCCAATGTGGTGCCGGTCGGGGCTGACCAAAAACAGCATTTGGAAATCGCCCAGGACGTGGCGGAAAAATTCAACAATACTTTCGGCGAAACATTTGCGCGGCCCGAGGCCTTAATTATTGAAACGGTTGCCACAGTCCCGGGAACCGACGGCCAAAAGATGAGCAAAAGCCACAACAACATCATTCCTCTTTTTGCCACGAACGAAGAAATAGAAAAAGCGGTGATGGGCATTCCCACAGACTCAAAAGGCGTGAATGAGCCAAAGGATTCCGAAAAAGACACCGTGTTTAAATTACACACTTTAGTAACCCCGAGCGCTCAACTTGAAGATTTACGAGCACGATATGAAGACGGAAAAATCGGCTACAAGGAATCAAAAGAAATTTTAATAGACAGTTTGAAAAAATTTATCGGACCCTTGCGCGAAAAGCGCGCCGAATGGGCTGGTAAAGAAAGAGAAGTGGAGAAAATAATCCGCGAAGGAGGGGAGAGAATGAGAAAAGTCGTTCACGAAAAGATGATAGAGGTGCGGGGAAAAGTCGGGCTAATTCATCATAGTTAATATGAAAAGAATTCTTATAGAGGAATTGCACGGTCATATAGGCAAAGAAGTAAAAATTGCCGGCTGGGTGGATACGCGGCGAGACCAGGGCAAGCTCATTTTTCTTGATATCAGGGATATGACCGGCAAGGTACAGGCAGTTATTCACCCGAATCAAAATGAGGCGATGGAAACAGGCAAGGAAATGCGCACTGAATGGGTGGTTGAGATTGTCGGGGTACTGAATGAAAGACCTGAAAAAAATAAAAATACAACAGAAAAAAATGGCGACATAGAGCTTGAGATTACTAAAATCACCGTACTCAATAAAGCCGAAACACCCGCATTTGATGTCACGTCAGACGGCAAAGAGATCGGAGAAGAGTCCAGACTCGCGTATAAGTATATTGATTTGCGCCGCCCAAGGCTTCAGCAAAACATCCGCGCGCGCCATCGCGTTTTGCAGTACATCAGGAATTTTTTGACCGAAAGAAAATTTACGGAAATAGAAACGCCGTTGCTTACAAAATCCACCCCCGAAGGCGCGCGCGATTACGTTGTCCCTTCCCGTCTGTATCCGGGGAAATTTTACGCACTTCCTCAATCGCCGCAGCAATACAAGCAACTTTTGATGACAGCCGGCTTTGAAAGATATTTTCAGTTTCCTAAGTGCATGCGCGATGAAGACACCAGAGGCGACCGCCAGCCGGAATTCACCCAACTTGACCTTGAAATGAGTTTCGTCGGAGAGGAAGAAGTAATGAAACTCAATGAGGAACTTTTGGTCGGTATTGTCAAAGAACTTTATCCCGAGAAAACAATCCAAGATATTCCGTTTCCGAGAATCAGTCATCGCGATGCGGTGGAAAAGTACGGCAACGACCGTCCTGATATCCGCAACGATAAAAATGATCCGAATCTTTTAGCATTTTGTTGGATAGTAGATTTTCCGTTTTTTGAGAAAACCGGCAAATCTGACAACGCGCAGGCAAGGGGCGAATGGACTTTTACGCACAATCCTTTTTCAGCCGCAAAACCCGAATATGAAGAATCTTTGATTAACAAAAAAAACGTTGGAGATATCGTTGCTGCTCAATACGACATTGTCGTAAACGGGCTTGAAATCGGCGGGGGCAGTATTCGCAACCATAAACCTGAAGCATTACGGGCGGTTTTTGAGATTATCGGATACGGAAATGAGGAAATTGAGAAAAATTTCGGCCATATGCTTAAAGCATTGGCCTCCGGTACGCCGCCGCATGGAGGAATTGCTTGGGGTTTTGACCGCCTGATGATGATTCTTCAGAACGAGCAAAATATTCGTGAAGTGATTGCCTTCCCCAAAACGGGAGAGGGCAAAGACTTGATGATGGATTCGCCGTCGGAGGTATCCCAAAAACAACTAAAGGAGCTGGGCATAAAGATTGCAAAATAATGCCGGATTTTACCATTGATTTGAAGGAACAAGATTTTGTCGGGCCGATTGAGCTTCTTTATGAGCTGATAGAGAAGCGCAAACTTTTAATACATGATATTTCGCTCGCCAAAGTGGCAGACGATTTTATTTCTTATATTGAGAAACAGGAAAATTTTCCGATGGGCGAGGCGGCGCAATTTTTAACCGTGGCCTCGACTTTGCTTCTCATTAAATCTCGCTCGCTCTTGCCGGGCTTGATTCTGACGGGCGAAGAGGAAGAAGATGCCAAAAGTTTGGAGCGCCGCCTCGCCCTTTACGCGCGTATGAGAGAACTTTCCAAACATATTAAGGGAAGATGGGGAAATGCGCCCTTGTACGTTCCCCTTGAAAGAAAAGATTTTGAAATAATTTTTGCGCCGTCAGAGGGAGTTACCATTGCAAATCTCCGTGAAGCGTTTGAAAAAGTGATTAATTTAATTCCCAAGATTGAAAAAATGGATTCCGTGTCAGTCGCGAAAGTTGTCTCGCTTGAACAAATGATTATTTCTTTGGGTGAGCGCTTGGAAAAAGCCATGAAGATATCCTTTGCCAGCTTGGTAAAAGAACACGGCGGCCAAACGCACGGCCACAAACACAAAATGCCTCCCGAGGCCAAGAAAAACTTAATTGTGATGTTTTTGGCTCTCTTGGAACTTGTCAAAAGGGGGGTCGTTGAAGCCATCCAAAAAAGTCCGAAAGCTGAAATACTCATAGAATCAAAGACCGCGGCAACACCGGCCTACGGCAATCAACAATGAATAACGAATTACTAAATAATATTGAGGCCATACTTTTTTATAAGGGGGAGCCGGTCTCTCGTGATGAGCTTTGCCAGATTTTAAAAGTTGACGGTAAAACTCTTGAGAGCGCCGTAGACACCCTTAAAACAAAGTGGAACGGGGGAGTGGCCGCCGTTGACAACGGCGAGTCGCTTTCTCTTATGACCGCGCCCGAGGCATCACCTCTTATTGAAGCGATACGTAAAGAAGAACTTGAAAGGGAATTGAGCAAAGCTTCTTTAGAAACTCTTACCATTGTTTTATACAAAGGACCAATTTCGCGCCGCGAGATTGATTTTATTCGCGGCGTTCAATCACAATACATTTTGCGAGCCCTGGTCTCCCGTGGTCTTATAGAAAGATTAGAACGAAGCGGGCAGGGCTACATTTACAAACCAACTCATGAGCTTTTGGGTTTCTTGGGCATTAGGGAGGCCAATGAATTGCCGGAATATGGCACTTTGACGACGGAACTAGATGAAAGATTGGAGAGTACCATTAAGACCGCAAAAGAAGACGATGGATGAAACTTTACAGAAAACCTCTAACAGAAAATTTTTAATCGCCATTGGGGCGCTGATGGCGGTTCTTATCGTCCTTTTGACCCTATCCTTATCAAGCCAGAAAGAAAAAGGAGTTGAACCGCCAAAATATGCGTCAGCTTTTTTGAATATTGACATAGAAGCGCAGTCAGCAATCGTCCTAAACGTGAAAACCGGAAAAATTATTTTCAGTAAAAATGATTTGTCGCCAAGACCGCTCGCTTCTCTTACAAAACTTATGACGGTTTTTACCGCCGCCAGTATTCTTAAAGACGGCGCAACAGTTACGGTCGGAAGCAATGATATAAAAACCGAAGGGGACTCGGGCTTGCGAATTGGTGAAAAGTTTCCTTTGAAAAATCTTATAGATTTCACTTTGGTTGGTTCTTCAAACGACGCCGCTTCCGCTTTAGCAAGTGCGGCAAAAGCCCTGCTACCGCAAGGGGTAGATTTTTCTTCAAAGATGAACGCCGTTTCTCACGACCTGGGTCTTACCGGTTTTCTCTTTGAAAACTCCTCCGGCTTAGACGGTAATTCGGTAAGTTCCGGCGCTTACGGAACGGCCCGCGACATGGCAAATCTTTTTGCCCACATTTTAAAAACCAAACCAGAGCTCATTTCTGCTACAAGATACGAAACAATAACGGTCAATTCTGAAAACGGCTTGAAACATCGGGCCGTGAACACCAACGAGGCGTTGCCGTTCATTCCCGGGCTCATTGGCGGCAAAACGGGCTTTACTGAATTATCTCAAGGAAACCTTGCTGTCGTTTTTGACCCGGGTCTTGGCAACCCGTATGTCGTGGTGGTTTTGGGCTCAAGCGAAAAGGGAAGATTTACGGATGTCCGAAAGTTAGTGTCTGCCATCCTTTCTTCTAATAAATTTGGTGAGGGGGTAAAATAAGAAATATGATTGCCGACATTGTAAAAATATTCATTCCTTCCGTCATCTCTTTCATTCTTGGCATTGCCATTACGCCCGTCATTTCCGACTTTCTTTATTCTCGGAAGATGTGGAAGAAACAGGCGGGGAAAACCGCCTTGGACGGCACTGAAGCAGTCGTTTTTAATGAACTTCATAAAGAAAAAGAAACCGGCACTCCGAGAATGGGAGGCATGATAATTTGGATTTCCGCTTTTATCACAATTGCTGGTCTTTGGGTTTTGGATAAAGTAACCTTAAGCCCCGTTTTTGATAAGTTAGATTTGTTGTCACGCAATCAGACATGGATTCCTTTGATGACCCTTATGGTCGGCGCAATTGTCGGTCTCATTGACGACATTTTAAATATTCGCGCCAGTAAAAAAGAAAAGTTTTCCGGCGGCCTTTCCCTCAAACAAAGACTGTGGCCGGTGGTTCTCATAGGACTTTTCTGCGGATACTGGTTCTATGACAAGCTTGGCATTTCAACTTTGGGCACGCCCGGCATTTTTGGCGGTTTTGACTTGGGACTTTGGTTCATCCCTTTTTTCGCGTTAGTGACACTGGCCACTTATTCAGGAACCATAATAGACGGCATAGACGGCTTGTCGGGAGGAATTTTTGCGACCATTTTCGCCGCTTATGCGGGCATTGCTTTTTATCAGCAACAAATAAATTTGGCGGCCTTTTGTCTTGTAATCGTCGGGGCTATTTTGGCTTTTCTTTGGTTTAATATTCCGCCGGCGAGGTTCTACATGACAGAGACCGGCTCAATGGCCCTTACCGTAACCCTTGCTGTGGTGGCTTTCATGACGGATGCTCTGGGCGGCGGCTACGGCGTTTTCGTTCTGCCGATTATTGCTTTGCCTTTGGTGATAACCGTTGCTTCCAATATCATTCAAATCGCCTCCAAAAAATTAAGAGGCAAAAAAGTTTTTATGGTCGCTCCTCTTCACCACCACTTTGAAGCCCTTGGTTGGCCGTCTTACAAAGTGACAATGCGTTATTGGATTGTGGGAATAATCTCCGCTCTCTTGGGAGTGGTGCTTGCCCTAGTGGGTTGAAGCAATGTTTTCTTACGCAAAACGCCGGCCGGTGGACAAATATCTAGCAATGCTTTTGGGCATTCTGGTTATCGGCGGATTTATCATTTTTAACTCCGCTTCGCTTGGATTATTGGCCAAAAACGGCGAGCAATTTTCAAGCGTGGCGTTTTCTCAAACCTTTTTCGGTCTTTTTTTGGGCACGGTTGCTTGCATAGTTTTTTCCCGCATTGATTATCACGTTTTTAAAAAACTTGCCTGGCCGATTTTAATTGCAGGCACAGCAATGACACTTTTGGTTTTTGTGCCGGATTTAGGTTTTGCCCACGGCGGCGCGACACGATGGATTTCAATCGGCTCGTTTACTTTTCAGCCGTCTGAATTGCTAAAAATCGCCGCCATTATTTTTCTGTCCGCTTGGTATTCGGCCAAAAAGGGTTCCGCTCAAACTTTCAGGAAAGGCACTTTGCCTTTGGTAATAATTATTTTGACGGTCGGAGTCATACTTTTGTTTCAACCGGACACCGACAACTTTGTTGTTACCACCATCGCGGCCCTTGCGATTTACTTTGCGGCCGGAGGTAGAGTAAAGCACGTTCTGATGATGGCCCTTATAGGAGCGGCCCTTCTTGCCCTTCTTGCTTTTGAACGGCCTTATGTCAGGGAAAGATTTTCAACCTTCATTCATCCAAACACCAAAGAATTAAGTTCAGGGTTTCAAGTCAAGCAATCTTTGATTGCCGTCGGTTCGGGAGGTTTAACCGGCAAAGGATTCGGTAAAAGCATTCAAAAATTCACCTATCTTCCGGAACCGATAGGAGATTCAATTTTTGCCGTAGCCGCCGAGGAATTCGGTTTTATCGGCAGTACCGCAATTGTCATCATTTTCGTGCTGTTTTCCATGCGCGGTCTCAAAGTGGCCGCCCACACGGAGGACTCTTTCGGTAGACTCTTGGTTGTCGGCATTGTTATACTTCTTATATCCCAAGCATTTCTAAACATAGGGGCAATGCTTGGGGTTTTGCCCTTAACGGGCATAACCTTGCCTTTTGTAAGCCACGGCGGTTCCGCCCTTCTTGTGGTCTTGGCTGAAATGGGCATAGTGCTATCTGTTTCGCGAAGACGGGCGTAAAAAACAATGAAAATAGTACTTACTGGCGGAGGCACCGGCGGACACTTTTATCCGGTTATTGCGGTTGCCGAAGCAATTAGAGAGTTCACCAAAAAGCTCAAACTTGTTTCAATTGAGCTCTTTTTCATGTCAAATAATCCCTACAACACAGGCATCCTTTTTGAACATGACATTGCCTATATCCCGATTGCCGCCGGAAAAATACGCAGATATTTTTCTGTTTTAAATGTTACGGATATTTTTAAAACTATTTGGGGTGTTCTCAAATCATTGTTCAAAATTTATTCAATTTTTCCGGATGCGGTTTTTGGCAAAGGCGGCTTTGCTTCTTTTCCCGCTCTTATCGCCGCTCGTTTTTTAGGCATTCCCGTAATGATTCATGAATCAGACACGGTGCCCGGCCGAACAAATATGTGGGCGGGTAAGTTCGCCAAAAAAATCGCGGTATCTTATCCGCAAGCGGCTGAATATTTTCCCAAAGCAAAAGCCGAAGGCAGAGTTGTTGTCACGGGGCATCCGGTTAGAGAGGAGTTAAGAGTTCCTTTAACCTCCGGCGCAAGAGAGTTTTTGAAGCTTGAAGATGCCACACCGGTCATTCTGGTTTTGGGCGGCTCGCTTGGCGCGAAAATTATCAATAACACTATCCTTGACGCTTTGCCGGAGCTTGTAAAAAAATTTCAAATCATTCATCAAACCGGCAAAGAGCATTTTCAAGAAGTTTCTATGACGGCCGACACTTTGCTTTCGGAAAGCCCGCACAAGAACCGTTACAAACCCTTTGATTATCTAAATACGCTGTCCATGAGAATGTGCGCCGGGGTTGCTCAAGCGGCAATCACTCGCGCCGGTTCCACTCTGTTTGAAATTGCCTGGTGGGGAATGCCGTCAATTGTCGTTCCTATTGCGAGCTCAAACGGCAATCATCAGGAAAGAAACGCCTATACTTACGCTGAATCCGGGGCCGCCATCGTCATTGATGAAAAAAACCTGAAGCCCCATGTACTCGTTTCGGAAGTAACGAGAATTATTGAAGATAAGGCTCTGAGTGAAAAAATGCGCGCGGCTGCTAAAAAGTTTGTGAGGCCGGATGCGGCGACTAAAATTGCCGAAATTTTGCTTCGGTTGGCGGTAACTCACGGCCAGAGGCAGAAAAAAGCAAAAATTTTGCCGGAAACCGCAATGGCAGAAGCACAAAAAGGAAAGGAAGAGTCTCCAAAGAAGCCGGGAATCGTATTCACCTCACAAGAAAATATTCCGGACAACGTTGTGATGAGCGATAAGACAACCGAAGAACTTTTGCGGGAACAATTGGCCGCGGAACAAGAACAAGCCAAAAATGTCCAAGAATATTAATCCAGTTGTAAGAATCGCCCCATCACCAACGGGCAATCTGCACGTGGGCACGGCTCGTTCGGCCCTTTTTAATTTTCTTTTTGCCAGACAAAATAACGGCAAGTTTATTTTGCGCATAGAAGATACTGATCGAGAAAGAAGCACTCTTGAGTTTGAAAAAAATGTTTTGGAAGGAATGGGGTGGCTCGGTTTGTCTTACGATGAAATATATCGTCAGTCTGAACGCACAAATGTCTATACCGGCGAACTGAATAAACTTTTAAAGAAAGGCGTCATTTATCTTTCTCAAGAGAAAGAGCCGGGGAAGAGGGAAGAGGTGTTTCGCTTTAAAAATCCCAACAAACAAATAACTTTCCAGGACGAAATTCGCGGCCAAGTTTCCTTTGATACGACCGAGCTTGGAGATTTTGTGATTGCCAAAAGCGTTACGGAACCCCTGTATAATTTTGCCGTTGTCGTTGATGATTTTCTTTCGGGCATAACCCACGTCATAAGAGGGGAGGACCACCTTTCAAATACTCCGCGTCAGATCCTTATACAGGAAGCCATGGGCGCTCCCAGGCCCATTTATGCTCATTTGCCGCTTCTTTTAGGCAAAGACCGGTCCAAACTTTCTAAACGCCACGGGGCAACTTCAATAAGCGACTACAAAGATAGGGGTTTTTTGCCGGAAGCGATGGTAAATTTTCTGGCGCTGCTTGGATTTAATCCGGGGGGAGATTTGGAGATTTTTTCTTTGGATGAACTAATCAAAATTTTTGATTTGAAAAGAGTGCAAAAAGGAGGGGCTGTTTTTGACGAAGAAAAATTGAAGTGGATGAATAAAGAACACCTCAAACTTAAAGGAGAAGAATTCCTAAATGAGTATTTAGCTCAAGCGATTTTGAGCACCAATCGCGCCGCGGATTTGAAAATAAATTTGGAAGCCGCGCGCAAAGCCGCAAAATTATTTGCTGAAAGAATTTCTGTGGCAAGCGAATTGAAAAACGAGCTTGAGGCAGGGGAGTGGGATTATTTATTCATTGAAACGATTTTTGGCTCCGAACTTCTAATTTGGAAAAAAGATACCGGAGAAAAGACTTTGAGTGACTTTGATTTGATAATTTCTGCCATTGAAAAGGTAGATTTTCATGCATCCAAAGAAAGCATCCAAACGGCCTTGAATAAAGAGGCTGAAAAAATAGGAAGCGGCAGTTTCTTTTGGCCATTGCGCGTAGCAATGTGCGGCAAAGACATGTCGCCAGACCCAATTTCTTTGATGCTTTACTTCGGAAAAGAAGAAACGCTTGTGCGCTTAAATAATGCCAAGCATGCACTACAAAAGTAAATACAAGTTGCTGGCCGCAAATTGTTTGTTGCTATTCTTAACGATCTTTTCAGTCACTCACGCCCTTGCCATTGATGAATTGCAAAGATTGATTGACCAGAAAAAACAGGAAAAAGTGCAATTGGAGGAAGAAAACAAAAAACTTACGGAACAAATAAATGTTCAGGAGGAACAGGCAAAGACACTGTCTTCCAACATAAAAGTGTTGGACCAAAACGCCAAAAAACTCGGCAACGACATAAAAACCACCAAAACGGATATCTCAAAGACTCAATACGAGATTCAGCAATTGGGTTTAAAAATTTCAAGCGCGGAACAAAAAATTTCAGTGGGCAAAAAGGCGGTGGCGGAGCTCATCAGACAAATCAGTGAGACCGATAAAATCTCCATCGTGGAAAATTTTTTATCGGATAAAACTTTGGCTGACGTTTGGGATGAAGTGGAAGCAGCCAAAAAAATTAACGACAATCTGGGTGACCACATTGATGCGCTGTTTCAAGCCAGAGCCGACTTAACCGACCGGCAAAATGAGTCTAAGCAGAAAAAAAACGAGTTGGTGAGTTCTCAAAATAATCTGACGGTCCAACAAAAAATAGTTTTGGAAAATCAGGCCGCCAAGACAAAACTTTTAGTGGACACTAAAAGTTTGGAGTCGGCTTATCAAAAACAGTTGCAGGCGAATATTGAAAGGGGTAGGCAAATTGAGCAGGAGCAGTTTGATTATGAATCACAGCTTCAGATAGCAATTGACCCGAGTAAGTTGCCAGCGGAGCGCCCCGGCGTTTTGTCTTGGCCGATAATTCCTCATGTCGTTACCCAAAAATTCGGGGCTACGGTCTCTGCAAAACGCCTTTATGTTTCAGGTTCTCATAATGGAGTGGATTTTCGGGCTACTGTCGGCACGCCCGTAAAAGCGGCCCTCTCGGGAACGGTCACGGCCACGGGCAACACAGACGACCAAAAAGGCTGTTATTCCTACGGCAGATGGATTCTTATACGCCACGGGAACGGTTTATCAAGCCTTTACGCCCATTTGTCGGCCTTTCGCGTAACTCAAGGCCAAACGGTCTCCACAGGCGAAATTATAGGCTTTTCGGGAGGTTATCCGGGGGCCAACGGCTCCGGTTTCTCAACCGGCCCTCATCTCCATCTGGGGCTTTTTGCAACCGAAGGTGTGAGAGTGGAAAGATACGCTTCAAGCAAGTTTTGCAAGAATGTTTCCATTCCAACCGCCCCCTTAAGAGGCTATCTGGATCCGCTGGCTTACTTGCCCACACCTTATTAAAAAACCGATTTTCAAATGTTATAATAATTTTATATGGTAGAAACAAGCCGCAATTTCAGTTTGAAAGACGATAGGGGACTCATACCCTTTTTCCTCGTCCTCCTTATTTTGTACTTAATTCTTAGGTATTCCTACGATTTTGATGTTGTCAAAAGCGTTCAAAACGAAGGTCTTGGAGCCACCCTAGGCCGGTTTTTCGCCATTTTCGGCGGTTGGTGGACAAACGGCGTTAAACCGTTTATCTTAGAAGCTCTTAAACAAATTGCTCAAGTGGTAATTCCGCCAAAGTAGTAATTGATTAAACGAACGAAAGAATATCATGGTAAGAAAAATATTATTTTTTACTCTATTGCCCGTTTACGGAACAATGTATTTGTTTTTGAATCACACGGGCGAGTGGTGGGAAAGTTTGTTGGATTAACAAAAAACAAATTTTAAAAATTTGAGCGATTGTGCGATATTGGGGAAGTAATGTTGCACAATCGCGAATATCTTTTGCGCAGATAATTGTTTAATAATAAATACCCTTCATTAAAATTATTTTTTGTGGTGGGGGATACTTCCAGCCCCAATGTCGCATAAGGTATATGCGTAAAAGATATATTGTGCGACAGACATATAGTCTGAACCTAGCCACTTCCCTTTTCTTATAAATGTGATATTGTTTATCGCGGATTAAATTGTACCCACACTTTCTTTACCCGAGGCGGACAAGATGCCACAAGAACTACGCGTAGAAACTTGGTATGAGCTTGTGGCTCTCGTCGCCACCGGCATACCCATCAACAGCATGAAGAAAGAGTCGAAGGGGGTCTTCCCCACCCGTGCCAGTGCCTACAATGAAGCACGGGCTACGGGTCTGAGGTCAGAGTTTACCGATACCGAAGTTGAAACCAGGGTTCGACCTCACTTTGAGCAAGGGAATTCCCCAAAAGGTCCCTTCGGATATCAAGTCATTCCCCATTTGGTGGTGACCCAAGATGGTGTCAGGGGTTGGATTGTTTACTGCAATCTCGACAACCTGATTGAGCTGGTACAGCGCCGCGCACAAGCTGTTACTGCTTGACCTTCTCGGCAGAGACAGACCGTTCATATCCCTCCCAGACGCCGCGGGGCACTTCCCCGCGGCTTTGGTTTTATAAAGTTATAGCTATAATGTTCTCAAGAATCCCGTTAGGGGCCGCGGTCGCAGTATGGCGTGAACAAAAATTATCAGTAGAATGGTCGGGATGAAAAACAAATGGATTTGGGGGTTGGTAGGGCTCTTGGCACTTTCTTTTATTGTTATTGGTTTGTCATCGCGTCAAGGCGGGACAAGCGTTGCCGGCGCGCAAGATTTGGTCAGATACCCGGTTTCGCAGGATGACCATATTCTTGGCAATCTAAACGCCAAAGTGGTGGTGGTTGAATACGGCGATTTTCAGTGCCCTGCTTGTGCAGTCTATGCTTCCCTTTTGAAACAAGTGTTTGAGCAATACAAAGGTCAAGTGGCAATTGTTTACAGACATTTTCCATTGGTTGAGATCCACAATAACGCCATCGCGTCGGCCAAAGCGGCAGAAGCGGCGGGAGTGCAAAATAAATTCTTTGAAATGCTTGATGTTTTATACGCACAACAGCAAGAATGGGCTCAATCCGCAAAGCCGGAAGAGTTTTTTGCGACATATGCAAGGAATTTGGAACTTGATTTGGTAAAATTCCAAGCGGATTCAAATTCGCAAGCCGTTGAGAATTTAATTCGCGCGCAAAGGGCAGAAGCGCAGGCGCTTAACCTCTCAGGCACGCCTTCCCTGTTCGTAAACGGCAAATTGATTACTCTTCCTCAAACAGGCGCAGAACTTCAGAAGATAATTGATGGCGCACTCAACGCTTCGCAAGATGACGGCAACACACCCTAGACCCCATGAGATGGCGACTCCGTCTATCTCACGGGGTAAACATTCTCTCATTCTGGTAGTTTTGTCTGCCCTAGGATTTTTAGACGCACTTTTTCTTTCGTATGAGCATTTTATGGGCTTAATCCCGCCGTGCATCATTCAATTCAAATGCGATTTGGTTACTACAAGCTCTTATTCTGTAATTTTTAGCATCCCTGTCCCCTATTTGGGCCTCGCCTATTATTTAACTCTTTTTATCGGTTCACTTGTATTTTTAGAAAATAAAAACTCCGTACAAGTGTTGAAATTTTTAACCATTGTTTCCGGAATTGGTTTTTTTGGTTCGCTTTATTTCACTTACATTCAAGGATTCGTGTTAAACGCTTGGTGCTTATATTGTATTTTCTCCGCTATTATTTCTACTTTATTTTTTGTCACAACCGTTTTTATCAAAAAGAAAATATCAAAGGCTTCTTATTAAATTTCAAACAAAAACCCGCCTTTTCGGCGGGTTTTTGTTTGAATGATTTACTTGTTTATCGCAAGCTCAGTTCCTTTAGTCCAGCAATAGGATGAAGACATCCACGGACGTAAACCTTCCCTCTGATATAAGTATCTGGCGTAAATCATATTTCCTTGAGTGGTGTGGAGGTCTATACCGAGTTTATCGGCGGTATCTCCCCAATATCTCTCATTGATTTGCATTACGCCGACGTCAGCCGGAACTACGCCGCGGAAGACTTCACCTTTCGCATCATATTGGCGGAAGCGTGATTCACACTGTGCCACCTTTATGAGTATTGGAATATCTGCAAAATATCCCTCCACCTGCTCCTTGATGGTCTTCTCTTTCGGAACTTTCGTGATTGTGATTACTGGCCTTTGCGGAAGAGCGGAACTATCTGTTGGAACCATTGCCGCCGCATTCATGCTGATACTAGCCGCAAGTAAACCAAGAGTTGTTAAAGATAAGATAAGCCGTTAATTAACTGGTAAAGGCAAAGGTTATTTCTTTCACATCTGCTATAAACCTTGGCCAAAATAAAACCCCAGCACTTGACTGGGTTACTTATATGATAGCACGTTTCCATATCTCTTGTCAAGGACTTTTTATGGAAAAGTGCCAAAATACCCTTTATTTTAGCCGTATTCTGACACTAGTATCAGACCATTTTTTGGCCTTTTTGGCTAATCTAACATTTTTAAATGTTTGTATCTGTATAAATCGTGACGGGAGGTCTTTTTGATAGCTCAAAATCCAAGAAAATGAGACCCAAAACAAGAAAAATGGACAAAATAGCAACCGTCGACCAGTATAATTTCTTATTAGCCAAGAAATTACCAAGGACCTTGCGCCACTCCCCCGTTTTTGGTATATTCATGACCTGTGGTTGAATTAAATTATGGCACATAAAAAAGCCGCCGGCACAACTAAAAACGGCAGAGATTCAAATCCGAAATATCTTGGCATAAAAGTGAATCCGGGACAGACGGTCTCCGCCGGAGCTGTTTTGGTGCGCCAGAGGGGCACCGAGATTCTCCCCGGCCTCAATGTGGGCATGGGCTCGGACAGAACTCTTTTTTCTCTCGTTGCCGGCAAGCTTCACATTCGCGAAAAACGCAAAACCCATTTCAACCGCACCTCCAAATCAAAGAAAGTTTTTGACGTAGTCCCGTAAGTTTATTCTTTTTCTATGATAATCTCAATATTCGTATGGCGCTCTCCGGACTGAATAGTTACGGAATGCTCCCCCACTGTTTTAATGGAGTGTCCTATTTTTATTAAATGTTCAGGCACGGAAATATGCGCTTGCTCTTTTATGGCCTTTGAAACGTCTCCCTCATGAATACCCGCAAATAAATGGCCCGTCTCATTCCCCGGCCGGGAAATCTTGATTTGGAGATTTTTCAAGGTCTCAAAATTCTTTTGTAAAAGCTCTTCTTGAATTTTTTCTTCCGTCTTGGCGGCCTTTATTTTCTTTTGGAGCTCATTCAAAGCTTGCGGAGTGGCTTTTTCCGCCAAAGCTCTTGGGATCAAAAAATTTACGGCATATCCGTCCGAAACATCTTTAACTTCAAATCGCCTGCCGACTTTCGGAATGTCTTTTAGAAGAATAATTTTCATATCCGAATTATGCTACCTTTTGTCGTGCCTGCCAGAACGAGTTGTCTTTTAGGATATTGACGGCTCTTTGCACTTGTGAATCCACGCCTTTTTTAAACAAGTCTTTATCAAGCGTAACTTTGAAATCAGGCTCTATGCCTTGGGCGGAAATTGAAGTGCCGTCTGGAGTAAGCCAGCGCGCCACGGTTACTTTAAGAGAGGTATCGCCCGTAACAGATACGAGCTCTTGCACCGAGCCTTTTCCGAAACTTTTCTCCCCCGCCAAAACAGCGATGCCGTGCTCGCGAAGGGCGCCGGCGAGAATTTCCGAAGCGCTTGCCGAACCGTTATCAATAAGAATGACCATGCGGAGCTTGTCGTTAAAAATATCATAGCCCTTGCTTCGGTAAATGACTGGTTCTTGTTTCTTGCCAAAATCTTCCGTAACAACGGGTTTGCCTATCGGCAGAAACCAAGACGCCATATCAATGGCCGCTTCCAAATAGCCGCCGGGATTGCCTCGCAAATCAAGAATAAGCTTGTCTGTTCGAGCATCAATAAATTCGCGCAAGGCTCGGCGGAATAATTCCGGCGAGCTGGCAGAAAAATTATAAAGCTCTATATCAAAGATTCCATCGGGCAGAATTTTAGTGCTTATGGTCGGAATGGCGATGGTATCGCGAATAACGACAATCTCCAGTGATTCTTTGTTCCCTTCTCTGTAGATTTCAAATTTAACCGGTGTTCCTTTTTTGCCGCGAATCATGGCAATCGCCTGTTCCGTGGAAAAGCCGACGATATTTTTACCGTCAATTTTCGTGATGACGTCACCGGCTTTGATACCCGCCTTGTAAGCAGGAGTATCTTTAAGAGGGGCGATAACGGTGAGCGCTCCGTCTTTCATTGCCACTTCCATGCCTACTCCTTCAAAATTACCTCTGACATCGTCTTGAAAGATTTCCGCCTGTACGGGAGGCAAAAACACCGTATACGGGTCTTTATAAGATGATGCCAGACCTTGTATGGCTCCCCAAACTTTATCTTGGTCTGTGGCAAGGGTAGTGGTTGAGGTGGGAACAAATTTTTCTTGCAAAAGATTCCAAGTGCGCCAGAAAGAAGAAAAATCCACTTGGGCGGGTTTCATTTCTTCCGTACCGGAAAGGACCGGCGCTCTCTCAAGCATCCTATTTTCCCCCGCGCGAAAACCGGCGTAGAAACCGACAACCAGCAAGATAATCCCCAAAGCGGTTTTATAGATATTCCCGTTATAGCGATGCATTTGAGAAATTATCTCATACGAATTTTGTGAATTCAAAGAACAACGCTTAAGGGTAATGAGCTTCGCTCATTTCTTCCTGCGCTACGCTCGGAAATGTGAGCAAGCTCCCATGGTATAATTTTTTATATGAAGATTGAACGCTCCAGTTCTCGCACCGTCTGGGTGGACCTTTTTTCTCCCAGCCGCGAGGAAATTCGTTCTCTTCTCGAAGAACGAAAAATCCCCGTGCATTTTATTGATGAGCTTGTCTCCCCTTCTCCCCGACCGCTTGCCCTTGCCGAAGACGGGGTGCTTTACACCGTTCTTCATTTCCCGGTTTCGCACCGAGAGTCCAATAAAAATCTTGAAATAGACTTTGTGGTCGGCTCCAATTTCGTGGTGACCGCTCACTATGAAATGGTGCCGGCTCTTGAACACTTCGGAAAAATCATGGAGGTGGAGCTTATTAAAAACCACGGCCATTTTTCCGCTGACGGCCCATTCCTTTTTGCGGCAATCCTTTCCCACCTTTATGAAAGCGCCTATGATGAGTTGGAAACCGTCGGAAGCGCCGTGCGTGATGCCGAAGAAAACATTTTTGCCGGCCAGGAGAAAAAGATGGTCTTAAAACTTTCTCTCCTTTCAAGGATAATGCTTAATTTCAGGAAAACGCTGGACGTTCATGAAAGGATTCTTCATCATATGACGGAACTGACGGAGAAAACCTTCGGTACCGCTTACAAGTCTTACATTTTAAGTTCGTATGAAAAGCTGAAAAGTTCTTTGAAGAGCGAAAGCGAGATTCTCAAGGAACTTCAAGACACCAATGCCGCCCTTTTGTCCACCAAGCAAAATGAAATCATGAAAACCCTGACCGTGCTGGCCTCTCTGGTGCTTCCCATGAGTTTTATCGCGGCGGCTCTCACGGTGCCGGCAAAATTCACTCCCATTTTGGGAGCACAGAATGACTTTTGGATAATTTTGGCAATAATGTTTGTGGTTGCTCTGGTTTTATTCATTTTCATGAAGGTCCGCAAATGGATTTAATTTTTTTCAATTCCTTAACCGGTAAAAAAGAGAAATTTGAACCGCTTAATCCCCCGCGCGTAACTCTTTATCATTGCGGACCGACAGTCTACAACTATGCTCACATCGGAAACCTTCGCTCTTATGTTTTTGCCGATATTTTGAGGCGTGCTCTTGAATATGCGGGCCATAAAGTTGAACAAACTGTAAACATTACCGATGTCGGGCATTTGTCCGGAGACGTTGACGAAGGCGAAGACAAAATGACCAAGGGCTTAAGGCGTGAAGGATTGCCTTTCACCATGGAAGCCATGCATGAGCTTGGCACAAAATATATGAAAGCGTTTAAAGCGGACTTGGACGCGCTAAATATCTTGCCACCGCACCATATGCCGCGGGCGTCAGACTCTGTTTATATAAGCGAAGATTTAGATTTGATTAAAAAACTTTTGGCAAGAGGTTTGGCTTACGAGACCCCTGATGGAGTATATTTTGACACGGAAGCATTTCCGGATTATGGAAAATTGCCCGGCCTGCCCGGCAAAGAAAGCTTGGTTTCAGTCCCCCACCCCAGCAAGAAAAGCCCCAGAGATTTTTCTTTATGGAAAAAGAATTCCGAATTCGGTTTTGACGGCCCGTACGGAAAGGGTTTTCCCGGCTGGCATATTGAATGTTCGGCAATGTCCATGAGAACTTTGGAAACTTCCACCTTGGACATTCATACCGGCGGCATTGACCTTGCCCCCATTCACCACAATAATGAAATTGCGCAGTCCGAAGGCGCAACGGGAAAACCGTTCGCGCGCTTTTTCATGCACTCCGCCTTTCTTACTTCTACGGGCGACAAAATGGCAAAATCTGAAGGCAATATCGTAAATTTGCAAGATATAATTAAAAAAGGTTTTCATCCGTTATCACTGCGTTATCTTTTTCTTACCGCCCACTATAGAACTCCGATTGATTTCACTTGGGAAGCGCTTGGCGCCGCCCAGCAAGCGCTTGAACGACTGGTTCACGGTTATGCCCTGAACAATGGATTAGGAACGGTAAATAAGGAGCTTTTTGATTTTGTGTCCGATGATCTGAATACCCCTCAAGCAATTGCCAAAATGAATGAGAATCAAATTGACGTTGAATTTACTGAAAAAGCACTGGGTTTACCGGTCAAAAAACTAGCCGATGAGGCAAAAAACATTGATGGGCAAACAAGACAAAAAATTATTCAACGCAATCAAGCCAGAGAAGCAAAAAACTATGCTGAAAGTGATCGTTTGCGCGATAAAATAGAAGCTTCCGGGTACGCAGTTTTTGACGCTGACGAAGGAAGTGTCGTCCTCAAGCGCCTTTCCACAACATAAACACAGATTTCACCCACTTTAACCATTGAGAGCCAAAGCTCCCTCATATATAGTGGGCTCCATGGCAGATTTACCCTCCTTTGTGAGAGTCCCCCCGCAATCGTTGGATGCTGAAAAAGCTCTTCTCGGCTCAATTTTTTTGAGACCCGAGGTTATTTGCGAGGTTGTTGATTTAGTCTCCCCCGCCAGCTTTTACGCGAACAAGCACGCACGCATTTTTGAGATGATGCTTGAGTTGATGAACAAGCG
>DATEAC010000002.1:0-4718 GCA_036584645.1 Minisyncoccota bacterium | reverse complement strand
AATAACCCCCACTCCCCCGCGCTTTTGTTTGCGATATTCTTCGGGTTTTGTTCTCTTCACATATCCGCCCGCCGTCAACACAAGGGTTTGTTCTTCCTCTGCCACCAAATCTTCAACAGAGAAAGATTTGGCCGGATGTCTGACGATTTTTGTTCGGCGCTCATCGCCAAAAAGAGAAGCCGTATCCGCCATTTCTTTTTTAATGATGACGGAGACCCGCTTTGAGTCGGCCAAAATGCCTTTTAAATCGGCGATGAGCGCCCGCACCTCTTTTAGTTCATCTTCTACTTTTTGTCTCTCAAGACCCGCCAGTTTCTGCAATCTCATTTCCAGAATGGCAATCGCCTGTTTCTCGGAAAATTTAAACTCTTTCATCAGGCCGGCCTTGGCGGTTTCCACGTCGCGTGACTTCTTGATGAGAGCAATGACTTTGTCTATGTGGTCAAGAGCGATCTTCAAGCCAAGCAAAATGTGTTCGCGGTCAAGGGCTCTTGCCAAGTCAAACTCGGTGCGACGCTTGATGACTATTTTTCTATGGTCAACAAATTCGCTTATTAAATCTGAAAGTGAAAGCGTCTGAGGCACTCCGTTAACGATTGCCACCAGGTTGTAGTGAAAAGTATCTTCAAGTTGGGTATGTTTGTACAAACCGTTCAAAACTTTTTGCGGCTGGGAGCCGTTTTTAAGTTCAATGACAATTCTAATGTCCTTGGTGGATTCATCGCGCATGTCGCGAATGCCTTCTATTTTTTTCTCACGCACTAGGTCGGCAATATGCTGAATGAAATCGGCTTTGTTTACCCTGTAAGGAAGCTCTGAAATAACTATTTGAAACTGGTTGAGTTTGCTTTCAACAATCTCCGCCACTCCGCGCACCACCACTCCTCCACGGCCGGTGGTGGCGGCATGATGAATATCTTTCTCGTTAAAAACAATGCCGCCCGTTGGAAAATCCGGCCCTTTTATGAATTGCATCAGGTCTTCCGTAGAGGCATCCGGATTGTCCACACAAAAAGACACGGCATCGGTCACCTCGCGAATGTTATGAGGCGGAATGTTGGTGGCCATACCGACGGCAATGCCCAAAGTTCCGTTCAAAAGAAGATTGGGAACGGTCGCCGGCAAAACAGTCGGTTCTTTTTTTCTGCCGTCGTAGTTGGGACGGAAATCCACCGTGTTTTTTTCTATATCTTTTAAAAGCTCCCCGGCTAGGCGCGACATTTTTGCTTCGGTATAGCGATAGGCCGCCGCCTCATCGCCGTCAATTGAGCCGAAGTTGCCTTGACCCAAAACAAGCGGATAGCGCGTAGAAAAATCTTGAGCAAGCTTGACCATTGAGTCATAAACAGCGGTATCGCCGTGCGGGTGATAATTACCCAAAACTTCTCCCACAACCGTGGCAGACTTTCTGAATTTGGCCGAGTGAGTCAGCCCCATTTCGTACATGGCATACAGAATGCGACGGTGCACGGGCTTTAAGCCGTCCCTGACGTCCGGAAGAGCTCGGGCAGTGATGACGCTCATGGCGTAGTCCAAATAAGACTCTTTCATTTCGGTGACGATTGAACGCGGCACAACCCCGGCGCTTCGTGCTAACGGACTCTTTTCTGTATTGTCTTTTTCTTTGCTCATTTCATTTCCAATGCTTCCGATTTTATCTTTTCATACTCGTCTTGCCAGTCTATTTTTTTATCCTTTAAAGACCCCGTGAGATTATTCCAAGCGCTCCCCACTTGAGCTTTTAAAGAAGCAAGAGGTGAATTATCGGGGGAGTTTCCTTTGGATTCTTCCGCCACATAAGCACTCCTGTAAGGCAAAAGCACAAAAACCCAAACCAAAAATAAAACGAGAGTAAAACCGCCAGCGACAGACAAAGCGATGGCGTGTCGCATATGAGCGGGTTTCTGGCGCGCTTTTTCTATTGCATTTAAGGTTTTTTCTGTTAATTGTCCCATACGTCATTCAACTTTTAGGACGACAACGTCGCTTTCCTTGCTTTCCAAATCTTTTTTCTTTAGCGTAAGTTTTTCAACCGGCTTGGTGTTTTCCTCGCCGGCCTCTTTCAAAAATGCTTTCAAAGATTTTTCATCATAATGCATGGGAATAATGAGGGCTGGTTCCAATTTGACTGCCATCTTGTGCGCTTCAGCCGGCGGCAGGACACCCTCGCCTCCTATAGGCGTAAACAAGACATCAATATCCTCAAGTTCCTCGGCAACTTTGGGATCTAGGTCTTTATGCGCCAATGCCCCCAAGAAACACAAATTCATATTCTCAAGATTGACCAAATAAATAGTATTCATTCTTTCTTCCCCGCCATAATTTGTTTTTGAAGGAAAGCCTTTCACAAAAAACCCGCCAATCTCATATTCGCCGGGACCGTTTATGGCAAACGCGTTTTTCTCTCCGCGGGAAACAGCATCCGCTCCGTTCATGTCACGGTCTTTGAGAGAAATCAGGCAAACGTCAGCGCCAAAGCGAGGGCCCTTAAGTTTTGAATCCTTAGAAATGGGATTGAAAGCAAGGGTGGTGTCGCCAAAAGTCACCTTGAAAAACTCAAGCCCGTGATACGTGATTACCATATATTTATTATATCAAATTTGGCTCTAATTAGCCATTAATCTATGACACACTTGTAGTCTCTTGACAAGAAAAGGCAGTAGGTATATAATAATAAATACCTAAGGTCTTCGCCTCAGGACGACGTTCTTTCCATCCACCCTGTGACCCATGGAGGTCATACATGAAAGTGCTCCGAGCAATGCTCGTGGTGGCCATCGCGGTCTTGACCACGATGGCTACCGCTCCGCCCATGAAGGCGGAGATCTTGTCGGCCAACGCGTTCAACAACATCGGCGAGCAGTACCTCGCGGTGGCGTCTCCGGTCTCCGGTGACATCGCGGCGAGCGCGTACGGCGTCGGCCCAAGCGGCCGATACTCCGCTCTGAACGAGACAGGGAACTGCGAGCTCGCCCGCCAGTAGGCCGCCCGGCCACACAGGGAAGGCTCATCCGATCTCGGCGTTCTAGCCGATAGGCATGCCGACCTCGTCGGTACGGAGCCAAGACCCCCATAGCAACAACACTATTGCTATGGGGGTTCTTCTGTTATATACTTCTTTTTGCCGCCTCAAAGCGGCATTTTGTTCAAGTTATTAGTTAATCATTAACAGCCCGCGTAATCCCCTTGAAAATTTTGATTATGTTTCTCTAGAAATAGCATCAAAATTTTCTGGGTACCGCGGAACAAGTTATGAAGACAGAAAACGAAAAGGCGAATTCGGCGATGCAAAAAATTGTCGCTGATTCTCCCAATCCGCCGCTTACGGAAGACATTATAGAGGGCAAAGTCATTGGCATAGACAAGGCGGCCATTTACGTTGACCTTGCTCCTTTCGGCACGGGCATAATTTTTGGTCGGGAGTTTTTGCAAGCCCGCGACATTATAAAAAATATAAATGTGGGTGATACCATCGCTGGCAAAGTGGTCGGTTTTGACAATCCGGAGGGCTATACGGAAATTTCACTCAAGGAAGCAAGACAAGCGCGAATCTGGCAAGAGGCCGAGGAAGCCATTCAAGATAAAAAACAGTTTGACCTTATCGTTGCGGATGCAAACAAGGGCGGTCTCATTATGAACTGGCAGGGCATTCAGGGTTTTTTGCCGGCCAGTCAATTAAAGCCCGAGCATTATCCGAGAGTTTCCGACGGAGACAAAGATAAAATTCTTGAGGAGCTTCGCCGGTTCGTTGGCGAACATTTGACCGTCGGAATAATTGCGGCCATGCCTAAAGAGGGCAAACTAATTTTTTCCGAAAAAGGCGATAGTGAAAAAACGCGCTCCGAACTCGTGGATAAATATTCTCTCAGTGACGAACTTATAGGCGAAGTGACCGGCGCCGTTGACTTCGGAATTTTCGTAAAGCTTGAGGAAGGGCTTGAAGGACTTGTGCATATCTCTGAAATGGATTGGTCTCTTGTTGAAAACCCGCGCACTGTTTATAAAGCGGGCGACAGAGTAAAAGTCAAAGTCATTGAAATAAAAGACGGCAAGATTTCCCTCTCCATAAAAGCTTTGAAACCAAATCCGTGGCAAGACGCGGAAAAGAAGTATAAGAAGGGTGATGTGGTTAAAGGCGTAGTAATAAAATTCAACAAGCATGGCGCCTTGGCGTCAATTGAGGAAGGTGTGGCCGGTTTGGTGCACGTTTCTGAATTCGGTTCGGAAGAAAAACTTCGCGAGAAACTGGATTTGGGCAAAGTGTACAATTTCAAAATCGCCACCTTTGATCCCAAAGAACAAAAAATGACGTTGAGTTTCGTTGAGAACGAAAGATAAAAAATTCAAAATAGTGTAGAGTATTGGTCGGAACAAACCTGTAAAGGGAGACGAACAGTGACTCATCCGCATGCGAGACCTGAAGGCGACCCAAAGGAGTTGGTTTTAGCCTTCATTTCCGCCCTGAAAAAGCACATCAAGGGGGCGGGGCTCGCCCACGAATTTGTCTGGCTCAATGAAAGAGACCTTCATCAACACATTGGTGAAGCTGTCAGCGCCATTCCGTGGGCAGACGAGAATGAGTTCGTGATTGTCGGGGGACGTGTCCAGGCAGTGACAGACGCCATGACGTTTCTTTATGAAAGACGAATCGGGGGACGGCGCTTGCTCATGGTACTGGAGGGCGGCTACTGGCAAATTGCCATTGACAGACTTCCGAC
>DATEAC010000043.1:0-8622 GCA_036584645.1 Minisyncoccota bacterium | reverse complement strand
AAGTTGAAGCGGTTTATGCATTCCGACTCTCCACCCACGACACAGCTGGAACCTCCGTCGTAATCGTCATTTTTGTTGCGGTCGGCAAAAGTTATGTAAAAAGAATTGCCGCCGCCCGGGGCAATATTGACGCTCACTCCGTAGGGAGAGGTAAATTCGTTGCTTGAGGGAGTAAATTCTTTTACCGCCACCCCGTAAATCTGGGCTTGACGGACTTGAAGTTCAAAATCACTGGCGTTGGTCCCCAGGCTAAACGTGTCCGTAAAATCACCTTGGTTGATGACCACTACCGCAAGGATAAGAGCAACAACTGCTATGGAAACAAGCATTTCAACAATGCTGAATCCCCTAATATTTTTTTTTATGTGTTTGTCAAAAACCATTTAGAGGTAAGATGAAACCCAAAAAAGTTAAGAAGCTCCCGAGAAACAAAAACGGCCCGAACGGTATTTCAGACTTCATTGTAATCGGTTTGCGGACGACGCTCAATCTGCTCCCCGGGGACGAACTAAATTTTCTAAAGAGCATGTACAAAAGCACAATGATTGCCCCCGTCCAGAAAGAAAGCGCCCATGCCGAAAAAAGCTTCGGTAAACCGACCATAATACCGAGAGCAAGGGCCAACTTGCTGTCTCCAAGGCCCATCCACCGGCCGCGAGATACAAGCCAAAGCAAGAAAAAGAACAGAGCAAATACGAGACCGGCAAGCAAAGAAGAAGAAAAACCATACCAATTACCCCAATGAAAGATCGCTGCGTAAGACAACGCCAAAAGCAGCAGAACAAAAACCTGAAGATTGGGTATGACAGTATGTTTAAGGTCATATAGAGAAATCGCTAAAGCTAAAGTCCAAAAGACTATAGCTACGACAAAAAGGGCGAGAGTGCTTGAAGATACCGGCGGGAAAAAGACACCTATTAAAAGAAAAATGAGGCCCGTTCCCAGTTCAACGGCCGGATAGATAAAAGAGATTCGCGTATGACAAAAATGACAGCGGCCCCCAAGCGCGAGAAAAGAAAATATGGGGATTAAATGGCTGGAGGGAAGAATGTGGCCGCAGGATGGACATATGGAGCGTCCAGAGAGGCCCTTGCCGGTATTCCGTCTTAATACAAAAACATTTAAGAAACTGCCGACAATAGCGCCCAAGACGAAGAGAAATAAAAGTAGTGTTGCGGTCATTATAATAATATTGTAGCAAAGTCCTCTCTCCGCCGGGGCGAAGAGAGGACTTTGTCTGCACGGACAGCTTTTAGACTCTTTTAAGTGTTGCAGTCGGTGGACGCGGTCTGAAGAGAGTTGGTGCGACCGATTGAATTGCCTTTTGAATCAACACACCAATGGGTGTAAGTTCCCTCTGCGGTCTTGAGCGGTATTGAGGTTGCCCATGCTGACCCTGAAGAGTAGCAACGATTGCCAGTTGAATCTCCGGAGGCGGACTTGGCCGCGGTTATCATGCCGTAAATGTTTGAATCGCCAAAAAGCGTTGTGCCGCCTGAAGTAGTCGGGCATGCCGCCACCGTATAAGAAGCGCCGTACGAGTTGTTTGTGTCGTAGTAAATCTCAGCCTGTGCTCTTATGTTTGACATATTTTGCTTTATAGCCGCATTAGCTCCTTTGCTTCTCGCCTGATTGAGGCTTGCCAAAACAATTGACGACAAAACACCAATGATGGCGATAACCACCAAAAGTTCAATGAGAGTGAAGCCGCGATTGCCGTATCCCATTGCGCTTCCATTGATTTTTCTTGATAATTTCATTATTCTTTATTTTCTATCTTATAAGTTCAGTCTTTATTATACACCCGAAAGGCCCAGATTGAATTCTGTTGTGGATTATCGTTCCAGAAACCTTAAAAACCGGCTGAAGAGGCAATATTGTATATGGGAATAAGAACGGCGGCCATCAGGATGCCAACCCCCAGACCCAAAGCGACAATCATGACCGGCTCAATAAGGGAGACTATGATATCAACGGCGTTATTAACCTCGCGCTGATAAAACTTCGCCATAGTATTCAAAATACTGCCAAGCTCACCTGTCTCTTCGCCAACCTTGACCATTTGAGTGAGGATGCTTGGCACCTCTTTATATTTTGAAAGAGCTTGAGAAAGGGGGCTGCCTCCTTTAATGTCCGCGGCCGCCGTGGCCAAAATGTCTCGGTAAACGGCGTTGCCGACCACATTTGAAGTAATTTCTATGGCTTTAAGCATTGGAATACCGGAGACCACCATAGTATGCATGTTGTCGGAAATTATGGACAGAAAGAGTTTGCGATAAAGATTGCCGACGTACGGCAAAGTTATTTTGGAACGATCCCAGGCAATATGCCCTTCTTTGGTTCTCAAGAAACGCACCAAGAAAAAGAGACCGACAACAAGCAAGGCGGCCAGGAAAACTCCGTAATTTATAAAAAAATCAGAAATCATGAAAATAATTTTGGTATAAATGGGTATTTCTTGTCCGGAATCTTTGAGGATGAGTGAAATTTTGGGAATGATGAGAGTAAACATCAGAATCATCACTCCGATAAAGACCGTGATGACGAAAACCGGATAAATAAAAGCATTGCGAGCTTTTGAGGTAACCTCGTAGGTGCGGTCAAGGTGGTCGGCCAGATAAGTAAATGTGTCGTCAAGTTTGCCTGTTTCCTCGCCGGCACGAACCATGTTCACGTAAAAATCAGAGAATATTTTGGGGTGCTTGCCGAGAGCCTTGGAAATTGAAGAACCGCCCTGAAGGTCGTCGGTAATTTCCGTGAGGGCGTCCCGAAGAATGGGGTTTTCCGTCTCACCGGCCAAGAGCTTGAACACGCGCAGAGCTGACACTTGGGCATCAAAAAGCGTGGCTAACTGCCTGGATAAAATGACAACATCTCTGTTTGAGACGCGCTTGCTTAAACTCATGAGAAGGCCAAACTTCTTTTTTTCCTCAACGGGGCTTATCTTGGAAACCGTCAGGCCTCTTTTGTGGAGTGAGGCAATGGCAACATCCAAAGAAACAGCATCTATGGTGCCTTCTTCTCTTTTGCCGTCTTGATTCAGTGTTTGATATTTGTAAAGCATGTTTCTACATTATCTTTTCAAGGGATCTCGGGTCAGTTGAGTACATAAAGGCGTTTTCTGCCGTTATCTCGCCTCTTCGCACTAAATCCGCGAGGGATTTATTCAAGTCTACCATCCCAAGTTCCGACGATGTTTCAATAACATTGTCTATCTCGTGAGTGCGATTGTCTCTGATAAGGTTGGCAACCGCCGCGTTGTTAACCAGCAGCTCATAGGCCGGGATAAGGCCGCCCGAGATGCGCGGGATGAGACGCTGGGAGAAAATACCCGCCAAAGAACCCGCCAATTGCACGCGAATTTGGTTCTGTTGATTTGAGGGAAATGAGTCAATGATGCGTTCAATCGTTTGAGAGGCGGTATTGGTGTGAAGAGTCGTCATTACGTAATGCCCCGTTTCCGCCGCCGTTACCGCAGTTGAAATGGTCTCAGTGTCGCGCATCTCCCCTATCATGAGAATATCAATGTCTTGTCTGAAAATGCCGCGCAGAGCATCGTGAAAACTTGGGGTGTCAATTTTTACTTCTCTTTGGTCAACGAGAGATTTGTCTTCCGTGAAAATATATTCAATCGGAGATTCAATGGTGATAACGTGCTCCAATCTCTCATGGTTAATGATGTCAATGAGGGCGGCCAAGGTTGTGGTCTTGCCGTGTCCCGCGGGGCCAACCACCAGAAAAAACCCCTGTTGTTTGTGAGCAAATTGCTCAAGAGAAGGCGGCAAATTGAGTTCGGCTAAGGTTCTTATCTTTTGGGGAATAAGGCGAAGAGCAATTGAAATTTTGCCGAGTTCAAAATAAGCATTGCCTCGGAATCTCGCTTTTTTGTCGTGGGTATAGCCGAAATCAACCTCTTTCCTTGCCTTAAATTCTTCCAGATTACCCTCGGAAAGAATAAGCGAAAGAAAGCCTTCAATATTTTCCCTCGTTAACTTTTGTTTTTTAACGAGCGGAATAAGAAATCCGTCTACTCTGATAATGGGGGTGCGATCTTCAGAGACGTGAAGGTCGGAGCCGTTTTCTTGAACACAGATGTCAACCAATTCGTCAAAAAGCGATTTGTTTTCTGCCTGGGTCATATTTTTGCTTTAGTTTGAAGCACCTCGGAAACTTTTTTCACGGCAAGCTCGGGCGGGGTGGCTATTTTAACAAGATACGCCTCCGCGCCAAGCTCGTGAGCTTTCTTTATTTTATCAGGGTTTGCGTCATTAGTAAGCATCATAAAGAGAGCCTTCGGCAACAATTTCTCTTTTCTGACCATTTCTAAAAGCTCTATGCCGTCAACCGCGACCATATTGACATCAAGAATAACCACACTAAAGCTCCCGGCGCGCATTTTTTTCAGAGCTTCAGCCGCGCCCAGGGCGGTGTCTGTCTTAAAGCCGCCGTTTTCAAAAGCTTCTGAATAAAGATCCAAGATAAATCGGTCATCGTCTACCAAAAGTATTGAGTTTTCTCCGGCGGTCGTCATAATCCCGCTACCTCTTCAAACGGAATTAACTTTTCAAAAGCTTTGATAATGGCATCCTCTTTCATAGAAAGCATGCCTTTGGCGCGGGCGATCTTGTAAATCTCCGTCTCTCCCGCACCTGACAGTATAAGTTTCTCAATGTCTTTACCCATCGGCAGGAGCTCCATGACCGCCATTCTGCCTTTTGTGCCTGTCGGATTATCGTCCGTGACTTCAATGCCCTTGAATTCCTTCCCGAATTTAATTTTTTTCTTAAATTCTTCGGGCAAATCTTCAAATTGTTTTTCAACCATCGCTTTTACAGAGCCTTCCATAGGAATAGACTTGCCCGTGCCGGGCACCAGAGTCCGTACAAGCCTTTGGGCCATAGCGAGCACAAGGGTGGGCGGGATGAGATACGGGTCAACGCCCATATCAATGAGTCTTGGAATAACACCCAAAGCGTTGTTGGTGTGAAGGGTAGATAAAACCACGTGGCCGGTGAGAGCGGCTTGAATGGCCAACTGGGCAGTTTCTTTATCTCTGATTTCTCCCACCATAATAATGTCTGGGTCTTGACGAAGGGTTGTGCGCAGGCCGGTGGCAAAGGTGTAACCGATGTCGGGGCGGATTTGCGACTGGGAGACTCCTTCAATGTTGTATTCAATCGGGTCTTCCAAAGACAAAACGTTTTTGTGGTCGCGGTCAAACTCTTTAAGCATGGCATAAAGAGTGGTGGACTTGCCGGAGCCGGTGGGACCCGAAATTAGAATAAGGCCATAAGGTCTTTTCATAAGCTGGCGTATAACTTCAATGTTTTCTTTTGAAAGACCGAGCTCGTCCAATGACCTAATGCCCCTGGCTTGGTCCAGAATTCTCATCACCACTTTTTCTCCGTAATATGCGGGGAAAGTGGAAACACGGAAATCAACTTTTCTGTCCCCCACTCTGGCGGAGAAACGACTGTCTTGGGGCTTTCTTTTTTCATCAAGACGCATAGCCGAAAGAATTTTTATACGAGCAACCACAGACTGGTGCACTTTTGCCGGCAGTACTAAATAAGTGTTGAGTATGCCGTCCACGCGGAAACGCACCCTCACATTTTCTCCCATGTGTTCTATGTGAACGTCAGAGGCATTGTCATCAATGGCATAGCGCAAAATGGTCCCAACCATTTTGGCAACGGGCGCGTCCTCAACAATGGTTGTGGTGCCATCTTTGTTTTTTCTTTCAATGTTGCCCGTGATGGCCTCGTCAATGCCGGCATCTACCTCTTGCGGACCCTCTTCTCCACCTTGCTCTTGAGCTTTCTTTTGTTCCTCCTCTATTTCTGTCTCAAACTCCCCCAATGCTTTGGTAACCTCGCCGGAAAGACCCTTGTATTGAGAAAGTATTTTTTTCAAATCGTCAGCCGTAATCAGAAAAAGTTTGAACGGCATATTGAGCTTTGAAGAAATAAAATTCAAGGCGTCCCTCGCCTCTATGTTGTCCGGGTCCACAATGCCAACTTCCAAGACTCCGTCCTGAACCGCCAAAGGAACAAATTGATAATAGGCGGCGGATTCTTCAGGAATCAAATCTAAGACGCTCCCCGGCACCTCGGCCTCCCCAACGGCTCGGGTGGGAATGTCCAAATACTCGCCCTTGCTTTTTAAAATATCTTCCGGAGATACTCCCCTGTTTAAAAGAGCTCTTTCTATGGAAATACCCCTTCCTTCCGCTTCTTCCTGAATGGAGGGAATATCTTTGGCCGAGATTAATTTTTTATCGGCTAGGATTTCAAGAAAACTCATATTTTTAACAAGCGGAGCGACTATAAAAATATAGATCCAGCTCTAATTTCAAACGACCGTTAAATGTCTCACTTAATGAATACTGTGTTGAAATTAGGGCTGCGGTCATGGGTTTTTACTGCGCCCCTCCCGGTGCAACTGTTTTGACTACTCCCACGTCAATACCGATTCTTTCAAACGGGTTTGGTCTGCCGAGCGCAGGCGCCGGCAGAACTATTGCCCAATCAATCAGACCTCTAAAATCAGGATTGTTGAATAATTCCGTATTAAAATTGACGGTCTTGAGTTTGGAAAGAAGTTGAAGCAAATCACTGCCTACCGCTTGGGTGGCGTTTGGGTTTCCGCTTTGGTCAATGATTTGAACGGGTGCTTTGGTAAACATGGCGTACAAAGCGCCGCCAACCACCACGATAATTATGACCCAGCCGATGATTTTAGTGTTGAAGTGCATGTTATTTAACCCAATAGGTTTGAATGGCGACATTAAATTGCATAAGATTCGCTTGATTTCCGGATGATTTTACGGAGAGAGACTTAACGTCTATGAGCTGGAGGCTTTTTTCCATATCCTTGAGAAAAGAGAGAAAGTTTGGATAAGAGCCGATAACGTTAAATGTCATTGAGGTGGTCTCAAAGGGTTTACTCAAGGCGCCGCTTACCGCAGAGCCGTCATTTATTGATTGTTCGTTGATTCTCACTCCCCTTACTGTCATGAAGTGACGGCTCGCTATGGCATCAAGGTCAGCCGTCAATTTTACGGTGTTAATGTTTTGCGGAAGCATTTTCTCAAGCCTGCCAATGTCATCTGCGGGCAAGCTGTTGTATTGAGTTTCAAGAGAGTCTCTAAGCTCTTTTACCGCTTCAATGTTTGAAAGAGCCAATCGGTATTCGCCGCGTTGGCGAAACAAATCTCTTACCGTTTGGTAATGCGGATTTATAAAAAGGTAAAACAATCCTATAGATATGAGAATTAAGGCGATTGGAATAAATGGTTTCATATCATTGGGTGGCTGTCGCTCCCGGGGGAGTTAAAATGTTTGAAGAAATGACAGAAGGGTCAAGATTGCCCTTAAAGGAAAACAGCACCGCTCCCTGCTCATTTAGGTCAAGGTCAAAGAAAACTGGATTTTTAAAGAACGGCTGCTGATTGAAGACTTCCGCTTGCTCCGCCACCGAAACATAGCCAACCGCTTCTCCCTTGAGGTTGAGAGTGATGCCTTTTTCGGAAAGCGTGTCAAAAGAAAAATCCGTAAAACGAAGAGTTTTGACCGTCATGGCCGCAAGCTTGTCAAGAAAACTTGAAAGACTGACGTGCTTGGCAAGAAGACCTCCGATTGCGTTTAGTCTGTCAAAGGCGCGGTTTATTTCTTGTATTCTTTCCGGAGCAAGCTCTTCGCGAGCAGCTGTTAGAGAAGCATTCAAAGATACAAGATTACGATTGATATACCACTCGGCTCCGAAAACACCCAAAGAAAAAACAATGGTCAAAACAAAAATGGTTTTTGCAATAAAACTCCAAAGGCCGCCGCCGTCGCGCGGGCCGGGGGCTGTTTCCACTTCCTTCGGCACTGCGGTTTCTTGGCTGGAAGTTTTAGGTATGAAAGATGACTGGAATTTCGGTTCCATCCTCTATTTATTATACATTGTCAAAAGTCAATGAGGTCTTATTCTCCACAATAAGCGCTTGGGTTCAGGTTTTTTCAATCAACTGCCGCTCGACAAAGCGCCTATCTGCACTTGCTCGGAATTCTTATCATATATGATAAGAATTCACTCGCTTCGTTTGATAGCGAAAATCTTGAAATCACCAAGCTACGTGTACGACAAACATCAAAACTCCCTCGGCTGAATTTATAACAATATATTGGTATAAATTCGGCCTCTCTAAAACACTTGATGTTGTTCTATTACGCTAAACGTGATTTCAAGATGCTCTCGCGAGCTTGAAAAAGCCCAAACTCTAGTTCTAGATTTTAAATGGCTTTAGAGCGAGCCGTGCACTATTTTGGGGTTTCGCGGGAGTCAATCTAAAAATAAATGAGCCGAGTAGCAAAATGGGAGTGTTTGAGGAGCCTGCGACGAGTTGCCCATTTTGCGTAGGGAGGCAAGTATTATTTTGATTGACGGAGCGAGGCCCACTCCAAAATGGTGCGCGGCGAGCGACATTTATTCTCCTATTTCACGCAACTTTCTCAACCCCAAACCAATAGCCACCGCAAATTCCGGTCCCGTGTCTTTCAAAACTTCCGTAAGAAAAGCGGGCGCTTCGGTTTTTGCAAACGGGTCGCTTGTCTCAACGGGCGTTTCAAAATTCGTTTG
>DATEAC010000029.1:0-13027 GCA_036584645.1 Minisyncoccota bacterium | reverse complement strand
TATTTTCACGGGCAAGTTTGGTCAAAGACCTCGTATACTTCAAAAGCGATTTTTGTTTCTTCGGCTCTTTTTCACGAGCGTCTTTCGTTGTTTTTAGTTCTTCAAGTGTTTTCACTATCAATGCCTTATCAAGCTTGAATCTCCCCAGAAGGTCGCGAGCGGCGCTCGGCACTTCAAGCAGAGCAACAAAGAGATGTTCCGTTGAAACAAATTCGTCTCCAAGATTTTTCACGACTTTCAGGCTGTCGGCAATTACTTGCGCCAATTCCGGAGTCAAATACAACTGATACGACTGGGACAAAACTTGTCCGGTATCGGCAACATCAAGAGATTCAAGAACGGAGTCCGTCAAAAGGATGCCGTCTATATCCAGGCGATCCAAAACAAGATTGACAGTGCTGTCTTCTTGGGATATGAGCGCGGCCAAAAGATGCAGAGGATTGACATGATTTTGGCCGCGCTCAATGGCAAAATTGTGGGCTTTTTGCAAAGCTTCTCTGGCTTTGGTTGTAAATTGATTAAACGGAGGCATGACAAGTAAAGTACAACTAAAAAACTAAACGGTCAACGTCGCCTTCGGCTCCGTCGTTCCCTGCGCTTCGCTCGCAAAAGAAAACTAGCTTTCTTTTGACTCGCTCCGCTTGGTAGTCAACATCTATTTTAGCGGGAGGCCGCATTGAAAACCAGAGGCGCATAGATAAAGACGCGACCGCCCGGAACATCCGAGCGCCTAATACCAAGGACATCGCCCGAAAGGTCAATAAGCGGAGCGCCGGCAGTCTCTCGCCCGCCTCTGATATCGGTATCAATGAGGCGCGGAGTTGTAGATGATTCACCTTGGAGATTTGTTACGCGACCGACAAGTGAGAAATTGTCATTTTGGCCCTCAAGAACAACCACGGTCTGACCAAGTTTTGGCAAAGCTTTTGACACTACGGCAGGAGAAATTCCGGTGGCCGGCACCCCTGCCGCTTTGAATAGAACTGCGCCTACGTCCGACAACTCTCTTGCAAGAGCCAGATTGGAAATGGTGCCGTCAGGAAAAGTTGCAGAAAAACCAAATTGTGAAGCGAAGGCAGAAGTGCGTTCGGCAATAATTTCACCGTCCTTGCTTACAATAATACCGATAGCATAGAAAGAACTTGAGCCGTCCGGGTTAAGCACTTTTATACGGACGAGGGAGGCGGTATTTCTGGCGATAGCCGCGGTGATTCTGTCATCCTCGGAAACCACCTGAACTTCTTTGATGGTCTTGGCGCCCGAAGGTGTTTCAACCACTCTTTCTATGGTTTTTTCTACGACACGATTAATGGTTTGAGAGACGTTTGACGATGTCCCTTGTAAAAGTGAGACCGTCATAATGCCGGTTGCGATTGAAGTAACAAATGAAACCAAGAGAGTTAAAAGTACCAGCTGGGTTTTGGTCAGATTCTCCATTGAATGTATTATAAGAGTTTAATTTCCTAAAGACAAATGTTTTGCCGTCGCTCCAGAAACAGCTTTCTTCAAAGAAGAAATGATTGCGGCTAAATCTTTTTCCGTATTCTGTCTGCCAAAAGAAAAACGAAGCGAAGACAAAGCGCATTTATCCTTGCCCAAATTAGACACTACATAAGAGTTGGAGCGCTCGGCCAAACTTTGACATGAGCTTGATGAAGAAATTTTTATTCCTAAGCGGTCTAAAATAAGAACCGCTTGTTCCGAATCCATTCCGGGAAAACAAACGTTAACATTGCCCGGATGTCTTTCTCCCTCCCGCACTGGTCCGTTTATTGCTGCGCGGGGAAAATTCTTTTTAAGAAGTCGCAGAAACTTTCTTTGAATTTCCTGCAAGCGCTTAAATTCTTTGGAGGCGAATGGTTGCGATATCTCAATGGCTTTGGCCAAACCAACAATGGCCGGCAGATTTTCCGTGCCGGAGCGCAAACCCATTTCTTGTCCTCCGCCGTAAATTATGGGTTCTATCTTCACTTCCCTGCGCACATAAAGGAGACCGGAGCCTCTCGGCCCGTATATCTTTGCCCCATCCAAAGTCATTAAATCAATGCCAAGTTTATTAACCTGGATCGGAAAAACATTCGTCCCTTGGGTAGCATCAATATGGACATACGGATAAGGGGTGCCCTTTTCTTTCCTGAAAAGACGAATTGTTTTTATTATGTCCCGCACGCGCTCTAAGGTGCCTATCTCCCCGTTCACGTAACTAAACGAAAGAAGAATAGGGCATTTTTTAAGCTCTTTTTTAAGAGCGTTCAGGTTAAGATGCCCCCATTCGTCAACGGGGATAAGCTCGATGTCCGCCAGAGGAGATTGCGCGCGCATTGTTTCAATAACGGACGGGTGTTCAATCGCAGAAGCAAGAAGGGTGGGCTTTCTCTCTCTGTTATTTCTTAGAAATGCTTTAAGGGTGCCTGCAATTGTCAGATTGTTTGATTCGGTGCCGCCAGAGGTGAAAACAATCTCGTCAGGATGCGCAAATAAAATATCGGAGATTAAGGTCCTCGCTTTAACCAAAGTCTGATACGCTCCTTGTCCTCCTGAGTGAATGGCGCTCGGATTTTGCCAGAATTTTTTTTCAGTTTCGCGGACAACCCGCAAAACGCGCGGGTCAACGGGGGTGGCCGCGGCGTGGTCGGCGTAGATTTCTCTTTTTCTTGTCATCATAGGTTATTTTGATTAAAAGCATCAAAAATGCAATAATTTCATTCATCCTCTAAACTTTTTACTTTGTTCATGTTTTGGCTAATCAGTAGCTATACATTTACAAGCTAGTTTAGAGGTAATTTCATGATCTTATCAATTAAAAAGTTTTTAGGATAAATGACGCTTAGTCCTGAAATTTTATCGCTCGCCGCCCTCGGAATCACTCTTGTTTCGCTTGTTTTCACTGTTCTTATTTACGTGCGAGTCAGCAAATTTTTTAAAGGAAGTGGCGACCAATCATTTGAAGGCACCGCCAGAACCATCCTAGAAGACATTGACCGTCTTCAAAATTTTGAGCGAGAACTTACAAAATATATTGAAATTCTGGAAAAGAGACTTGGACGAAGTACGCAGACGACTTTCTCAAAAAGATATAATCCATTTAAGGGCACCGGGGAGGGCGGTTTACAATCCCATTCAACCGCTTTTTTGTCCGAACGCGGCGACGGTGTGATACTTTCCTCGCTTACAACAAGAGACCGGGTTAGCGTTTTCGCAAAACCCATAAAAAACTTTTCAGCAGTTGAAACAGAACTCACGCCGGAAGAAAAAGAGGTGCTTCAGGGTGCCAGAGAAGCCGTTTCTTTATAATGACAAACCAAAATTCCAATGAACATCACTCAAAACAAAAGACCGCCTGTTGTTGTCATTATGGGTCATATAGACCATGGCAAATCAACCCTTCTTGATTTCATCCGTCGAACAAAAGTCGCGGAAGAAGAGGCCGGCGGCATAACTCAACACATTTCTGCATATGAAGCAAAGGTCCCCCACGAGGGCAAAGAAAGAATTATTACCTTCATTGACACTCCCGGCCATGAAGCTTTTAGGGGCATGCGCGGGGCGGGGGGCCTGGCGGCCGACATCGCCGTATTGGTGGTTTCTGCGGAAGACGGAGTGAAGCCCCAGACAAAGGAGGCTCTGGAATGGATTGAAGGCCATAAACTTCCTTTCGTGGTTGCTTTCACCAAAGTTGACAAACCCGGCGTGAATATAGAAAGCGCCAAACAAACGCTTGCCGAGGCGGGGGTTTACGTAGAAGGTTATGGCGGACAGGTTCCGTGGAATGCCGTGTCAGGAAAAACCGGCAGTGGAGTATCGGAGCTTTTGGAAACTATTCTTTTGGTGGCTGACCTTAATAACATTCATGATGAAAATCCCGAAAAAACCCGAGGTATCATCATTGAAGCTCATCGCGACCCCAAAAAAGGCATTACCGCAACGGGAATTATAAAAAACGGCATTCTTACAAAAAACGGATTCGTGGCCGCTCAAGGCGCTTATGCTCCTTTGCGTATCGTTGAAGACTTTGCGGGCAAGCCGAGAGAATTTGTAAAAGCTGGGTCACCCGTAAGAATAATTGGCTGGAGTGACGTTCCCCAAGTCGGCAGTGAGTTTTTCGTCTTTGAAAATAAAGATGAAGCTGCAGAGACATCAAGAATAAAAACGGGAACGGCAACTCAAGAAGAAGTCCAGAACCAAGAAGAAAAAATGGAGAAGAAAAATGTGCCTTTAATCCTTCGAGCGGATACTGCGGGAGGCCTAGAGGCTCTGGTCTTTGAAATTAAAAAATTTGCCCATGAGCGCGTGGCTCCCAAAATAATCGCCGAGGGTGTAGGCAATTTAGGCGAGACGGACGTGAAAACCGCTCAAAGTGATAAGGAAAGTATTTTGGTCGGTTTTCACACCGGCATAGACAGCGGAGCGAAATCATTGGCGGAACGGATGGGCGTGCCGATAATCTTGGACGACATTATTTACAAATTAACCGAAAATCTGTTTGCGAAGATAGAGAAAAGAGCACCCAAGATCACAGTAGAAAAAATTGCCGGCGCCGCCAAAATTGTCCGTATTTTTAGCCAAAACAAAGATAAGCAAATCGTCGGGGGCAAGGTCAGCGCGGGTGTTTTGAAACTGGGTTCGCAAGTTAATATAATTCGCCGTGAAAATAAGATCGGTTCCGGGAAAATCCGCGAGCTTCAATATCTTAAAGAAAGAATAAATGAGGCGGCGGAGGGTCGGGAATTCGGAGCTCTTATTGAATCTAAAATGGAAATCGCGGTCGGCGACACCGTTGAGGCATTTGAGTTAGAAGAAACCCAGTAGAAAGATGATTTTCCAAACAAATCGTTTTAAAAAAGAAAAGCTTTCCGCGCTTATGGAACGTATGGCAGCGGAATTTATTGTGAGAGAAGCAAATCCGGTCTCTTTAGTAACAGTAACGGGGTCCGAACTTTCTACGTCTGCAAACCACATTAATATTTTGGTCACAGTACTACCAGAGAGTGAAGAAAAAAACGTCATCAATCTTCTCACTAAAAATAAAAATGGTTTTTTTGAATATTTGGACAAGCATGCAAAAATATTCAGAATACCGAGTTTTGATTTTAAAATAGACAAAGGAGAGAAGAATCGACGTAAGATAGAAGATATAATATAGTCTTGTGCGATGGCGTAGTGGCGAAGTGGTAACGCAGCGGTCTGCAAAACCGTTACGCAGGGGTTCAATTCCCCTCTACGCCTCAAGAAAAATCCAAAGGATTTTTCATGCCCGGGTGGCGGAATGGTATACGCGCAACACTTAAAATGTTGTTCGCTTAATCGCGAGTGTGGGTCCGAGTCCCACCCCGGGCACCACAAACGAACTAAACGGCTTTTTGTCTTCCCCAGAAAATACCGGTAAATAATTATATGATTGAATAGTACGATATATCGTACTATTATCTAAAGTACATAATTATCCATGACACATATTTCTAAAAAACCACTCAAAACAAAAGAATTAGATTTTGTCAGCAACTTGTTCAAGACCATTATTCACAACCCGGGAATTTTGGAGGAGATACTGACTAATGTTGAAAAAATAATGCTGGCAAAGAGACTGGCTATTATCTGTTTGCTTTCCGAAAACGAAATGGGGTTTCTTAAAATACGTTTTGGGCTCGGTGTAAGCCCATCAACAATTGTGCGCTTTGAACGAGAAATTGATTCAGGAATATACAGAAAGACTATAAATTTCTATACCAAAATGAAAAACAAGAAACAGTTTTGGGAATTAACAGAGAAAATACTTAGAGGTGGGCTTCCTTCCCGTGGTCGGGGCCGTTGGAAATTTTTAAACAAATAAAAACAATCCCAATAGTACGATATATCGTACTATTGGGATTGTTTTAGGACTATTTGGGTTAACGATTTTTTAATTACAAATAAAAATGCTAGTATTTTTTATTGTTTCCGCCCATAGCTCAGGCCGGTAGAGCAGTCGCCTCTTAAGCGAATGGTCGCAGGTTCGAATCCTGCTGGGCGGACCAGTGCGATTTCGGGCGGGTGGCGAAACGGCAGACGCGCACGGCTTAGGACCGTGTCCCGCAAGGGGTGGAGGTTCAAGTCCTCTCCCGCCCACAAGAGAAAGCAAACTGCTTTGCTTTCGTGAGAGGACTTGAAAGGCGGAGTAATGTTTTGTCAGCAGACAAAACTGCGAGCCGGGGTCGCAACCGAGGCAAGCGTCGGCGAGCCGAGAGTTGTGGCCAAGTCCTCTCCCGCCCACACAGATACTACTGATTGATTTTTTTATGATAGAGTTGTATTCGGACACAGAACATTTACGTTACGAACTATACAGAGGAGGTTGCAATGTCGTATTTACTGATCGGGGCGGCACTGGGGTTTCTTGCCATTCTGCCTGTCATTCTCGGAGAACTGGGCATCTGGTTCACTAAGGTAGAAGAGGGCCAGATCAAGGTGGTGATACTTGGAGGCAACGCTGTGAGATACATCGGCGTTATCCAAGGGTATAAGTGCGATTCGGACACGGGAGAAATCACCGAGAAAGACACCCACAAGCCGAGCAGGGGGTGGTTTGGTTACGGTTACCACTTTATGCACTGGTCTCCCTGGGCCAAGGTTCACAAGTACGAATTCAAGTGGCCCAAGCTTATTGAGAAGAAGGGGGGCGGATATGAAGTCGAGCTTCGCGATGAGGAGGTTGATTCTCTTTTCCATCGCTACCAGTACCCGGTCGTGGCAGATGACATCAAGACTTTTGACCAGGTTCAGATCAAGGTCATTGTTCTTGTCATGCTCCAGGCAACTGACGCTTCGCTCGCACTTTTCCCTCTTGCAAACTGGCTCGCTGTTGCAAGCGGGCACATCCGCTCGGTGGTGAGAAGCTATGCGGGCAAGACCAAGTACCAAAAGATTGCTTCTGGTGAGAACGAGGAACTCGTGGAGGCCATTATGGCACTCTCGAGGATGGGACCTGGCAAGACACTCCCGAAAGAGGAGCGTGATAAGACGCTCGCAATATTGGGTGCCAGTACGGATGATGACACGGCCCTGAAAACCCTTGTTGGCACAGAAGTCATCTCGGCGGCAGTGGTAGAGACCCCGCCAAAGACGACTCCCGAACTTGAGGCAGCCCTCACCGCCAAGAAAGTGGCAAGGGAGCATGCTTACGCCGAAATCATAACTGCCAAAGGGCATGCAATTGCCAAAAGGGCAGGGATTGAGGCTGAGATCAACCGAGTGGAAAAGGTCTACGGCGCCATCATTGCCGTAGGAAGTGGTGGACCACAAATCCGCATGGCGGAAGCTATTGAAGACACTGAAGTGAAAACTTTGGTGCTCGGCAGCGGGGCCGCCGTCACCCTTCCCCCAACTCCGCACAGTACGTAACGGGAGAAACGACACCGCGTAGCTTTTGCTACGCGGTGTTTCACTTATGGGGGCTTTGATTACTTGCTTGACTTATATTTTTATATATGATACAATATAAAAAGAAAACCGACCTTTCACACGGAGATGCCCAATGACGGCGCTATTTGGAAAAGTCCTTCTTATCATCGGAGGAATTCTTCTGACTCTCGTCGCGGGCGGCATCACTGTTGCCATGCTACGAGGGAGAACGGCCTCCCCTTCTTTCCAACCGGGAAAGAAGCTGCCCAACGTGGGCGCGGGAGTGCTCGGACTGGTGGCAATTGGAGTAGTGCTTGCCTTCGGGTTCGGCACGTTCTTTGTCTCGGCAACCGTCTACCTTATCGGTCTCTGGCTTGAAGAGAGGCGGGCCGAAAAGTCCCTGCAGACGCTCGGCAAGGTCGTCATGATGATGGCCTTGGTGAGTCTCTCTTTCTGGGGCGGGAAGGTCGTCTGGGGAAAGGTGCGCTCCATGACACAGAGAAAGGAAGAGCCGAGAAACGAGCTCGTTGTGCTCAATCTCAAAGCGGGCGTTGAGCATTACGAACCGCTCAGAGCGGGAACACGCTTCAGTCTGAAGAACGTGACAGGAGACAGTCTCACCGCGGCAACATCAGACGGTAGGGTGGTCATCACGGGACCGAACGAGTGTAAGGACTACGGCACCACATTCGGCCTCTCAATGAAATCCAAGAAGGACGGAGAAGTACAACTCAAGTACTACCCCATGAGTCATGTGTTCAAGACCAAGTGCGGGTAGGACGAGACACGCCGCCGTGCGCCGTTCGCGAAAAGCGAATTGGCGCACGGCGGCTTTTCTATTAAGTCTTTTTTTAGCGAGTGAACGGAAAACCCGGCTGGGGCAACCCAAAAGTGCCAAGAATAACTTTAATGATTCCAAATACTGAAAACATTATAAGCAAACCGACAAGGCCCCAAATTATGTTGTTCTGGCCTTTTTTCCTGTTTTCCGCATCCGCGGGGTTCCTGATAAATTCAAACAAGCCCCACAAAAACAAAAGGAGAGCAACGGCAAAGCCGAACGTAATGAGAGGATTTAGAATAACAGCATTTACCTTTGTCAGAAAGGCAGTCACGTGAGGCGGAAAGTCTTTGCTAGATTACCTGTTTACTCCGCGCACACCCGGTACGTCGGGCAACGACTGCCCCTGTGAAATACCCAAAGCACTGCCAAGGAATGCCACCAAACCCCAAATGGAGACCATCACGAAAAGAGCGACAATGCCCCAGACCATGATTCGTCTGCCCTCTGCTTTGCTTTCTTCATTGCCGGCGGCAAGAATAAACTTGGCCAAACCATAGAAGAAGAACAAAAGAGCCAAAGCCACAAGAATGGGAAGGGCCGTGGCGATTAAACGGCCGACCGAGTCAACTAACTGCTGAAAGTTGCTCAAGTTTGGACTGCCCTGCGCCAAGGCAAGCATCGGCAGAGCAAAACCCAATGCACTCATCATTAATTTTTTCATATTTCTGTTGATAATTTAATTTTAAAACCTCTCTTTTAATCAGGTTTTCCCTATTATACCCCAATAAATCATAAGGGAATGGTATTTGGGGATAAATTTTAAAGGCTGTTTGGCACGCCCTGGGTGAGGTCGTGCTGGAGAAAAGCCACCAGGCCCGAAATGGAGACCATCACGAAAAGGGCGATAATTCCCCAAAACATAACTCTTCTGCCCTCCTTTATTTTTTCCTCATCCCCTTGGGCGCGTATTGTTTTTGATACGCCCCACAAGAAAACAAGAAGGGCAACGGCAAACAGGTAGCGAAATGAGTAGCCCACAATCTGGCCGACGCAAACAATAATGCCTTGAATGTTTTCATTGGTGCATGATGAAAAAGTTTGATAATAAGATGAGGGAAAGGTAGAACCCGGTTGAGTTCCCCGCCCCGGTATTGTCGGGCTAGTTATATCGGCAGACAATAGCGTAGGACTCACCGTCAGCAAAAAAAAGAATGTCAAATAAAAGACTTTCTTCATTACGGTAATTGGGGAATGCCAATTCTGCCGCCAAAAACACTGCCATAAAAAATGTTGAGAATGGCATAAACGGAAACCATTACGAATAAAATGATGACTCCCCAAATCATAAGCTGTCTGCCCTCTTTGTACTCATTTTCGTTGCCGGAGCGTTTGATAAATACAATTAGGCCTTTAAAAAACATCCAGAGAGAAATGGCGCCGATGACCGGAATGAGAAGTTGGATGATGCCGATAAAAAGTCCGAGAAAACCTTTGAAATCTTGAGGGGTCTCTACGGCGAAAACTAAAGCGGGCGACAATGCGCCAAAGAACAAAAATAATTTTTTACTTATCTTACTTAAGAGCATTGATGGTGTTTTCAACGGCAGTTGCGATTGCGACGGCGCCAAGAAGAATGGCCGCGCCGATGACGGCATGAGTGAGACTTTTACGAGCTTCTTTGAGTTTCTCGTCATTGCCGCGTGCTTTCACAAAAAGAAAACCTGACCAAATAATCATGAGAACGACAATGGTGCCGCCGATAGGCATGATTACCTTCTCAAGCACTTTAGTAATAAGGTCCGAAAGGTTGTTGCCAAGACTGAAGGGGTTTTCAATTTTGACTTCTACTCTGGCGGGTACTTGCCCCGTACCGCCGCTTTGCTCTTGAGCAAAAACAAAAAGAGGAATAAAGATAAAAGACAACGACATAAAAAAGATTGATAAAGTGAACAAAAGAATCTTGAATGTTTTAGACATATTTATCTTTGCAAAAGATTGACAAATTCGCTTGATTTTACAAACGTCTTCATTATAACGGAAACCACCAAAAAGGCCGCCAGGATTATGATAAAACCAATGCCGACGTTTTTGAAGATTTCTTTTCCGCGCTCAACCTTGCCTGTATCGCCGCCGGCGGTCATGATAAGAAAACCGGCATAGGCAAACGCCACGGCGGCGACCGGAAACGAGAGAGTTACCAGAAAGGTAATGATATTGTTTGCCAGTATCATCAGTTGATTGAAGTCGCACTTTGGTTTGCCTTCAAAACCACAAGGGATGAGACCTTCTTTTATGCCTTGCCAAGCGCCCGTTTGCTGTCTTGGGGCTCCTGCACCGGTATTAATATTTTCAACCCCCGGCAAAGTGAAAACTCCGCCTTGGATGGGAGCGTTGCCGCCGGTATTAGGAATTTCTTTTTCTGTGTTCCCCATTTCTCCGCCTGCATTTTGCACATCCCCTCCCGCCGGGATGTTCCCCCCGCCGTAAATGGTTCCACCGGAGCGAATATCTCCTCCGGAAGGAATATTGCCGCCGCCGGGAGCGGGCGGCCCAAACGGCCCCGTTTGGGCCGCCACATAAACAGGAACAAAAACCGTCAAAAACAAAAACAAAATAATTATTAAAGTCGCCCTCAAAAAATTTAAATTATTGAATGGCATTTTGGGTGATTGGTTGGGGCGTGAGATTTTCAATCAAAACTTTTAACTCTTCATTCGCCCTGTTGACGGCCTCTTCCACTCTGGCGCGTCCCGACGTTACAGAGTCAACCATGTTTTTGAATATAATGTTCGTTGCCTCGCTGTCCGGGTCCTTCCAGGCAACGGACTGAATGGCGGCATCATAAAAAACCGATGCTGTCGGATCCCCGGGGCGAGTTTGAAGAGAATCGCGGCGAGCCGGCGGCAAGTTCACCAGCTTGGATAAAGATTGAACTCCCTCCGGGGTCATCATTTCAAAAACCGCTCCGAAGGAGGCCGCCGCTTTCGGAGAGCCTTTTGGCACGGCAAGAGAAAGCAGTCGCCCGAAAGTTAAACTGCGGGCGGCCCCCGTTCCTTGAGGAACGGGGGCAACATCAAATAAAAGATTTGGATTTTTTTCTTTTATTTTTTGGAAATCAGAGGCGCGGCCGACAAACATGGCCGAATCCCCCGCCGAGAAAGCCGTCAGGGAATCGGGCAGTGAACGGTTCCAAGTAAAAAAGATTTTGGTCGGATTAGAAAACTCGGTAAAGAAAAGAAGAGCGGCATTGCCCGGTGAATATGGCAAATTATATTGATTGCTCAAACTAGACCGAATAAAGCTGGTCGTGTCCTCAACCACCTTGCCGCCGGCTTGCATTATTAGCGTCGCCAAAATGTCCTTGGCATATAAAACATTTGAAGAATCGCCGAGAGGAATGAGAGATTTCACGATTCTGCCCGTTTTCGGGTCCTTCTTGGTCATATCGGGAGACAAAGTGTACATTTGCTCCCAGAGTTTGGGCGGCTCCACAAGCGAGGCGTTGGCAAAAATATCTTTGTTGTAATAAAGAACCAGAGGGTCAACCACAAGCGGGATGCCAAGTTCGCCTGTCGGCGTTGTTAAAACCCCCGCCGCGTCTATAAAAGTGTTTTGGAAATCGCGAAGGGCAAATGAAGAATAAGGAATTATAAAAAGCTTGGTTTGATTTTTAAGAAGTTTCTCATGAAAGGCAAAAATAATGTCCGGGCCTCTGGCCTCGGCGATGGCATTCACAAGCTCGCTGTCAAAATCCTCGGCGGGGATATAAAAGTAATTGATTCTATAAAGTCTGTTTTTGTAAACAGGGCTTGAGGAGTACCAAGCGTTCCACAGGTCCTCCGAGATGGTGCCCCAGACGGAAAGATCCGTGGTTGCGCTACTTGAACCTTTGTATAAAGAGAAAGCCAAAATACCGCCGACAATTGCCAATCCAAATAGAATGATGACGACGAGCTGAAACTTGCTCATTTGCATACACTTATATATTACAACATTTTTTGACCTTGGAGCGAGGTGAGCGACCTTTATAGGCACACGGCGGAAGCCAGTGAATCTCCTTCACGCAATTTCATGATGCGCACGCCTTGAGTTTGGCGACCGAGAGACGGAATTTCGTTTGTGCCCACGCGAATGACCTGGCCTTTCTTGGAAATGGCCACCAACTCTTCTTCGTCTGACAGAACAATTGAAGAGGTCATCACTTTGCCGGTTTTTGCCGTTACTTGGGCGGTCTTAATGCCCGAACCTCCCCTTTTTTGCACCTTGTATTCGTCAAGAGATGTTTTCTTGCCGTAACCGTTTTGAGAAACAGTGAGAAGTTGTGCTTTCTTTGCATCCTCTTTTGAAACAACCTGCGCACCAATCACCGCATCATTTTTTTTCAAACTTATGAGACGCACTCCGCCCGCCGTTCTGCCCATTTCGCGGACATCTGATTCGGCAAAGTGGATTGATTGGCCCTCCGTGGTCGCCAGAATGGCCGTGTCGCCTTTTCGGCAAAGCGAAACCGACTGCAATTTGTCTCCCTCCGCTAATTTAATCGCGATAATACCGCTTGACCTGACGTCACTAAATGATTTTGCCGCCACTTTTTTGCCCTGGCCCTCTTTAGTAACCATTAAAAGCGACAGGCCCTCTGTCTCCTTGGCAACCTTCGGCACTGGGAGAATTGAGGTGATACGCTCGTCCTCCGTTATGGCCAAATAATTCACGACTGACTTTCCTTTGGTGGCGCGCTTGCCTTCCGGAAGTTCAAACATTTTCAATTGGTACGCTTTTCCTTTGTCCGAAAAGAAAAGAAGGTCCGAATGGGTGGAGGCGGACAAAATATTTGTCACAAAATCTTCTTCCTTGGTATCCAAATCA
>DATEAC010000027.1:0-3832 GCA_036584645.1 Minisyncoccota bacterium | reverse complement strand
TAGAGAGCGACCGTTGTGTCGCCATAGCCAGAAAAGGCCTAAATACGCCACTTTTGGCTATGGCGAACAAGTAGTGTTCTTAAAGTACTTTTGCCGTGCGTAGTATACACCCATTAGATGGATTTGTCAAGTAATAGCGTGGGTCTTATTTTTTCTTTTCTTTGCCTGCAAAAACTATTAGGAGAGGCGACGCTAAACAAATTGAAGAATAGGTACCGATGATTACTCCAAACAAAAGTACAAGTGCAAAGTTTGCTGTAATTGTCGGACCCCAAATGACAAGCGCGAGAAGAGTTAGGAAAATGGTCAAAGATGTGTTTATTGAGCGACCCATTGTTTCGCGGATGGAGCGACCGACGGTTTCAACAAAATTTTCCCTATTGTGTCTTTCCTCGTTGGTGCGAAGTCTTTCTCGAATGCGGTCAAACACCACAATGGTGTCATGCACAGAGTAGCCAAGCACCGCCAAAACTGCCGAGACAAAAAGAATATCTATTTCCGCGCCGCGTATTATTGAAAGCACCGTATAAAAACCGACAGAAATTAAAACATCGTGAGCGAGAGCGATAATCGCCGCCAAGCCATATTTCCAAGACGAAACTGGTTTTGAGACTTTCCTAAATGCGAAGGCAATGAAAAGCACGATTGCAATAATTGCCCACAACACTCCGTAAATTGCTTTCCGTGTCAAAGAAGAGCTAATTGACGGACCTATGGTTGTAGCGCGCGTAACCGCGATTTCTTCGGCCAATTTTTCCTGAATGTTGTTTAAGATTTTTTGTTTATCACTCTCCGTTAACACCCTTGAACGAATAGAAATGCCCCTCTCTCCGCTTGTGCGAATTGACGCATCTGCCGCCGGCGTGTCCGCCAGCGATTCTTTTACCGCATCAATTGAAATGCCGTTTGGGGCCGTTATTTCAAGCAAAGTGCCTCCCGAAAAATCAGTTCCTAAATGAGGGGGGCGCGTAATAAGAAGAATAATCGCAATTAGAGACAACAGTCCCGAAAGTGCGAAAAAGATTTTTCTGTGGGTTGCTATGATCATGATGCTTTTTTACCAGAGCGCAGCCCCGCGGAAAAAAGAAATCTTGAAATGGCCCCGTCCGCCTTTGGCACAATTGCAAAAAGAAATGTGCGAGAAAGAGTAAGGGCCGTAAACATAGAAACAGCAACACCGAGCCCGAAAGTGAGTGCAAAGCCCTTAATGGCTGATGTACCAATCCAGAAAAGAATTATTGCGGTAATCATTGATGCGATATTTGAGTCGCGGATTGAAAGCCAAGCGCGACGAAAGCCCTCGTGAAGAGCGTCGTAAATGGAGCGGCCGCGGGCAAGTTCTTCCTTGGTGCGCTCAAAAATCAAAATGTTGGCGTCAACGGCCATGCCGATTGAAAGCACGAAGCCCGCGATGCCCGCGGCCGTCAAAGTCACCGGAATTAATTTGAAAATCACAAGGGACAAAATTATGTATATGCAAAGCGCGATTGACGCAATCAATCCCGGCAACCTGTACCAAAGTATTAAAAACAACATTACAACCGTCGTGCCAACCAGTCCCGCAAACGCACCGAGACCCATGGCATTCGCGCCGAGAGTCGGCCCGATTGTTTCGGTGCCGATTAATTCAATCGGCACCGGAAGCGCTCCGTAATTTAAATTCTGCGCCAATTTTTGCGCTTCGGGAATGGTGAAGCGGCCGGTGATGACCGCTTGGCCGTTTGGAATCTGGGTTTGAATGACGGGCGCCGACATTACTTTGCCATCCAAAACAATCGCCAAGAGGTTGCCGATATTTTTCCCCGTTAGCTCGCGAAGAATCTTTGAACCCTCCGAATTAAACGTGGTGGCAACTTGCGGCTCGCTGGCGGTTTGACTTAATTCAACCGTGGCGCGGGTCAAAAACTGCCCGGTCAGACCGCTTGGCTCAAAAAAATCTTTTAAATCGGAAATACTCGCGCCCTCAAGCCCGCCTGCACCAATGAGAGCGGCGATTTGTTCTTTAGCGGCCGGCTTGGCCAAATAAAAATCAAGGGTCGGAGTTTCCCCAAGTTTTTGTATCGCTTCTTCTATGTTTGTAATGCCGGGCAATTGAATCAAAAGCCTGTCCTCTGTGCCGGTCAGGGTGCGGGCCGATTCAAGCTGGACCACCGGTTCTGACACTCCAAAAATATTTACCCTTTTTTCAATGACATCCCTCAAGACCGAAAGCGCTCCGCCAATGTCCGCGCCTTTTAATTTTTCCGTATGGACTTTGTAAGTAAGCTCGGTGCCGCCCACCAAATCAAGCCCCAGAGAAAACGGTTTTTTTGCCGGCAAAAAGGCATAGGCGAGAATGCCCGCTACAACAAGAGAAATTAAGGCTAAAATGCGGTATTTCATCGGGATTTCATGAAAATTTTTGCCGTTTGCCCCGCGGCATGGTCTTCAGATTTTTAATGTTTTTAATGAATGTTTCGTATCTTCCGGAAAGATTGGAGAAAGCTTCAAGAGATTGATATTTGTAATGGTAGCCATAGGCCCGGGTTATTTTTGAACCATCAACCAATACGGGATATGAGTACGATTTCCAACCGCCCGGGCTAGTGGGAATCTTGCCAAAAGAAAGGTGCCAAAACAAGAAAAAAGCCAAGCGCACCATCCACGGAGCGACATAAAAAAATTTCTTCCCCACGGCCTTGGCCATGTCGCGGGCCGTTACAAACGGCCCGGGCGGGCACAAATTAAACACCTCAAAAGAATTCGTTTCGTTTGAATCCAGAGCAAGGATGGTTGTAATGTCCGCAACATCGTCCTCATGAACATACTGGCGCGCCCATTTTGACGTTGCCGGCATCCAGGTGACAAGAAGCGATATCAAGCGCCCGGAAAATGAGACGCGCTTTAAATCGCCCGATAAAACGGATTGCAAACCAAATCTGATTCTTTCTTTGCGGCCTCTGGGTCCGGTGATTGCAACCGGACGAACCACATAAACAGACACTTTGCTTCCGTCTGTCCGCGCGTAAGTGAGTTCTTCTTTCAGCACATCTTCAACCACCCTTTTTTCTTCGGCATAGGCATAGTTGGTTTTCCTGAAGGGCTCATGTTCGGTAAAAAAATGTTCAAGGGTGTTTGAACTCATTGCCCCATACGGCGCCACTGTTGAAAAATAAATGAGGCGTCGCACCGAAGGCATTTCAAACGCGTATTCAAAGACGTGTTGTGAACCCACGACATTCCATCGCCACTGCTTTAAGTTTCCTTCTTTTCCGTAAAAAGACCTTATCTGCCAAGCGGCGTGCACAACAATCGTCGGTTGCAAATCTCTCACCTTCTCTTCCCAAAAATTGTCTACGGTGTTGCCCTGAATGTAGTGGATCTTCGGATTACCGTGCAAGAGTTCTGGCTTTGGTTCTTTGTCCAAAGCAATTATCAAAGAAACGTCTTGACGTTGAGACCAAATATGAGCAAGCGTGGCCCCGACGTAGCCCGCCGCTCCGGTAAGAAAAATCACCTGTTTTTCGGGCCTTTTCTGCTCTTCCGGGGATAAATGAGTAAGGGTGTCTTCCAGAATCATTATTGGTACAGTATAACAGGCGGAACTACGGTCACGGGCTACATTCCGCCGCGAGAAACAAGGGTTTTTAGGGTGCGCAGAGCAATCTTTAGGTCCAAAAGAAATGATCGGTTTTTCACGTAGTAAAGATCGTAAGCGAGTCTTAATCTTGTTTCATCCAAAGATTGCGGCGGCAAATCCTGGCTGATTTGAGCCCAGCCGGAGAGGCCCGGCTTTACAATGTTGCGAACGGTGTAATAAGGAATTTCTTTCGCCAGTTTAATACCCAAATCA
>DATEAC010000007.1:0-4990 GCA_036584645.1 Minisyncoccota bacterium | reverse complement strand
TCTTTGATTATGAAAGATCTTGTACAGAAGCACCAAAAGCTTCTGTTTCCAAACAATATTATGCAGAATCTTTTCAAAAAATCAAGTCCTCAAAAATCATTTCAAGGTTAAAAAAACTAGCCTAAGATATTTTTTACTGCTAGAGAAATTCCTTCAAATTTTATTTCTTCTTGAGTGCGAGCAGTCATATTTTTTACTTGGGCAATACCTTTTTCCATTTCTTGCTTTCCGACAATAACAACCACCGAATATCCCCTGCTGGTGGCAAAAGCCAGCTGCCCTTTGAGTATTTCCTCCTTACCTAAATAAATTTCTGCCGGTATTTTTTCTTTGCGCAAGTTTGAGACGATTTTCGCGCATTCTTTTTCGCAACCTTTGTCAAAATTCAAAACCAAAACTTTTGCGGTTCTGTTTTCGCCTTTTACCAAATCTTTTTTCTCAAGAGCCGCAAACAAGCGGTCAACGCCAACCGATGCTCCCACTGCGGGAGTTTTCGGACCGCCGAATCTTTCCGCCAAATTGTCATATCTGCCGCCGCCCATGACTGTTCCTATTTCCGACATATCTGTTAGCACCGTTTCAAAAACCGTGCTGGTGTAATACTCAAGACCGCGGGCGAGGGTCGGGTCTTTTTTCAAAAACTTTTCAGGCACACCAAAATTTTTCGCGCACTTTATAACTTCGTCTACTTCTTTAACTTTATTTATGTAAGTGTTGTTGAAGATATTTTCTATTATCTCGCCCGCGAGACCGGACTCTTTGAGCTCTTGCCGAACTTTTTCTTCGCCAATTTTATTTATCTTGTCCAAAATACGAATCTGGTCTGGGTTTAAGGCAGACAAAGCAATTCTACTGTTTATTTTTATTTCAAAATTTTCAAAACCAAGCGCGCGCATTATTTCATACATAAGAGAAATTATTTCCGCATCGGCCAAAGGGCTTGCCGAGCCGACAACGTCCGCATCACACTGTACAAATTCACGAAAACGGCCGGCCTGCGCTTTTTCTCCTCTCCATACTTTTCCTATCTCATATCTTTTGAACGGCCTTTCTATTTTGTCGCCGGAGCTTGCCACAAGGCGAGCAAGCGGAACCGTGAGATCAAAACGAAGTGCAAGTGTTGAATCTTTACTTTCCTTATTCGCTACATTAAAAATTTGTTTTTTGAAATTTTCATCTCCCCCCATTAAAACATCCTCCTTCTGTAGCGCCGATGTTTCAATGGGAGAAAAGCCAAATAACTCAAAAGTGGCCCGAATGGTGTCGAGCATTCTTTGGCGAGGTATGGAATCCTCTGGCAAATAATCTCGTGTGCCCGAAGGAAGTTTTGGGTCTATTTTCGAGACCATACGGCCATACTACAGGGTTATTTAGGCCTTAGCTATTAAAACTTGACTACCAAGCGAAGCGAGTGAAATGGAAGCTTGCTTACAATTTCTGAGCGAGCGAAGGTAGATACTGTACCAAGCGAAGCGAGTGAAATGGAAGCTTGCTTACAATTTCTGAGCGGAGCGCAGGGAGCAACGGAGCCGAAGGCGTAGTTGACAGAAAAAAGCATAGGGCTATAATCGGGTAGCAGTAATGGTTCGCCCGCAAGGGCGGGCCATTATTGTTAAGGAGCATAAAGAACTTTTTATTCACTGATCGTTCATAAAATTCCATGTTTGACCTAAAAGTAATAAATTCGGTTTTGGGAGAGCTTGAGGAAACTCGCGGTATTCCGCGTGAGCGCGTAATAGAGGCCATTGAGGCCGCCCTCGCCACCGCCTACAGAAAAGAGTTTGGCAAGCGCAATCAGGTGGTGCGAGCCAAGTTTGATATCGCAACCGGCAAGGTGGATTTCTTTCAAGTGAAAACCGTCGTTGATGAAAGCAAGGTTCTTATGACGGACGAAGAGCTTGAGAACGAGCGCACGGAGAACCCGGAATCTCTGCGCGTGCTTTTTAATCCGGAAGCGCACATTTTGATTGAAGACGCGCGCCTCATTAAAAAAGACGCCAAGCTTGACGACGAAATTGTTTTTCCTTTGGAGAGCAAGGGCGACTTCGGCCGCATCGCGTCGCAGACCGCCAAACAAGTCATCATGCAAAAAATCCGCGAAGCGGAAAAGATATCCGTGGTGGGCGAGTTCGGCAAGCGCGAGGGCGAAATTGTCACCGGCACCGTGCAAAGAATTGAGCGTGGAAATATTTTTGTGGATTTGGGCAGAGCAACCGGCCTTCTTGCTTACGACGAAAGAATCCCCGGCGAGCATTTTACCCAAGGCGAGCGAGTGCGCGCATATTTGTACAAAGTGGAGGAATCTCCTCGCGGAGTGTTCTTGCGTCTCTCGCGCGCCCATCCGAAATTTGTTGAAAAACTTTTTGAAATGGAGTCGCCGGAGGTGGCCAATGGCACAGTGACAATAAAAGCCATCGCGCGAGAGGCGGGTTCTCGCACAAAGATAGCCACATTTTCGGACGACCCGCACATTGACCCGGTTGGTTCAATGGTCGGCCAAAGAGGCGTGCGCGTTTCAACGGTAATGTCAGAGCTCGGCGGAGAAAAAATAGACATTATTGAATGGTCGGCGGACCCTAAAACTTTTATAGAGGATGCCCTCTCTCCTGCTAAAGTAATGGGCGTAGAAATTGATGAGACAAAGCAGGAGGCTTATGTGGAAGTGTCAGAAGACCAGCAGTCTTTGGCGATTGGCCGAGGCGGCCAAAACGTGCGCTTGGCCGCAAAGCTCACCGGCTGGAAAATAGACATCAAATCTTTGAGAGGAGTTGAACTTGCCCATGCCGAAGGAAGTGTTGTGAGTGCTCCTGAACCAAAAGCCGAAACTGAAACCCAAGCGCAACCCGGACAAACGCCGGTTGAAACAGAAATTAAGGAAATTGATAATAAAAGGTAAAAAAATAAAATGAATCTTTGGCATGACGTTTCTCCCGGGGAAAAGGATAAAATGAACGTTGTCGTTGAAATCCCCAAGGGCTCCAAAAATAAATACGAGGTAGACAAAAAAACCGGCCTCATTGTTTTGGACCGGGCCATGCACGCCGCCCAGGATTATCCTTTTGATTACGGCTTCGTGCCACGAACTCTTTGGCACGACGACGACCCCGTGGATGTTGTAATTCTTAGCGCCTTTCCCCTAACGCCGGGCGTGCTTGTTCGCGTTCGTCCCGTTGCCGTCATGAATATGATTGACTCCGGCGAGAGAGACGACAAGGTGATAGGCGTGCCGGTAGACGACCCCCGTTTTGAAAAAATCCGCGATCTTTCGGACATTAACCTCCATACCCTGAAGGAAATGGAGCACTTTTTTATCACCTATAAAAAGCTGCAAAACAAGGAGGTGACGGTGTCCGGCACCAAAGGCAGAATTGAGGCGGAAAAGGTTTTTGAGGAAGGCAAAGAGCTTTACGCTCAAAAATTCTCAAAGTCAAAGTAAGTGCATTAGTTTTTTGCGGGCCCCCGTGTTTGGTTGTAAAATTATAAACGGTTGGATTAATTAAAAACCATAAAAAATCATGTTCAAATTAAATGAGAGAAAGGGTTCGGTTGGCTCTGTGATTATTATAATCATAATTGCCGCCATCATTATTGCGGGTTTTTATTATTGGGGTAAGGGCGCAAGCACAAAACCGGCCGATAGTTCGGCGGCGGCAGTGGCGGGAGAAAGCGACGAACCGAGCAACATTCAAAGCGGTCTCAACGATATTGATGTGTCGGTAGAAGAAGACGTCAAAGCAATGGGTGAGGCTTCCAAGGGTCAATAGTCTCCAAAAAACGAGTGCGCACAAAAACGCCCTTGAAATAGGGGCGTTTTTGTGCGCCTCTCTCTTGCTTTAGTGCAAGCCAAATGAGTGTGCGATATAATGATTATCGGTAATTAAAGGTTAAAAAAACAAAAAAATGAAGAGTTTGAAAACAATTGTTTATGCAGTGTGCGGGTTCGCGTTAATGTTTTTGTTTACAACGGTTGTGCTTGCCGAGGAAGCAAACGTTTCCGCAAAGGCAACGGTTAGAACGGGAACCACTACGTCTGTTAATCCGGTACGTTCCGCAATTCAGGGTGTTAAAGATACTTTCAAAACACAAAAGGAAGAGGTCCGCGAACAGGCAAAAGAAAAATTGGAAGCCGCTCGCGAGCAAAAAATGGAAGCCTTGAAAAAGATTCGCGAAGAACAGAAAGACAACAAAAGAAAAAATGTTGAAGTAAATGTAGGAAAATACATTGAGAACGCCGTCAGACGTCTCACTAACGCGGTGTCAAATCTTGAAAATGTCGCCAGCCGTCTTGATAGTCGTATCGCCAAATTAAAGGCCGCGGGCAAGGATACTTCAAGGGCGGATGGGCTGCTTGTTGAGGCAAGAGCAAGTATTCAACTTGCCAAGGACGGAATCGCAAAACTTCCCAATCTTAAGGCAGAAGCCTTAAAAGCGGAGAAATTGTCGGACAGTATCGCTCTTGTAAAGGAAGCCCTGAAAGATATAGAGAACAATCTGAAAATGGCTAAAGGGAGTCTTTCCAAAGCGATTGCCGCGGTAAAAGGTTTGGGGCCAATAGTGACTCCGGCGGGAGATAAAAAGGGCACCACCACGCCGACCGCCTCGCCAACAACGAACTAACTTCATAAATTATGTACACGCCTAACTACAATAACGCCATGATGCAAAACGAACCGGAACAAGGAGGGTCAATGGGCTCTCTCATAGGAGTAATCATTATTGTCGCCATAATCGTGCTGGGAGGCATTTACTTCTGGGGCAAAAGGTCAGCAAGCGAGGAACCGGGAACGGTAAACGGAGAAGTCCAAAGTCTTGAAAATGATCTCAATGCCGCAGATATTTCAATTGATGCCGAGCTGAACGCCGTGGACTCAAGTTTGCAGGGACAGTAATCGCTCGCCAATAGTTTCGGCGAACACGCATAACCCCGGCCAGCACCGGGGTTTGCTGTTCCTCGGCTCGCCATTTTTGCTTCGCAAAAAACCATGCTGGC
>DATEAC010000008.1:0-24572 GCA_036584645.1 Minisyncoccota bacterium | reverse complement strand
GTTCGGCAATCCTTCTTATTGTGACAGCGAGCGTTGTCGGCTACATAATCGGCAGAATTTTCGGCTCTCTCTGGAATAAATTCACAATATGAAAAAAACGATTACTTGGGTTATCGTAATAATAGTAATAATAGCCGCGGGTTATTATTTATTAAAAAACAAAAGTGATGTAGCTCCGGCCACCCCCAATACTCCAACTGACAATTCTTCTGCGGGCACCGAAGGTACAGGCCCCGCTGTTTCAGTCTTGACCATAAAATATGCTGATAGCGGTTTTTCTCCGGCAAACCTGACCGTTAAAAAAGGCGACACCGTGACATTTATAAACCAAAGCAGTGGCGCCATGTGGGTGGCGTCGGGCCCGCACCCGTCACACACCGCTTATAGCGGAACAGACAAAAGCAGCCATTGTCCCGACACTGCCGATGTCGCCTTTGACCAATGCGAAACAGGCGGCACTTTCACATTTACGTTCAATAAAGTAGGCGAGTGGGGATATCACAACCACGTGGCGACGGAAGACAAAGGCGTTGTAATTGTAAAATAACTTGAAAAGAGCAAACCTGCCGAATCTGATATTAAGGTTGGGAATTGCTTTTGTTTTTATTTTTCCGGCCGTATCCGGCTTCATAAATCCAACTTCCTGGATAGGATATTTTCCCCAATTCATGCGCGGAATTGTTCCGGACGCAATGCTTCTCGGCGGTTTCGGTATTGTTGAAATAATAATTGCCCTGTGGATTCTTTCGGGCAAAAAAATATTTTGGCCGGCCATTATCGCGGCCCTCATGCTTTTCTCCATTGTCCTATTTAATTTTAGAAATATGGAGGTGCTTTTCCGGGACGTTGCTCTAGCGGCGGCAACGCTTTCGCTTGCTTTGGGAGCACGACAGGAAACAAAGAAACAAATTTAAACCCATTGGTTTTAGGGGTATAATCGGGAGGATGAGAAAATTCTCCGTATTTAACTTGTTCTTGACCGGATTGGTTCTCTTTTTGAGTGCTTCAAGCGCCCACGCCGCAATGGTTGGCTGGGGCGATAATTACATGATTCCAAAAGGTGAACGGGTGGACAGCAATCTTTATGTCGCAGGCCAGCAGCTTACCATCATTGGCAATGTTTCGGGAGATGTTTGGGGCGGCGGCGGCAATGTTTTTGTGAGCAATGTAATTGACGGAGACGCGGCGCTTATTGGCGGGACTATCAATATGGTTTCAACGGTCTCCGCAGACGTTCGACTGGTTGGCGCCACAATTGTGGTCTCCGGAAAAATCGGCGGTGACTTGGCGGCCATAGGAAATAATATACGCGTCATTGAAAATACAACCGTGGGCGGCGACGCCCTGCTTGCCGGAAATACTATTGTGTTTCTCGCGCCCGTGTCAGGAAATGTTCGCATTTCAGGCGCCAATGTCAGTATAAACAGCGTCATAAACGGGAACGTAAGAATTATTGCCGACAAACTTCATGTCGGACCGAATGCCGTAATTAAGGGATCTTTGTCCTATAAATCGGTTCGGGAAGCAGTCATAGACAAAGAAGCGAAAATTTTTGGCGAAACTCATTTTGAAAAAGTCACCACCACAGGGCCGGATTCCGGATTTCTGTCTTTTGTCTGGAGTTCGCTTTTTTGGGTAAAATTCATTGCTTTGTTTGTGTCTTCCATGATTCTTTTCTCCATCGGCAAAAAGAGTATGACCCTTCTGGCCAGAAGAGTGCGCTGGAACCCGTGGCAGAATCTCTTTGCGGGTTTCCTGTTTCTCATCGGAGTGCCCATCTCGGCCGTGCTTCTGGTAATAACCATCATCGGTTTGCCTTTGTCGGGCGCTGTCATAGGTCTTGGCATAATTTTTTCAATTGTTTCAATCGCTTTTATGCCGATTCTTGTCGGTACGTTTATAAAAATATTGCTCAAAAAGGGCGACAGCGCCTCATGGAAAGCCATTCTTTTGGGCTCTTTGATAGTGTTGCTTTTGGGTCTTCTGCCATATGTCGGCTTTGTCGTGAGGGCGGCGCTTTTTCTCGCCTCGCTTGGAGTGCTCATAAGGATTTCCCTTGAGAAGTTACAAAGTATTAGAGCTTAACCTACCCGCATGAAACAAGCAACCAAAGCTTCAACAATCATCTTTCTTGTAATCATTCTTTTTGTAATCGGTTCTTTTTTGTCGTTGAGAAAGATTAAACGTTTTTCAGAAAGGGAAGTTAACTCATTTATTTCCTGCGTGGCCGCCGGCCTTCCTGTTCTTGAATCTTTTCCGCGCAAATGCACCGATACCGAAGGCAAAGTTTACATTGAAGAAGTTACGCCTCCCACCAATGCCATTACCAATCCGAAAGTCCACGTATATTTTCCGACCCCCGGCACAACAGTTTCAACCCCCATCGCCTTTTCAGGAGAAGCAAGAGGCTCTTGGTTTTTTGAGGGCTCTTTCCCGGTTGAAGTGCGCAATATTACCGGTAAAACCATTGCCAAAAGCAATGCCGTCACCCGAGACGAATGGATAACGGAAGAATTCGTGTCTTTTGAAGGAGACATACTTCTTCTCCCTCAAACCCCGTCGGGACCTTTATTTCTTGTGCTTAAAAAAGATAATTCGTCCGGAGACCCCACAAAAGACGAAGAAGTTATCGTCCCCGTTAACTACGTGGGCGTCAGAAGTCCCCGATAAAATACCGGCTAATTTTTCCTAACGGGTGTCTTTCAGACGCAGAGAAATAAAAGCTCCGATGACCAGTATTGCTCCGAGTATTGCAAATGAGACCGGAAAGCCAAGAAATTTGATAGCCAGAGCACCGGCAAGGGGCCCGGTTAAAAGTGAAAGCGGTTTTGCCATTCGAAAAACACCTATAGTGCCGGCATCTCGACCAGAAACGTGTTTGAAGAAATAACTTTCAGTGGATATTTCTATAGCGCTCGCTCCGGTTCTGGTGGCAAACAAAGCAAGCGTCCAAAGAAGAAAAGATGCTCCGCCAATAGCCCCAAGCGAGGCGGTAGCTAGACCCGCTATAAAAAATCCGATGGCCATAATCTCTTTTTCTCCGAACATTTTGTCTTCAAGTTCGCCCAGCGGAAGTTCAAATAAAGCGAAAGGCAAAAGCATTAAGGAGAACATTATGCCTATTTCCGACCAAGCAAAACCAATTACGTTATGAAGATAAATAGGACTCCAGATCACCATCCAAGCGTAGAAAAATTGAAGCAGAAAATTTAAAAATATTCCGAGCTTAAGCGTTTTCGGTAAAACCTCTCTGTGTTTTGGTATGACATGCTCGCCAGCCCTTTTGTTGAAATGCAAAAATATGACGGGCAAGAGTACAAGAAACGACACTAAATAAAGCGAAGAAAAATTGCCGTTTGAAAGTATTATTCCGGCAACCGTGGGAGCGATAACCAGAGAAATGTTAGCCGCGGTTAGAAACATTCCCCGCACCTCGCCAGTGCTTTTTTCGTCTTGAACTTTGCGTTCAAGCATGACGTCCATGATGTACGACAAGAAACCGATTGAACCTTGGGCGACGATGAAAGCCAAAGCAACAAAGAGGGCTTCCCGCGAGAAAGCCAAGGTGGCGACCGACGCCCCCTCAAGAACTATAAGCGCTAAAAATATTTTTCTTAGTTTTATTTCTCTGACAAAAGTCTCTCCCGCCAAAAGAAAAACAGCGAACAGGATGGCGCCGAGGGCAAAAAGCGCCGCTACTTCTAGGAAAGAGAAGAAAGAATTAAGAAAGGACGAGTTGACATAAATTATCAGGTAGTAATGAAAAGCGATCAAAAGAGAGGCGACATAAATGGGCAAAAACCTTCTATTTCTGCCAATTAGCCCCTGGTGGTGCAAGCGAGAAATGACACGCATGTATATAGTTTACCAGTTTTCAGGTTTTTTCTTTTTTCATAATCGCTCGCTCTTATGTCCTCAAGCGTAGCAAACACCATTTTTAAGCTTCGCGAGAAGCACAATTAGAATTAATGAGCCGAGCAGAAAAATGGGAGTGTTTGAGCCCCGTGAGACGGGGTTCGGCTAATCATCCGAAAGAGTACGCATAATTTTCTGCTGAAAATTTGCTCATCCTCGCGCCGTCGCGCTCCGCAATCTCTTTCGGACAACTGCCCTTACCCCAATGTCTCACGGGGCGAGTTGCCCATTTTTCGTTTAGGAGGCGATTATCAAATGAAGCGAGTGAATTCTTATCATATATGATAAGAATTCCGAGCGAGTGCAGATAGCAATGGTACATTGCGTATAATTCTTTTGTGCTGAAGCTGGGGCCCGCTTATAAAATGGTGTTTGCGAAGCGCCTTACACGCCGAGAGTGACAGGGATAACGATTGGTTTCTTGGCGGTTTTTTGGAAAAGGAAGCGAGCCACATCATCGGTGAGATTGTTTTTAACAAAATCAAAATTGATGGTGCTCATGCCCTCCGTTGAACGCTCAACCGAGCGTTTGGTGATGAGACGCGTTTGATTTAAAAGGTCTTGAGACTCGCGCAAATAAACAAAGCCGCGGGAAATAATGTCCGGAGATTTCTTGAGCTTGCCTGTTCTGACGTTTATCATGGCGACAATGACCACGATGCCGGAATCGGCGAGGGTCTTTCTGTCTCTCATCACAACCTCTTGCACATCGCCGACTGAAAAACCGTCCACCGTAACGTCTTCTGACGGCGCTTTTTCGGGAAGTTTGATGATTATTTTTCCTTCGTCGCGAATTTCAACGATTGAACCGTTGTCCGGAATGGCAATATTTTCTTTCGGCGTGCCGACCGCTTGAGCAAGTTCCGCGTGCTGACGCAACATATAGTGATTGCCGTGAAGGGGCATAAAAAAGCGATGGGGAATTTGCTCTTGAATCCAACGCAATTCATCTCGGTTGCCGTGGCCGGAAGCGTGAATGTCGGAGTCCAAGTAAGTAATGATTTTCGCGCCGGAGCGGTAAAGACTGTCTTTAAGTTTGGCGACCGCGCTGTAATTTGTTGGGATAATGGATGAAGACAAAAGGACGGTGTCGGTTTCCTTGAGCTGGACTTTTTTGTGGGTCTTATTGGCAATGCGCATAAGAGCCGCAAATTCTTCTCCTTGGGCGCCCGTCACCAGCATAACGATTCTGTCCGGCGGGTAATTGTCCATCTCTTCCAAAGAAATTATATTTTCCGTCTCAACAAGTTTTAAGTGCCTGATGATATCCAAATTTGTTTTCATTGACCGCCCCTCAATAACCAATCTTTTGTTGTATTTTTCGGTGGCTTTGATTATGGCGATAATGCGTTCCACTTGAGAAGCGAAAGTGCTTATAATCATGCGGCCCTTTGTTTCTCTTATAAATCTGTCAATGTTTTCTATGACGACGTTCTCGGAGAGTGAGAAGCCGGGTTTTTCAATTGAGGTTGAATCCATAGTCAAGAGAAGCGCTTCTTTGCCCTTGAATTGTTTATACTGCTCAACTTCTTCCTCTGTCGGCACGCCGTTTATGTTGTCCACGCGCACGTCTTCTATGAAAACAATGTTGCCGTAAGGAGTTTCAATGACAAGGCCCATTGAATCCGGAATGGTGTGAGAAATGGGAAAGGTACGCACTTTAAGTGAGCCGCAGGTTATAGCCTCGTTTCCTTCAATAATTTTGATATTCAGTTTTTGAAGGTGAGGAAATTCTTCTTGCCTCTTTTCAATCATAATTGCTCCGAACTGGCGCGTGTAAATAGGGGGATAGCCAATGCGGTCTATGACGTAAGGAATGCCTCCGATGTGATCCAAGTGTCCGTGAGTGATAAACAAGGCGCGAATTTTTTCTTTTCTTTCTTCCAGATATTTTGTGTTTGGGAGGATGTAGTCAATGCCGGGCGTGTCTTCTTCCTGAAACTGAAAACCGGCGTCAACGATAATAATGTCGTCTTTATATTCAACGACCGTCATGTTTTTGCCGACCTCTTCCACTCCACCGAGAGGAATGATGCGGAGAGCCTCTCCTATCGGAGGAATTGGTATGGGTTTGCTTTCTTCTTTTGCATCACGCGGTGAACCGCTATAACGAGGCCGTGATATCCCCATCCGAAAATTTCTCGGTTTTCTTGAAGAAAACGTTTTGCGGCCGCGCGAAAAGCCGTGGGCGCTGTTTCCTCGCCTAAATCGGCGCGCACCGGGGTCTCTTGGGGATTGCCCTTGAGCTTGCTGTGAATCCATGGGATTTTTTTAAATTTTTTTAAAAGGATTATCTGACAAATAGTTTCCAAACGGTGTCGGTTTCAATATACCAATCCGAGACCGCAAGAAATCGCTCGTTGCCGCTGTTTACGTTCTGCAATATCACTCTTTTCACTCGTTTTGGTATCGCATAGATGTACTTTGGCGCGTATAGGAATACCGCCGGGGCGTCTAGCTTAAACTCAAACAAAAGCGAAGCGAGAATTTCCTGTTGCTTTGAAGTATTGCTTGTCTTCCTCAAATTGTCAAGCATTTTGTCTACCTTGCTGTTTGTGTACAAGGCGATATTGAGCCCGGGGTCCAATCGCTCCGAAGAATGCCAGAAAGGGAAGAGGTCGCGTTCTCTGCCCACCACTTCGCCGAACAAAAGAGTCTCGTACTTTCTTTCTCTGATTACATTTTGCTGAAGGTCGCCCGTCTCAAAGATATTCAGAGAAACGTTAAATCCCAGATTTTTATAACTCTCCGCCAGTTTCTCGGCCACCGCCTTGAGGTCGGAGGTGTCTGCTGTCGCTATGGAAAAAGCGAGCTTCGTTGCAACTTGAGTTTTGCCTTTACCCGTTATCTTAACTCTGTACGGCGTTCCGCTTGCCATTTTGTAGCCGGCAGAGTCTAAAAGTTTACCGGCTTCCTTCAGACGGCCGTCGTAAGAAATGCTTCCTTTGTCTTCAATCGGCAGAGGATCGTTTACGGCAATGGCAAAACCCTTCAAGCCGAGAGAAACAATTGTTTCGCGCGGCGCGGCGAGAGCGAGCGCCTTGCGCACATTTTTATCGGCAAAAATTTTATTCTGGTTTTGGTTGAAAAACAGAGCGAAGATTCTCGGCAGAGTGGCGGTTTCTATATTAAAGTCCCGTTTAATAAGACTTTCCGCGGTTTCCGGCGATATCCCGCCCAAGGAGTCCACATCTCCCGAGAGAAGGGCGCTGACGGCTTTCTCTTCATTGTTATAAAAAAGAGTTTTTATTTTTGTAATGTAAGGCTCGCCTCCCACAAAGTTAGGGAAAGCCCTTAAATTAATTTCCGAAGGAATGCCGCCCGAGTTTCTTAATACTTCTCTAACGTCATACGGCCCGGCGCCCACGGCGTCAAGATTTAAATCACTCCATTGAAATTCATCGGTTTGAACCTTTTCCCACACGTGTTTTGGTAAGATGCCTATTGTTAAATTTTCCAAAAATGGAGCGTAAGGCGCACTTAGACGGAAGGTAACTCCGTAATCGTCCGTTTTTTCCACATCTACGCCCCCCCAATTCGGTCTTTGGGGGCTTTTAATATTCGGGTCCTTTATGCGATTGATGGTAAAAATTATGTCATCGGCGGTAACGGGAGAGTCGTCGTGGAAATAAGCGTCCTTTTTTATATGAACAAAATATGTTTTGTCGTCGGCAGAAATCTCCAAAGAATAAGCCAATAGATTTTCGTACGTGCCGTCGGGCTTTGCCCTCAAGAGACCGGAGAAAACTAAAGCCGTTAAATCTTTGTCGGCATCAGTTATTGCAAGAACCGGGTTAATAAAACGCGGCGTGCCGACAATGCCCTCCACCAATGTTCCGCCATGTGCCGGCACGCCAGCCAGCAATGCACCATTGACGCGAAAAATTAAAATAACGGCCGATATCACCATGACAACGGAGAGAATCATAAAAATGATTCTCTCCGTCAAAGAAAAAAGACGATAAGCGCGCCGCACCGTCGTGCCTCCGGGCACCGGAATAGTTTTTTCAAGGAAGCGAAGCCGGTCAAAAAGCTTGCCAGCGAGAAGTTTTTCCAGGAATTCCCGCCAAAAGTTTTTGGGGTTGTCCAAAAATGAATTTTGTGAAAGTTCAGGCATTTATGGTTTTGAAACCGAATCGGAAAGAATTATCTCACAAAGAGTGCCGTGAAAGCCGAGACCGCAAAAAGAATAGCAATGACTATAGTGCCCACGAAAATTGTTTTTTCAAGACCGCGCTTTTCATACTTAACGCCGCCGAATGAGTCTTGGCCGAAAGCGGAACCCAAACCCGCGTCGGAACGCTGCAAGACAATTCCCGCAACAAGAAGAACGGCAAGAATCACCTGAACAATGGGTAACACGTTAGACATGTCCTGATACATTAACTTATTTTGCCACTTTTGCAAAAGGTCGGCCAAAAACGGCTTAATTGAGCCGTTTTTTGGCTTGACATTTTCTTATTAAAATCTCCTTGACAAAAATACTGATTATGCTATAATAGATAAAGAGGTACAGTTCAAACAACTCATTTCTCATTTTCCATCACCGTTTTAGCCCAAAGTGGGCAAGGAGCAGACCGTGAGCTTCAACCGCATGCGGTACAACGCAATCGCCAACTACCTCAAGTTGGCGGTCAAGCGTCTGAAGGAAGCTCTTCGGGGGGTTGATGAGGTCATCGCGAAGTTCGCGATTTCCTCAAACGACCTGGCGAGAATGTTCGCGGACGCAAACGCCGTCACGAACTGCCTGCGCCAGCTCGAGCAGGATCCGGACCGCGCCGACATCAATCGTCTTCAGGATGCCGGCGCGTGGGCCGACAAGATCGCGACTTACGCCGAGGGGCGCAAGGACCTTGAACGGAGGTTTCTGCGCTCCCAGTTCCTGGTAGACGAACTCTACTTCAGGATCGTGATTTTGCCGAACAGGTTCGCAGAGCCCATGCTCGTTCTCTGGCAGGCGTATGACGCTATCCGGCAGAACGGCGCCGAACTCGGGGAGCTTCGTTCCTCGTGGACCAAGGTCGACAAGACCGTGAGGTCGGCCGAGCTCGCCGTCAAAAACGAGACCGCTCGCCGTCGGGTCAAGGAAGTCCTTGCTCCGAAAGCGATCGCTCAGGCGCCGAGGAACGGTCGCGGCGCCGACAAGCGCGAGCTTGACCGGCAGAAGCGCGAGGACATGAAGAGGCTCGGTCTTCGCGGCGACGACAGCAAGGGCCGCAAGAATCCCGAGCGCGAAGCCAGACGCCAGAAGAAGGCCAAGGCTCGCGCGAACGCGGCTTAAGCGGAAGGAGAAGTGAGACAACCCCGTGAGATGGCGACTATGCCCATCTCACGGGGTTTTGCTTTTTTTTTGAAATTGATGTAATTTGTGCGCACCTATGAATAAAAAAGTGATTAAAATCTCGCCCCTCGGCGACCGCGTGCTTTTGAAACCCATTGAAGAAAAAGCGGGCGGCAAAACAAGTTCGGGCATTTATCTTCCCGAAAGCGCAAAAGAAGACCGGGGCAGCAAAAAAGCCGAAGTTGTTGCCGTTGGCCCCGGCAGAACGGAAGACGGCAAGCTTATACCGCCCAGCGTAAAGGTCGGGCAAATAGTTTTATATTCATGGGGCGATACCGTTAAAAGCGGCGACCAAGAATATGTAATGGTTCGCGAAAGCGATATTTTAGCAATCATAAAATAATTATTTCTAGCAACTAGTAACTGACAACTAGCAACCAATTTTATGGCCAAACAGATTTTATTTAGAGAAGAGGCGAGAGAAGCGCTGAAGCGCGGCGTTGATATTGTGGCCGACACCGTCAAAGTAACAATCGGGCCGCGCGGCAGAAATGTTGTTTTGGATAAAGGTTACGGCGCGCCCACCATAACGAACGATGGCGTAACAATTGCCAAAGAAATTTCTCTCAAAGATAAATTTGAAAATATGGGCGCCGAAATCGTACGCGAAGTAGCCTCAAAAACAAACGACATCGCGGGCGACGGCACCACCACCTCGGCCATTCTCACTCAAGCTATGGTGGCGGAGGGTTTTAAGCGCGCCACTATGGGCACGAATGCCATGGGTATTCGCCTCGGTATGGAAAAAGCGGTTGAAGACGCGGTCTCGCTTTTGAAGAAAATGGCCAAGCCCATAAAATCGGATGAAGAAATAAAACAAGTAGCGACCATAGCCGCGGAGTTGGACGAGGTGGGCGAAACCATTGCGGCCACTATTAAAAAAGTGGGCAAAGACGGCGTGGTGACGGTGGAAGAATCCCAATCAATGGGCATTGACAGCGAGATCGTGGAAGGGCTTGAATTCGATAAAGGCTACCTCTCGCCTTACATGATTACGAACGCCGAGAGGATGGAAGCGGAATACCGAGACGCTCTGATTTTGATTACGGACGAAAAAATTTCTGCCGTGAAAGATATTTTGCCTTTGCTCGAAAAATTGGCGCAGTCGGGCAAAAAAGAATTGGTGGTTATCGCGGACGACGTGGAGGGGGAAGCGCTGGCCACCTTTGTGGTGAACAGATTGCGCGGCGGTTTTTCCGTCTTGGCTCTGAAAGCTCCCGGATATGGCGACCGCAAGAAAGAGCTTCTTGAAGACATTGCCGTGACTGTCGGCGCCACCGTTATTACCAAAGACGCCGACCTCAAACTTGAAAATGCGGACATTGATCACTTGGGCAAAGCCCGCAAAGTTATTTCTAAAAAAGATAAGACTGTTATTGTCGGCGGCAAAGGCAAAAGGGTAGATTTGGAAGCGAAAGTAACTTCTCTTAAAAAACAATTGGAAGAGACTCAATCAAAATACGATAAAGAAAAATTACAGGAAAGAATAGGCAAACTTTCGGGCGGAGTGGCCGTTATCCGTGTGGGTGCCGCAACGGAGACAGAGATGAAATATTTGAAATTAAAAATTGAAGACGCGGTCAACGCCACTAAAGCAGCCATTGAAGAGGGCATTGTGCCCGGCGGCGGTACGGCTTTTGCCAAAGTGGCCAAGGAAATGGAGAAAAATATAAAAAGAATGAAGACCGAGGGCGGATTTAACGAAGAAAAGAAAGCTGGCTACGAGGTGGTGGTTTCCGCTTTAACATCTCCTCTGAAACATATAGCGATGAATGCCGGTCGCGACGACGGTTCGGTGGTGGTGGAGAGGGTAACTGAAGGCGGCGCAAATTCCGGCTACAACGCGTTGGAAAACAAGTTTGAAACGGATATGTTTAAAGCGGGCATCATTGACCCCGCTAAAGTCGTTCGTACCGCTCTCCAAAATGCGGCCTCGGCCGTGGCCATGCTTCTCACCACCGAAGCGGCTATTTCCGACTTACCCGAAAAGAAAGAGGAACATCGTCACGGCGGGGAAATGGAGTTTTAAGGAAAACACTGCCGTCTTCAAGTGCTATAATAATTTTATGATAACGAATATTATTCTCATTGTTGTCGCGGTTCTTGTTCTTTGGGCGGTCGTGATTTTCAATCGTTTGGTGCGTTTGAAGAATCGCGCCAAGGAAGCCTGGGCGGACATTTCCGTTCAGCTCAAGCGCCGCTACGACCTCATTCCCAATCTTTTGGGAACGGTCAAGGGTTATGCGACGCACGAAAAGACAGTTCTTGAAAAAATTACGGTTGCGCGCACTGCCGCCATGAATGCCGGTTCAATTGCAAATGCCGGTCCGGCCGAGAACGCTTTGTCGAGTGCCTTGAAATCCCTTTTTGCCGTAGCCGAAAATTATCCGGACCTTAAAGCCAATCAAAATTTTTTGGAGCTTCAGCGCGAACTTTCGGACACCGAAAATAAAATCCAAGCCGCTCGCCGCTTTTACAATGCAAACGTTCGCGACCTCAATATCGGCATTGAATCGTTTCCCGCCAATCTACTGGCCGGCGCATTTAATTTTGTTCGGATGGATTTCTTTGAACTTGAAGAGCCGGCGGCGAACGAACCGGTTAAGGTTAGCTTTTAGTCTCGCTTAACATCATGATGGGGGAAAATCTCTACACGCATAGAGACCAAAACATTTTTCGCACTTGGGCCTTGATGGGAGTTTTTCTTGTACTTGTGATTGCTCTTGGTTTTGTTATTTCATACGTATATAACAATCAAGGAATTTTGTATTTTGCGGTTTTCTTTGCCGTTACAATGAATATCGTCTCGTATTGGAATTCAGACAAGATTGTTTTGCGCATGACGCGAGCGGTGCCGCTTGAGAAGAAAAACGCGCCGGATTTATGGAATATTACAGAAAATCTCTCTATCACCGCAGGCCTGCCTATGCCCAAGCTCTATATTATTGAAGACTCATCACCAAACGCTTTTGCCACTGGCCGAAATCCGGAACACGGGGTAATTTGTGTTACCTCCGGGCTCTTGAAACTCCTTTCTCGAGATGAGTTGGAAGGGGTAATTGCCCATGAAATGAGTCACATTGGCAATCGCGACACTCTAGTTTCAACCGTTGTGGTTATTCTTGCCGGCTTTATAGCAATCCTTGCTAATGTTGCTTTGCGTTCGCGTTTTCAATCACGAAGCCGCGGGGGTGGGGGATTAATTGCTCTCATTGGTATTGTTTTCATAATTCTTTCTCCTATTGCCGCCACTCTCATTCGGCTGGCGGTCTCGCGCAAAAGAGAGTTTTTGGCGGATGCATCGGGCGCGCTTCTCACTCGGTATCCCGAAGGCCTTGCCAATGCTCTTGTTAAAATAAACAGAAGCGTGAAAGAAATTCCGATGCGACATGCCTCAAATGCCACAGCGCATTTATTTATTGAAAATCCTTTTGGCGAACGGGCAAAGTCTGGCATTGGCAAACTGTTTCTTACCCATCCTCCGACAGAAGAAAGAGTAAAGGCGCTTGTCGGGATGAAAACTGAAATAAACGTAAAAGAATGAAGAAACAGGAAATAAAACTCGCCGTTCTGGTTTCTGGCGTGGGCACTCTTCTTGAGGCCATGTGTAAAGCCAAACTCCCTATTGCTCTTGTGATTTCAGATCGTGAGTGCCGTGGTCTTGAAATAGCCAGGGAAGCTCATATTCCAACCGAGCTTGTTAAACGAACAGACTTTACCAAGTCGTTTGACAGAGTCGCATTCACCTTGAAAACGGTTGATGTTCTGCGAAAACGCAAAATAGACGTTATCGCCATGGCCGGCTACATGACCGTATTCAGTCAAGAAATGTTTGACGCGTATGGCGGCCGAGTATTGAACACCCACCCGTCTTTGCTTCCGGCTTTTAAAGGTGCGACAGCCGTTGCGGATGCCCTTAAATATGGTGCAAAGTTAACCGGGTTTACTGTGCACATAGCGACAAAAGATTTGGATGCCGGTCCAATAATCGCCCAAGTGTCGGTGCCGGTGGAAGAAAGCGATACGGCAGAAACGCTTCATGAACGCATTAAAAAAGAGGAGCGTCTAATGTATCCCAAAATAATCGCGGAGTTTATAAATGATTTACCTCCCACTAAACAAGTAACGTCGGGAATACAGTTATAAGGATAAGGAATTGCTTCTTGTTTAGTGTGAGGGTATATTTTACTTGTGGAAGAAAGTAGAGAAGTATTAAAAAAGCGGATTGAGAAACTTGAGGTAAAAGTGCAAGCACTTCAGACAGACCTTATTCATGATCCTTTAACGGGCCTAAAGACGAGAAGCTACTTTGAAGACGAAGCGAAGGTTTATCTTGATTCTCTGGACGGTTTGCAAAAAAAGCAACGCAAGCAATCATTTGGATTTACGAACGTGAGCTTTATTTTTTTTGACATAGACTTTTTCAAAAAAATAAATGATACCCACGGACATTTGGTTGGTGACAAAGTTTTAGAATCCGTTGCCGCGGCCATTCAGAGCAGTTTGCGCGAATGGGACACGGCGGCAAGATGGGGCGGGGAGGAAATAGTGGCCACTCTTGTGGGGGCGATGGAGGAAGACGCCAAAAACAAAGCGGAGGACATCAGAAACCATGTTGAAAATATTGAATTTGAGAATAATCCAGAACTTCGAGTTACATTGAGCGCCGGTGTTGCTTCAGCCGAGAGCGGTCTGGCTCTTCAGGATGTTTTGAAGAGAGCCGATAAAGCTTTGTACAAAGCAAAAGAAACGGGCCGCAATAAAGTGGTTGCGTATTCGGAGATTTAATAGGAATCTGATAATCTCTAGTTTGTAAGGAAGAGTTCGCAGCCCGAAGGGTTCCCGTTGGGGCAGGCGGTCTAGTGCGTACGCTTATTCCCGATTTGTCTAAAAATTCAAGCGGGCGTAGAATTTTTAGACAAATCGCAATCCCGTTTATGGCGGAGAGGTGGCAGAGTGGTCTAATGCACACGCTTGGAGAGCGTGAGTGGGGCAACCCACCGCGAGTTCAAATCTCGCCCTCTCCGCCATAAACAGGAGAGAACGTGATTCTAGCAAGGACCGTTCTTGTCTAGGAAAGGAAGAGACATTTTTCTGCGGGGCACGCGAGCGGCGGCGGGGCGGTCTTCCTTAGTGGGGGTTTTGCTCAAAGAATGCCCGAACTTTGCCCAAAAAACACCAGCCAGTTGGGAAAATGCAAAAATCATGTATTATTAATACTGGCACACTGCCCATGAAAGAAAAAAATCATTTTTTAATACTTTCACTCGTTCTCGCTTTATTTGTCGCGCTTTCATTTAATTCAATTGCCTCGGCCAAAACACAATTGAATCGGCTGCCAAACGAAATTACGGTTGAAGGCACCCTGGAGATTGAACACACAGACAATTTTAAGGACGGAATCTCCAATACCCGATACTTTTTGAAAGAAAATGGAAATCGCTACTCCCTACGTTTCTCTCACAAGGAGCCCAACCTTCTTTCGGGCTCAAAAGTCCGGGTTCGTGGTTCAAAGCGGGGAATGGAGATAGGGGTGCTTTATGATACGGGCGCAACTGACAATTTGGTAACGATCAATAGCGCAACCATTCCAACGGCCACGGTTAAAAAGATTGCAGTCATTCTAATAAACTTTCAAAATAATTCGGCCCAGCCGTTTACCTCCGACACCGTTCGGTCCGTTAACTTCACGGCCGCAAACGGCATTAACGCTTATTATCAAGAAGAGTCTTTTGGGTACGCAAGCCTGGAAGGAAAAATTAGGCCCGATGGTGATGTCTATGGTTGGTACACGACTCCTTCTGACAATACCACTTGCGATATTTCTTCTCTGGCTTCTGCGGCCCAAACGGCGGCGGTCGTGGACGGTTTTGACCCCGCTGGTTATAACAGCATTGTCTATGCTTTTCCTTATACCGCCTCATGCGCTTTCGCGGGTGCGGCAACAATCGGCGGTAATCCCGGACAAGTCTGGATTAACGGTTCATATAATTTAAGAATCGTGGGCCACGAATTGGGGCACAATTTCGGAGCTCATCATGCCAGAAGTTATTCTTGCACGGACCCCGCGGGTCGTCGCGTCGCTATAAGCGATACTTGCACCGCGAGCGAATACGGAGATATTTTTGACATCATGGGTTCCGGATTAAATCATCAAATGAATAATTTTCTAAGAGGAAGGCTGGGTTGGTTTGCCGATTATAATACGCAAGATGTTTTGGCGAGCGGCACATATACAATTTCACCCATTGAACAACTTTCTTCCGGAGTACAGGCATTACGAATTCCCAAGGATAAAACTTATAGCGGCAATATTTTGAATTATTATTATTTGGAATTTCGTCAACCTTTTGGATTTGACAATTTTGCCGTTACTGACCCGGTTGTTAACGGCGTTTCAATAAGAATTGCTCCCGATTATCCAACCATAACCCAAACGTCGTTGCTTGACGCCACCCCTGACACCAACGGTTTTTTTGATTCGGCATTGGCAGTCGGGCAAATTTTTGAGGACGCAACCAACGGTATCGCCGTGCAAACGCTAAGCGTGAGTCCGACAAGCGCCACGGTGGCTGTCACAGTGCCAATTCCTTGCATCAGAGCCAATCCTTCAGTCTCGCTCGCTCCCGCGAGCCAATCAGGGACTCCTGGGCAAACCCTCGCCTACACCCTTACGCTGACCAATAATGATAGTTCCGTTTGTTCGTACTCTTGGTTTAACATCACTTCTTCTATCCCTTCGGGCTGGACTCAAGTACCCGCATCATTTGATTCCGCCCTGTTCTCCGGACAGAGTGCCACTATTCCGATTAGCATTACTTCCGCCTCTGACGCCGCGGTCGGTACATATACTGTTACCGAAAAAGCCGCCAATCAAGGCAACCCCGCACTTAACAGTTCAAGCTCCACGAATTATGAAGTCCAGATTCCCGATACTACTCCCCCCGTGGTCGCCATCACTAATCCGACGAATGGTTTTATCTTACCCTCCAAGGGTTTCGTGAATGTTAATGCTACCGCAAGCGATGTGAGCGGAATTAAGCACATTGATATTTATATTGACAATAAAATCGTGGCAACCTGTGCGATGATAACCTCGTGTAGCTATCAATGGACTATGTCCTATAAAATTTCTTCTGGCAAGCATGCAATAAAAGCCACGGCCTACGACAATTCTCCGGCAGGGAACTCGGCGAGCAAGACGATTACGGTAAGGAAAAGGTAAGTCCAAAATACTCCGCCAAGTTTTACATTCGGCGAAATTAAAAGTAATATGGGGGCAAGAACGGCATGGCACAGTTTTCAACAAGTGAGTGGCGAACGGCAATACGGGTTACGGCGGTTGTCTTCGTAATCTTTCTGCTTCAACATTACTTCCGGCGTTTCGGAATGCCGATTGAGACCGTTTATTTTACGATTCTCTTTGACTCAATCGCCCTTACCGGCCTGGTGATGATAGCAATGAGTTATCTGATGGGCCCGCTGGCACGACTCTGGCCGGAGAGATGGACAAAGCATCTGGGATTACGCAAGTCGTTCGGCTTGATCGGACTTGCGTTTGTCGCGCTTCACGTTATTCTTGCGCTGACCGTGCTTAATCCCGCGTATTATCCGAAGATTTTTATTGAAATCGGCAAGCTATCGCAATTGGGAGAAATTTCAATGCTCGCAGGTGCCGCGGCGTTGATAATTTTGCTAATAATTTCCGTGACTTCATTGCCGTCGGTTGCCGGCAATATGTCTGAAAGGGGATGGTCTATCGTACAAAAAACCGGGCTAATCGCCGTAATTTTGTCAATTCTGCACTTTGCCGTATTTAAATGGCGCGGTTGGCTTGATTTAGGACACTGGAATAACAATATCCCGCCCGGCACGCTTGTGGCCACGGCTTTTGTTCTGCTGGTTTTTTTGACGCGGCTTGTGGCGCGAATTTACGGGAACAGCAAGCCCCAGCCATTGCCGCGCAAACAATAAACCAGCTATGAAAATCACAACCGGAGCGTTTGAGGACGGCGGCAATATTCCTTCACGCTTTACTTGCGACGGGGAAAACGCAAATCCGGAACTCAGTTTTGAGGACGTTCCCGCGGCGGCCAAAAGTCTGGCACTCGTCATGGATGACCCGGATGCCCCCATGGGCACTTTCGTGCACTGGATTTTATGGAATATTCCCCCCGACACCAAGAAAATTCTTGAAAAGAGTTCGCCGGCCGGCGCCATGCCGGGCGCAAACAGCATGAAAAGAGCCGGCTACATTGGCCCATGCCCGCCCTCGGGCACTCACCACTACCATTTTAAGTTATACGCCCTAGACGCAGTTCTTGATTTGCCCGATTCATCGGGCAAAAGCGCTCTGGAAAGCGCCATGAACGGGCATATCATTGAACAAACGGAACTCATCGGACTCTATTCAAGGCAACGTTGACTATCGAGCGGAGTGAGTGAAATACAAAGCTTGCTTTAGTATTTCCGAACGAGCGATGGGAGCGACGGAGCCAAAGGCGACGTTGACTATCGAGCGGAGTGAGTGAAATACAAAGCTTGCTTTAGTATTTCCGAACGAGCAATGGGAGCGACGGAGCCAAAGGCGACGTTGACTTTTTGACCCAAGGGTGTATAATAACAATGTACAGATTTTGCTTGCGTTACTGGTTAACCCCGTGTGCGTGAGAGTGTCTGTAAGTTATCAGTAGCGTAAATAAATGGCTAAGAAATTGTTTGTGGGCGGAATCCCTTACACTTCCACCGAAGACGCGATTCGCGCGCTCTTCGCAAAAGCGGGAAACGTTGAGTCAGTTGCAATAATCACTGACCGCATGACCGGTCGTTCTAAAGGTTTCGGTTTCGTTGAAATGTCTTCCGATGAGGAAGCACAAAAGGCAATTGACACCTTGAACGAAACGGACTTTGAAGGCAGAAAAATTTCTGTCAAAGAAGCCCAGCCGAAAGCTCCTCGCGAAGGAGGCAACGGCTTCAGTCGCGGCCGCGGCGGATACTAATCCAAAGCGTTCGTAATTCCCTTTTGTAACGAAAAGCCCCTCGCGGAAACGCTTGGGGTTTTTCGTTTATAATTCTTTTATGAAAAGACCAAGTCTGCTTACACTTACGCTCTTGCTCATCATTGCCGCCTTCATTATTAGTGTCGCTTTGCGCACAAACAATTCTTCGCGAGAGAATTATCAAACCGCAGAAGATTTACGATTTGATACGCCCATTCGTGTTGGCAATTCATTTTTCTCCGTATTTTTCGCAACGACGGTGACGCAAAGGGCGCGGGGACTTTCCGGAATAAAATCTTTGACGCCCGCTCAAGGACTTCTTATGGTTTTTAATGCGGAAGACAAGTGGGGGATATGGATGAAAGACATGAATTTTCCGATTGACATCGTCTGGTTCACCACGGACGGCACGATTTTTTACATAAAGGAAAATATTTCACCCCAAACCTTCCCGGAAGTTTTTGCTCCACCCGCCTCCGCTCGCTATGTTCTTGAATTATCGGCAGGAGCCGTCAAAAACAGCAATTTGAAGATTGGAGATCTGCTCCTCTACTGATTTTTCCCGCCCGCAGGCTCTTGTGCCAAGCCCTTTAAAAACGGCGACGTTGACACTCCGCCTTTTTTATTTTGGAGAAACAATCCACAACTTTTTTCCTCGGCAAAATCACTACAATACACTCTTAATAACAAAATTTTCTGACTTCCGAACATTGTAAAACCTTAATAGGGAAACCCACAAAAAATGACCACTTATGTCACTCAGAGCAATGGAGAAAAAGCGCCGTTCAATGCGGACAAAATCAATCGCTCCATTGAAAGAGTAACTTATGGTCTTACGGACCCGGTGGCCAAAGTGGTTCAAGTGGCCACAGATACCAAGCTTACCGTTTACGACGGCATTACAACGGAGGAAATGGACATCGCCACCATTAACGCGGCGGTTCAAAACATTGTTAATGACATTGATTTTGACAAAATTGCCACCCGTCTTTTTTTGAAAGTCATTTATCGTCGAGTTGTCGGCGGCTACGACCACGATAAAGACACCCTAAAAAAACTTCAAGCGCGGGCCCTTATAAGTTTTATTGAAAAGGGGGTGGCGGATAATCGTCTGGACAAGCGGATGAAAGAAAAATTTGATTTGGAAAAACTTTCAAGCGCGCTTGTTTTGGAGCGCGATGAACTTTTTCAATATGCCGGACTTTCAACTCTTGCCAACAGATATATTTTGAAAAGTCCGGACCAGCACCCGATAGAAACTCCGCAAATATTTTTTATGAGAGTGGCCATGGGACTTTCATACAACGAAGATAATCCAACGGAATGGGCCATTCGTTTTTACGGTAAAATGTCTCGTCTGGAATATCTTGCCGGCGGTTCAACCCACCTTGGCGCCGGTACGACGAGGTCATCTCTTTCCAATTGTTTTCTTTTGGAGATTCACGACGACATGGGACACATTGCCAAGTCTGTGGCGGATGTCATGCTTCTTTCAAAAAGTTCGGGCGGCATCGGCGCCTCCATTACCAGATTGCGCGCATCCAGCTCTCCCTTGAAAACAACCAGCGGCGTCTCCTCAGGGCCCACGCCGTTTGCGAAGATCATTGATACCGCCATCAGAGCCATTATGCGCGGTGGCAAGAAGAAGGGAGCCATCTGTTTCTATATGGAAAATTGGCATGTAGATTTTCCGGATTTTCTTGATTGGAAACACAATGCCGGCGACGATTATTTACGCATGAGGACGGCAAATACGGCGGCCTACATCTCTGATGAGTTTATGAAAAGAGTCAGAAACGACGCTTTGTGGTACTTATTTGACCCGGCAGAGGTTACAGACCTAAACGAGCTCTATGGCAAAGCTTTTTCTAAGAGATATCGGGAGTATACGGAAATGGCGGAAAGGGGAGAGCTTCGAATTGTAAAAAAAATGCCCGCCAAAGAACTTTTCCGCAAGATGCTTGTTTCTTTGCAGACAACTTCTCACCCGTGGCAAACGTGGAAAGACACCATAAATCTGCGCGCGCTCAACAACAACACCGGCACCATTCACATGTCCAATCTGTGCACGGAGATTTGTTTGCCTCAAGACAGAGAAAACGTAGCGGTGTGCAATTTGACCTCAATAAATCTTGCGGCACACATTCACAACAGAGAAGTGAACTGGGCGAGACTGGAAGAATCAGTAAGACTTGCCGTACGACAGCTTGATAACTTGATTGATGTAAATGTTTTGCCGATTCCCGAAGCGGAAAAATCGGACAAAGAAAATCGCGCCATAGGTCTTGGAGTGATGGGCTTTGCAGACGTGTTGGAACAGCTTGGAATGAGCTACGATTCTCCCCACGCTTGGGATTTTGCAGACAGAGTCTTTGAATTTATTTCTTATATGGCGATAGACGAATCAACAAATCTCTCGCGCACACGAGGCGCATACAAACACTTTGCGGGTTCCGGGTGGTCCAAGGGACTGGTTCCCGTTGACACTCTTTCTCGTCTTGAGGAAGAAAGGGATATCCCCGTCGCTGTTTCAAAAGAATCAAAGCACAAAGGTCTTGATTGGAATATTTTGAGAGAAAAAGTTAAACACGGCATGAGAAACGCCACTCTTATGGCAGTTGCGCCAAACGCAAACATCGGACTTGTGGCCGGCACCGTGCCCGGCATTGATGCGCGCTTTGCACAAGTCTTTTCAAGAAATAAAATTTCAGGGAAATATTTGGACATCAACCATAATTTAGTAAAAGACCTGAAGAATTTAGGGATTTGGGAAGAAGTAAGAGAGCAAATTGTTGCCAACCAAGGAGATATTTCAGCGATTGATAATATTCCCCAGCACATAAAAGATGTTTACAAAACCTCTTTTAGCACCTCGCCTTACGCGTATTTGGAAGTGGCTGCTCGCGCCCAAAAATGGGTTGACCAGGCGCTTTCCAGAAATATATATCTGGAGTCTCGTGATTTGGACGAAATGATGCAATTGTATTCAACTGCTTGGGAAAAGGGCTTGAAATCAACCTATTATCTTCATATGAAGCCCAGACACACGGCCGAACAGTCCACCGTAAAAGTGAATAAGGCCCAAAAAATAGGCAAGAAGGGCTTTGGCGCGCTTGCAGATGATGTCGCAAAACCTGCCGAGGCGGAGATGACCACTGCGCCCATTCCTTCCTTTGCTCCAACGCCCGCCGTAGTTGTTGAGACGGTGGCGGAAAAGCCAAAAGGTTTTGCAACGATTTCGCAAGAAGTAAAACACGGCATGCTTGAAGATATCCCCCCCAAAAAGCTCGAGCCTGCTCCAGTGGCCGTGCCGATGGTTTCCGAAAAAATTCCTGTCGCCGTTGCGTCCGCTCGTCCCGGTTTCGGAAGTTTAAACCTGTCGGATAAAAATATAGACATTTTTTTAAACCCCGCCGACGATGAAACACTTATCTGCGATTCTTGCCAATAAATAAAATATCAGTAATGTAAGTAAAAAATGAATAGGTTAATCGGAAAAGCCTCGCCGGACGACATGACGCTTCATCCACTGCGATACAGCTGGGCTTACGACCTTTATCAGCAGGCAGTCAGAAACACTTGGTTTCCGCACGAGATAACTCTCAAGGAAGATTTGGACGATTGGGCCAAGATGACGGAAGACGAGAAACACGCCGTGAAATTTTTAATGGCCTTTTTCAATCCGGCGGAATTGATCGTTAACCGTTCAATTGCTCTCGGCATTTATCCTTATCTAAAAGCACCCGAATGCCATTTGTATTTGGCCAAGGTGATGTGGGAAGAGGCCAATCACTGCGTTGCCTTTGAATATGTTCTTGAAACTTTTCCTTTTAATCGGGAACATATTTTTGATTTGCATCTTTCTGTGCCATCAATGCAAAAAAAAGAAACTTACATAAACAAGTACATGAAGCGCATGACGGAAGAGACGTTGGATATAGAAACTTTGGAAGGCAAAAAAGATTTTTTGAGGAATCTGGTGGCCACCAACATTGTCATGGAAGGCGTCTGGTTTTACTCGGGATTTATGGTGGCCCTTTCGTTCCGCCAGAGAAATATGCTTCGCAACTTTGCTTCTATGATTAATTGGGTATTGCGCGATGAGTCTTTGCATCTCAAATTCGGCATCAATCTTATTTTGAATGTTTTGGAGGAAAATCCGGAGCTTCTTACGGCAGAATTTGCCCGCGAAATTCGCGATATTGTCATAGAGGGTGTTGATTTGGAGGTGGAATACAACCGCGACCTCTTTCCAAACGGCATTTTGGGCCTCAACGCCGATTATGTGAACCAGTATGTGCAATATGTAGCCGACAGGCGGCTGGAGGAGTTGGGTTTACCCAAGCACTACAATGTCAATAATCCCGCCAAATGGATGGCCTCAGCAACGGACGTATTTGAACTAGTGAACTTTTTTGAACAGCAGAACACGAGCTACGAAGTGGACGCTCACGCCGGAGGAGTTACTAGAAAAGAAACCCCCAGCGAGCCCGCAGCAATATAATTGTCCGCGCTATAATACTCTTATGTCTATAAGAGTTGCCGTAAACGGCGCGGGTAGAATTGGCCGTTCTTTTATAAAACTTGCCATTAAAAATGAGGGCGTTGATTTGGTGGCAATGAATGATTTGGGCGATGCAGATAATATTGCCTATCTCATCAAGCACGATTCTGTTTACGGCGAAGCGCTTTTTTCCGTGAAGGTATCCGCCGACAAGAAAAAACTTATTTTAGACGGCAAAGAAATCCAGTTTCTTTCCGAGAAAGATCCGAGCGCCTTGCCATGGAAAGATTTAGATATAGATGTGGTGGTGGAGTCCACGGGCGTTTTTACCACTTACGAAAAGTCAAAAGCTCATTTAGACGCGGGTGCCAAAAGAGTGGTGGTTACAGCGCCCATGAGAGACGACCCGGCGGGGGTTGCCGGCGCCACGGTTCTTATGGGCGTAAATGAAGAAAAATTCCCCGGCTGTGTTATCACTTCTGACGCTTCATGCACCACAAACGCCGCCTCGCCCTTGATTGCCATTCTTGACGAAAGCATAGGGATTGAAAAGGCGGTTTTAAATACCGTTCATGCAAACACCGCAAGCCAGCCCATCGTAGACGCGCCGAGTAAAAAAGATTTCCGCGAAGGCAGAGCAGGAGCGTACAACATCGTGCCCTCGTCAACCGGCGCGGCCATCGCCGTTACCAAAGCTTTTCCAAAGCTTGAAGGACTCTTTGACGGTATTTCAATGAGAGTGCCGGTCATCATAGGTTCCATTGTTGATGTTACTTTTATTGCTAAACGAAGTACCAGTAGGGAAGAAGTCAATGAAATCTTAAAAAAAGCCGCCCAAGATAAAAGATGGTTGCAAGTTTTCTCCGTAACGGAGGAGCCCCTTGTTTCAAGCGATATAGTGGGAAGCAAATACGGTTCAATCGCGGACCTCTCGCTCACCCGTGTTATCGGCGGCAATTTGGTGAAAGTTTTGGCTTGGTACGACAACGAAATGGGGTACAGCCAAACACTCCTTTTACATGTTTTAGAAGCGGGGAAAACTAACTAATATATGCGTATATATATTGCATCTGATCATGTTGGACTTACCCATAAAGCGGAAATTGTTCGCCGTTTGAAAGAATCAGGCCATGAAGTGGTGGATTGCGGCGCGTATGAATATAAAGAAGATGACGATTACCCGGACTTTATGAGTAAGGTCGCGCGCGAGGTTTCTCAAAACCCCGAGCATTTGCGAGGAGTTGTTTTGGGCGGCGGCGGGCAAGGCGAGGCAATGGTTTGCAATCGTTTTAGAAAAGTGCGCGCCGCAGTTTATTACGGAGCAAAGAAAACCATAAACGAAGAAGATGATGTCATAAAACTTGCCAGAGAACACAATAACGCGAATGTTTTAGCAATTGGCGCGAGATTTATAACGGTTGAGGAAGCCCTTGACGCCGTAAACCGTTTTCTTGACACACCATTTACCGAGGAACCCCGTCACGTTCGCCGCATCGCAAAAATAGACAGACTACACGAATAAAATGGTTGAGATAATTCCCGCAATACTTGAGAAAAATTACGAAGACATTGTAAAAAAAGTTCAAATAATTTCCGAAGCGTCTCCGTGGGTGCAAGTGGATGTGGCGGATGGTATTTTTGCGCCAAACAAAACTTGGCCGTTTATAAAAACGAACGACCCAGATTTGGAAGCTCTGATTCACGAACAAAAATCTCTGCCTGAATGGGAGTCGGTTTCTTATGAGTTTGATTTGATGGTTTCAAATCCTCGCGCGGTTGCTGACACCTTTGTGACAGCGGGGGCTTCGCGCAT
>DATEAC010000041.1:0-18806 GCA_036584645.1 Minisyncoccota bacterium | reverse complement strand
AGGATTTGAGGCGGGCGAGACAATTGTTCCGTTCGTTGCGGTAACCGTGTACGTATGGGAAGAGTCCGGCATTAAATTGCTGTCTGTGTAAGTAACACTTGCGGTTTGAACAATTTCCGCATCGTCTCGGTTAAGCGAGTACAAAGCGGCGCTTGTAACCGTGCTCCAAGAAAGATCAATTGTGCCGCCGCACTGTGCTCCGGACGACGCGGAAAGAGTTGGCGCCGGGAGACTCTCCGGCGATGATTGTTGTTCACTTAAAGATACGATGACAGAACTTGTGATGCCATTGAAGCCCTCGCTATCGGCGCAAGAAATTGTAAACATACTTGGTTCGCTTTGCTGTGGATAATACGGGTGGCCGGGGTCTATCGGCTCGGCTTGGTCGTTTAAAGAAACTCCGCTCGGAGCTTGTCCGTTAAAAGACAACTCACACGACGCCGCATCTGTTGAAGTCCAATTAAGAGTAAAACTATCTCCTTGATTTATTGTGATTGAGTTGGCGGAATTATTGGCGAAGATGTTTACGGAGGGTAAATTATCCGCGAGAGCAATTTGGCCGAATGAAAACATAAAAACAAAGATTCCTGTGGATAGCAGAATCTTTGAAAAAACGTTGATTTTTAAGCTTTTATTGGTCATTACACTCAAATCGCCACCCTACTTTTTTTGACGGACAAGTCAATATTTTGCAACCGCAAATTAAAGCGGTCAAATTCACGGATTTATTGGGTATTTTAGTCATTATGTCCTTTACAATAAAAAGTCTTTTAAATAATTTTTGTGTTTTATTAAAGAAAACCACAAAACAAGCATTTATGAAATCAAAACAAAAAAAGATTAAATTTCATACTGTATTAAAAAATATTTATGTCCTTTATATACGATTTTAGGCCTTGCTTGCTGGCAGACGAGCATTTTTTTAGATAAAAATGTCTTTTATAATCTCTTGTTATACTTGGCAATGTGAGCAAAAATGCGCCCGAAAAACTGTCATCCCCGTACAACCCCTCAAAAACCGAGGGGCGTATCTACGAGCTGTGGAATAAGACGGGTGTTTTCTCCCCCACGGGCTTAATCCCATTTTCAATTGTACTTCCTCCTCCGAATGTAACCGGTAATCTTCATATGGGACACGCTTTGGGAATCTCTATTGAAGATGTTCTTATTCGTTTTCACCGCATGAAAGGAGAAAAGACGCTGTGGCTTCCGGGCACCGACCATGCCGCTATTGCCACCCAATCAAGGGTTGAGAAAGAAATATCAAAAAAAGAGGGTCTTTCCCGCTACGACCTTGGCCGTAAGAAACTTTTAAGAAGAATTGAGAAGTTTGCTAAAGAAAATCGTGCCCTAATTGTTTCTCAAATGAAAACCTTGGGCGCGTCTCTTGATTGGTCACGCGAGGCTTACACTTTGGACAACAAGCGCGTACGAGCAGTTCGCACGGCATTTAAACAAATGTATGATGACGGACTCATCTACAAAGGCCACCGCATCGTGAACTGGGACCCGAAAGGACAGACCACCATTTCTGACGATGAAATTGTCTATCAAGAAGAAAAAGCCGCGCTTTATTATATCAAGTATGGTCCGTTTACAATTGCAACCGCGCGACCTGAAACAAAATTCGGGGACAAGTATGTCGTTATGCATCCGGAAGATGACCGATACAAAGAATTTAAGGACGGACAAAAAATAGAGCTGGAGTGGATAAACGGACCGATCGTCGCAACCGTTGTTAAGGACAAAACTATTGACAAAGAATTTGGCACCGGAGTTATGACAATCACTCCGTGGCATAGCACAGAGGATTTTGAAATTGCCGAGAGACATAATTTAGATAAAGAACAGATAATTGATCTCCAAGGAAAACTTTTGCCCGTGGCGGGAGAATTCTCCGGCATGAAAATAATACCCGCCAGAGAAAAAATTGTTGAAAAACTTCGGGCTAAAGGACTTTTGGTAAAGGAAGAACCATATACTCATAATGTTGCGTCTGCGGAACGTACTGGAGGAAAAATTGAGCCCCAAATCCTTAATCAATGGTTTGTGGCGGTCAACAAGGAGTTCACGATAAAAAACTCAAAAATACCCGGAATCAAATCGGAAGATAGAACCACTTTGAAAGAAATAATGAGAAAAGCCGTGGAAAGCGAGGCAATCAAAATTGTGCCTTCCTATTTTGACAAGACTTACTTTCATTGGATAGACAATCTCCGGGACTGGTGCATTTCCCGCCAAATCTGGTTCGGCCATCGGATACCGGTGTGGTACAAAGGGGCAAAGACCCACTGCGGCCTCAAAAAACCTTTTGGTTTTGGCTGGAAACAGGATGAGGATACCTTGGATACCTGGTTTTCCTCCGGCCTTTGGACGTTTTCCACTCTTGGCTGGCCGGATGAAACTCAAGATTTAAAAACTTTTCATCCGACATCAATCCTTGAAACCGGATACGACATTCTGTTCTTTTGGGTGGCAAGAATGATAATGATGAGCGGATTTCTTTTGGGAGAAGTGCCGTTTAGGCAAGTTTATCTTCACGGCATTCTTCGCGACAAAGAAGGCAAGAAAATGTCAAAGTCTTTGGGCAACATTACCGACCCGATTGAAATCATAAAAGATTACGGCACTGATGCTTTGCGTATGGCTCTGCTTATGAGCACCGCGCCCGGTACTGACACAAGAATTTCTTTGGAAAAAATCAAAGGTCAAAAACATTTTGCCAACAAGCTTTGGAACGTAGCTCGTTTTGTCATTACAAATGGCAATTTTAAAGAAAGAAGCGATCTCACTCCCGACGATGCCGAATTTATTAAAAAACTGAATGACTTATCCTCGGAAATAACCGATGATTTTGAAAATCTGCGTTTGCATTTGGCTTCCGAAAAATTATATAACTTTATTTGGCATGAATTCGCGGACGTTTACGTGGAAAAATCAAAAAGACTCGTATCGTCTGAAGATAAGAAAGTGTTGTCATCTGCCCAATGGACCCTAGGGCACACTTTGGAAACAACCCTCACCCTTCTTCATCCTTTCATGCCTTTCATTACCGAAGAAATCTGGTCAATGCTGCCCGAGAGAACCAGTTTGCTCATTGTTTCTCCCTGGCCCGAGAGAAAATTATGATTCCCCATGTCGCAACATTTTTTTGGATACTGGTGGGAGGGATTCTGCCGGCCGTCATCTGGCTTTTGTTTTGGCTTCGCGAGGACCGATTGCACCCCGAGCCCCGTTCAATCGTAATTCTCACCTTTATCGCGGGCATGATTGCCGTACCTTTGGCAATCCCCATCCAACGCGCGGTAAATGACCCCACAAACACCAGTCTTACTTTTTTGTTATGGGCAATCATTGAAGAGATTCTCAAATTTGGCGCTTTTTTTCTGGTCGCCTTAAGGTCGGGAGAGGTGGACGAACCGACTGATTCCCTTATATACATAATGACTGCCGCTTTGGGTTTTGCGGCCGCCGAGAATGCTTTGTTTCTTTTAGAACCGATTACTCACGGCAATATCACCGAAAGCTTAATCACCGGCAATATGCGCTTCGTGGGCGCGAGCTTGCTTCATACCGTAAGCTCGGCTTTCATTGGCGCTTGTATGGCTCTCACTTTCTACAAGGCTAAATTTACCAAGCGTTTTGCGATATTCGTCGGTCTTGTCGGTGCGATTGCATTGCATGCTCTTTTTAATATCTTTATAATGAAGGGGTCAGACGGAACGACTGCGGCGGCGTTTGGTTTCGTTTGGATATTAATCATCGCTCTGATGCTCGTGTTTGAAAAAGTAAAACGTACATACGCAGTTGACACCTTATAAAAACATGCCTTCACAAAAACGTTCGTTTTTTGAAAGACTAACAGGAGCTGTCCGCCTCGATGAGGAAGACTTGTCTTCCCCTGCCCTTTCTCGGGAAAAGACAATAAAAGCCAAAGATGAGGATCGTCATTCTCTTGTTGAAAATGATCCCGGGGATGCCGAACTTACGGTTGACGTTTTTGAAACCCCTTCCGAAATTGTCATTAGGACCATGGTTGCGGGCGTGAGACCGGAAGACCTTGACATCTCAATCACCAGAGACATGGTAACTGTCCGCGGTCAAAGAGAATCAGACAGAACGGCAGCGGGTGAGGATTACTATCATCGCGAGCTTTATTGGGGTTCATTTTCAAGAACAATCGTTTTACCGAAAGAAATAGAGGTTGAAGAAGCCGAAGCAACCGAGCGCCACGGGCTCTTAACTATTCGCCTTCCCAAAATAGACAAAAACAAGCAGGCAAAATTAAAAGTGCGCGGGTGATGTGCTGGGAGGCAGAATTGAACTGCCGACCTACCGCTCTTCAGGCGGACGCTCTACCAACTGAGCTATCCCAGCATAATTCCACGTGTGGCTTAAGATATTATCACACGCCTCTTATCTTCCCAAGTTGTTGAAAATGGAACTCAGGCTGTCAGAATTAAATGAATTTGTTGAGTTTACGCCGCTTTTCAGGCCGCTGTACAATTGCTCAATCTGATTGATGTACGGTTTTAAATACCAAAAGGCCCCAATGGACACCCCAATAATAACGAGCCAGTAAAGAACATGCATGACGCGGCCAAGCCACATGGCACGCTTGATTGAGCGCAAAATACTGTTGCTTGATTCGCTCAAGTCAAGAATCCTCTGTAGTTTTTGGTCGTCTGGGTCAGACATAGTAAAAGTGCCCACTAATTATAACAATTTGTGCGGAATACGAGAATCGGACTCGTGTTTATTGCTTGGGAAGCAATCGTTCTGCCACTGAACCAATTCCGCAATTTCTGTATCTTATGCTAAAATATTGCCAATTAGCAATAATTAGCAATAAAAAGGCAGAAAGCAATGAATCCCACCGTCAAGAAAGTTGTCATTTATTCCACCCCGAACTGCACCTATTGCAACATGACAAAAGAGTTTTTCGCGGCCAACAACATTCCCTACGAAACCATAGACGTGGCCGCCGACCCTGTCAGGCGACAGGAGATGATTGACAAAAGCGGCCAGATGGGTGTGCCGGTCATTTTCATTGACGACCAAATGATTATCGGCTACAACAAACGCGTGCTCTCAAATCTTTTGGGCATTCAGACATAAACACCAAACGCTGCCGTAGTTCAATGGATAGAACAAGGGACTCCTAAGCCCTAGATGTAGGTTCGATTCCTATCGGTGGCGCAATATTTATTTTTGAGTCGTGAAAAAAGCCTGAATCTTCTGCCACCAGGATTTTGACGGTGGCAGAGTGGTGGTGGCCGTCTTGCTGTCAATTATTAAAACCACCGACTCCCCCGACTTGGCAACGTTATAGATGCTTCTAAGCTCGCTTTCAATGCCTTCCGAAGTTCTTAAAAAGTTGATTTTCTCCGTTAAACTGTTCTGTCGCGCTTTTAGCTGTAAGAGTTTGTCTTTGGCGCTTTGCGCCAATTTTGCCGACTCTCTTTCTTTCATGTAAGTGAGCACCGCTCCTCTGCCCAAAAAAACAAGAATTAGAATGGCAAACAAAAAAGCAAATTTTCCTTGAAGGATTTTTCTGAACGTGACCTTGCGTTGCAAATGAGAGCCTGGCATAGTAGGATGTTTCTCATTCTATCAAATCCACATCTATGCTTTTCCATGGAAAAACTAAAAAAGCGATTGGGGCGGTCTGGGTGGTCCTTTGTATTCTCATAATAATTTCCATGATTTTGCTCTACACGCCTATTTTTTAGGTAAAAGTAGCTCCGCAAACACTATTTTCAAGTGCGTTCCCCACTCTGTAAATAAAAATAATAGTCATTGCGCTTAACGGAAAATCCGAAACTCCTCCAAAGTCGTCAAACAGTCGGATTTTCCTACTCCATTTCTTTATTTTTAATTTACTCCGTTCAAGCTTGAAAATAGTGTTTGCTGCGCTTGAGGTTATGCGTGTACGCCGAAGATAAAAACTTGCTTGAAACATTTTGAGTAAGGGGCGTGGCGTTTTGGAAGCACGCGAGAGTATTTTGAAATCACAATTAGCGAAATAGAAAAACATCAACTGTTTGAACACGGCACCAATAGTACGATATATCGTACTATTGGTGCTTGGAAGTTTTGATGTTTTTCGTTATGGAGCTTTATGATTTCAAGATTTTCACTCGAGCGCGCAGCGGATTCCAAAACGCCACGCCCCAAACGATCATTTGATAATTCCCCGACTTCGCATAGACTAGTGGAACATGGAAATCAGAAACTTTAGCATCATAGCGCACATCGACCACGGAAAATCCACGTTGGCTGATAGGATGCTTGAAATAACCCACGCCATAGAGGCGCGCAAAATGCGCGAGCAAGTCTTGGATTCCATGGAACTGGAGCGCGAGCGAGGCATCACCATAAAAATGCAGCCCGTGCGAATGGAGTATAAGCACGCGGGGCAAAAATATATCCTCAACCTCATAGACACGCCCGGACACATTGATTTTTCTTACGAAGTTTCGCGCGCTCTTAAAGCCGTGGAAGGCTCAATTCTTTTGGTTGACGCCACTCAGGGCGTGCAGGCGCAAACATTGACCACTCTTGGCATGGCTCGCGAATCCGGGCTAACTATTATTCCCGTGCTTTCAAAGGTGGATTCCCCCTTAGCGAGAATTGAGGGCGTTGCTCAAGAAATGATAAAACTCCTTGGATGCACCAGAGAAGACATAATTGAGACGTCGGGTAAAACGGGCGTTGGCGTTGAAACCCTTCTTCAAAGAGTTATTGAAAAAATCCCCTCGCCGAAAAATATTAATAATGACCATAAAAATTTTCGCGCCCTTGTTTTTGATTTTAAGTATTCAAATCATACCGGGGTTATTGTTTTTGTTCGTGTTATGGATGGCGTTGTAAAAAAGCACACTGATTTAAGATTTAAAGTTGCAGAAAGCAACTTTAAGGCTTTAGAAATGGGTATTTTCTCTCCGACTGAAATTGCGACCGACAGTCTCTCGGCCGGCGAAATTGGCTACATCGTAACGGGCGTTAAAGAACCCGGAATTGCAAAAGTGGGCGACACCATTACGCTTGTCAATGATACAAACCCCCCGTTGCCCGGCTACATGGACCCAAGACCTGTTGTTTGGGCGTCTATTTATCCGGAATCTCAAGACGATTTCGCTCTTCTTAAGCAAGCGCTTTTGAAGCTGAAACTTTCCGATTCATCTTTCACATTTGAAGAGGAGTCATCGGGCACTCTTGGACGAGGGTTCAAATGCGGTTTTTTGGGAATGCTTCATTTGGAAATTATTACAGAGCGTTTGCGCCGAGAATTTGATTTGGAACTTGTTGCGACTCTGCCGTCTATCACCTACGAGGTTGAATATAAAAACGGCAAAAGGGACAAAATTTATTCAGCGCCGTTTTTTCCGGATGATTCAAATATAAAAACCGTTTACGAGCCGTGGGTGAATGTGGTAATAATCACTCCTATTGAATATTTGGGGGTAATTTTACAAATCCTCCATGAACACGAGGGTCGGGTGGGAAATACGGAAACATTCGGCGACTCACGCACGTCTTTGTCCGCACAAATGCCGTTGAGAGAACTTATGCGTGGCTTTTTTGATAAATTAAAAAGCGCTTCTTCGGGCTACGCCTCAATTTCATACGAGATTGAAGACATGAAAGAAGCAGATGTGGTGAAGATGGAAATTTTAATCGCCGATGAGCCGGTGCCGGCCTTTGCTCGCATTGTTTCCCGCAAACTCCTAAACGAAGAAGCCGAAAAAGCGGTGGAAAAACTCTACACCGCCATGCCGAGACAGATGATTGTTACAAAAATACAGGCCAAGGGCTTGGGGCGAATTATCGCCTCGCGCACGCTTTCCGCCATGAGAAAAGATGTCACCCAACACATGTATGGAGGCGACATCACCCGCAAAATGAAACTGCGGGAAAAGCAGAAAAAAGGAAAAAAGAAGATGCAGGCAAGAGGAAAAGTAAATATTCCTCAAGATGTATTCTTAAAAATGATGCGGTCGGAATAATTTCAATAAAACAGAACGCCCGCCACAGTTTCGTGGACGGGCGTAGCGTTTGCGTGCGAGAGCTCGAGCGGCTCCCTTGCCGGTGAGCGGATGGGTACACTTGACGAAACTTGGCCACAGGCCCCCCCATCTATGGCCCCACGACTCTGCGCGGACCATTTCTGCCGCTCCGTCGGACCCAGGGCCCGATGGAGCAACAGAGAAAAACACCGGCAGTTTGCCCCCTCGCACACAAACGCTTTTGAGGAGCATCTAAAGCTTATTATACACCCTTTAATATTTTTGTCAAGGACTTTTTCATTTCATCAATCTCAATATCAAAAATATGGCTCTGTTGAGCTGTTATTTTAAGTGAGTAATTTAAGTGAGTTATATCCTCCGCCGTTCGTCTCGGAAGTTTTCCAGCATGGTAAATCAATCTGCCCTAATAGGCTCTTGATTTTGGAAAACTGAGAGACAGCAAACTTTTTCGCTGGAAAAAGTTATGCGTGAACGCCGGAGGATATAACGAACGATCTTTACGAAAGCACATCCGTATCGGCGGCCATGGGTTTGACGCCCGAAAAACGGCGGCTAAGACTTCGGAAAACAGTTTTTATGTCTTCATTTTCAAGAAGAATGAGGGTTGCAATCATAACAAGAATGCCCACTATTCCCCCGACAAACGCGTGCATCAAAAGCCCCACAAATTTATTTAAGGCAAAGAACACGCCCGTATATTGTAAAATCGCATAGCTTGACGTGGCACCAATGATACCGGCGCCAAAAGAATGGAAAATGGGTCTCAAAAGATTTCTGGTGAAATGAATTTTCCTTTCAACAAAAACCCAAAGGAGCAAACATTCAACAACCGCGCCAACGACAAAACCTATCGGCATGGCAAGCATTTGAGTGCCGGGAATGTCGCTAACTTTTAAAAGTGAATCCAAAACTTGTCCGACAGAGAGATTATTCATGGACCATCGGTACCACAAAAATGCGACCACAATCATTGAAAGAGCGCCCGCAATGGAAGAAAAGAAGGATTTTTTGTTATCCCCCATGGCATAAAGAGTCCTGATAAAAAGATGATAAAGCGATTGAAACGCAAGCGATAAGCCAAATATCGCGAGTGTCGCCGCGACCAGACGAGTGTCTTCCCAAGAAAACGCCCCCGAGCCCAAGACCAGTCTTACAATATGAGCCCTGAAGACTACCAAAAAACAAGCGGCCGGTACGGTAAAAAAAATAATTTTTCGGGCCGTGCTTAAAAAGGCCAGACGGAATTCTTGCTTCTCCTCTTTGCTGTACAAATCGGAAAGCACGGGAAAAGCGGCCATAGCAAGCGATACTCCTATAATTGAAATAATCACGGACTGGATATTGTTTGCAAAAGTGAACGATGAAATCGCCCCCGCCCCCAAAAAAGAACCAATAGCCAAGATACCCAAAAGAGCAATATTTCCCGAAGATAAAGCGACGGTGCGAGGAATTGAAACAAGAACTATATTTTTAATACGATTGAAAGCAACAGAGATACGGTCGCGAATTTTAAAAAGCTCACTCAAAGAAACAATGCCTTTCAAAGAAATAATCTGAATTGAGGCGTGAAAGATTGCGCCTAAAGCTACACCGAAAACCACTCCTAGAATGCCGAAGCGAGGGGCGAGGAAAAAAGCTCCCAAAATAATGCCCAAATTATAAAAAGCGGGGGCCGCGGCATAGGCGGCAAAGCGACCAAACGATTGAGCGACGCTCCCCAACAGATTGGAAAAGCCCAAAAAGATCGGCGACAAGAGAATGACACGCGACAAAAGAACTACTTTTGAAATTTCGGCGGCAGAAAATCCCGAAAAGGTGTGGCTTATAAGATAAGGCAAAAGAAAAAAAACGACCGCGCAAACAAGAATAATGGCCGTTGAAAAACACAAGAACAAATCGGAAACTAAAGTCTTAAACACGTCCTGTCCCCGGTTTTTGGCTTGCGAGAGATACGGAATAAGAACCGACATGGCAACCAAAGATGCAACTGTCACAAAAATAAGGTCGGGAAATCTAAAAGCGGCGTAGTAAAGATCAAGCTCTCTGCCCGCCCCAAATGTGGAGGCGAGCAATCTGTCTCTCAAAAGTCCCAAGACTTGGGACAAAAAAGTGAACAGGCCAAGAAGAAGGGCCGCTTCCCCCACATTTTGGGCGGGTCTTCTCAATGTCGCAATAATGCGCTCCATCCCGTTATTTTAACTCACCAACCAAATCTTGGATGTTTCTATTGACCAGAAACCGGAAGTGATTGTCTTGCCGCACCGGAAATTCCGGAAAGAGGATCTTTGCCAGCTCGCAGGTTGCTCAACACTTTTTTAATTTCCTCATTATCCGGATTAGTCTTTTGAATCGTTTCAAATTGTTCTATCGCTCCTGCCTTATCGCCAGTACGAGCCAGAGAAAGACCTAAGAAATATCTGGCATTGGCATAATCAGGCAAAACAGCAATTGCTTGTGATAGAGCTTGCACGGCTTGTCTGTAGTCTGGCACATTGAAGTAAAGAACTCCTAGCTGGAAATAAAGACCGGCATTTTGCGGAGACAACAAGATTGTCGTTTGGGTCTTCTCTATGGCTCTCTGAATGTTCCCTTGCTGCACCGCGATTTGAGACAAAAAGAAATGTGCATCAGCGTAATTGCTTTTCAGTTTGGTCGCTTCTTCCGCAAGGTTGGCCGCGGCGTCAAGACTGTCATTGTCCGATTCAAGACGAGCCATTGACAAGACAATTGCCGGACTAAAAGGATTTAATTCCTTTGCCTTACTAAAAGCCGCTTTGGCAGAATCATAAGCATCTCCAATTTGGAACGGTCTAGGTACAACACTTTGATATATTTGAGCAAGGTTAAACCAGTTTTGATAATTGAGCGGCCCTGTTTGGGTGGCAAGCTGCGCATTTTGGACCGCCGCAGAGAAAAGCGACTGGAAACCGGCTCTCACGGCGTCGGCAGAGGCATTCTGGTCCTGAAGAAGAGCCGACAAGCGGGTCATGGCGACGCTTGAGAGAGAGCGATAGAAGGTGTCAAAGGGAGACAAGGCAATGGCACGATTGAGATAATTTTCAGTATTATCCAGGTTTGCTTCCTGATTGGCCGCTAAAAGGGCTTTCCCAAAATATACTTGGGCAATTGCCCGCTCAACAAACAAGAAGGCCAAAGACACCACCCCAATAAGAACCACAATGAGAATAAGAACCGAAATAAAGCTTGCTTTCGGAACGGCAAAAAGCGAAAGAGTCCTTGAGCGAATGTGGCCCGCTTTGTAAAGAGAGGCTCCCAAAAGACCGGTGAAAAAGAAAGCCAGAACGAAAAGGGCGGTTGATGGTACATAGACGACAGCGACCGTCCACAAGAAAAGCGTTCCGAATATTGCTGATACGGAGATGGCTTTCTCTTCCCCGGAAGCACTTTCTCCGAATAATAATTTAATGCTGTGGCGAACGACAAGAACCAAAAAGAATATCCAAGCGAGAATGCCCAAGACGCCCGTTGTTACCGCAAAGGTCGGGATAAGGCCAATGCCCCCGGTAAAATCGGTGTTCCAAAAGAGGGTGTCGTTGATGCCTGCTGGTTTGTGCGTAAGCCACGCCCTTGAGAAATTATTTGCGCCAACACCCACCAAAACATTTTCAGAAAGTGAAGAACGCAGAACGTCCCAAGTAGCAACCCAAGACGGACGCACTTCAACGGTACCCAAGCCGAGTTTTTGACTTATGCCCGTTGAGATAGCACTGCTGGCCAGAATACAAACAAGCGCCAAGACCACTACGCCAAAAGCGTGCCAGGCAATTTTTCGCCTTGTGGAACCATCCGGAGAAACACTTGGGCGAGACAGTTCATAGACAAGGAAAATCAAAGCAAAAATACCGGATAGATACCAGGCTGTTTTGAAATTTATGACAACCATAATAACTACCGAAACAACAAGGGCCGCGTATGCGATGATTCTCTTGCCGCCAACGGGCTTCGCAAGCTCAAGAATAATCACGGAAAGAATAGAGATGAGACCAAACCAAATGGAAAGTTCATTCCAACCGCCAATGGTATTGGCAAGGGCGTCAGAAAAGAAGCCCAGAGAAAGCGTTCCTGCGCCGAAAATAAATCTTGCGATGTGGAATAAACCCAGAACAAGAGAAACAACGAGGAGACCCCAAAGAACCGTGCTTTGTTTTTGGCCTTTCTTAAATAAGCCGGCAATCAAAAGTGCTGCCACGGAGGCAAGAAATACAAAGCCAAAAGTACCCGTTTCAAAACCGTAGCCCCATAGGGAGAAATTGGGGGTGGGAGAAAAAAGTGAAGCAATAAGAAATACCAAGGGAATTGAAACGATGGCGGCAGTCATTAAATTCCAAGGCAACTTTATTGCGCCATTTTGGATAGCCGAAAGAATGACGGCGGCTAAACTTGCAAGAACTCCAACTGATAAGAGAATAAATTTAGCTACCGGCAAAGAAACGGCGGATGACGGCAGAAAAAATATCGGGATAAGGATCGCTACAACACCCAAAATCCAAGCGGCAAAACGAGAGGCATTAGGCTCGTTTTCATTCGCATTTACATTTTCAAAACTATCCATTTTGGCTTTTTAAATGACTAATATGAATTCTATTATAAACTAAAAACAATTGGTTCGCTTGTTGATAAAACCCTTATTTTTCAACGCGAAATGGCTTCTAAAATACGTCAAATCGGCCATTGATTTTACTGGGGAAATTGGTATAATGTTAGCTGTTCGAGCTGTGGCAGTTGCTCCGCACACGACATACTGTGTGCTGGGAGGAAAGTCCGAACACTCGCTGATTTCGTTCACCTTCGGTGAGCAAAATTGGAAGAGTAGCGGGTAACGCCCGTCCACCGCGAGGTGCGAGGTGCGAACAGAGACGTCCTGATTTGAAAAAAGAAGGACGCCCCGAGAGTAATCGAAGGGCGAGTTCTAAGGTAACTTAGAAAGTGAAACGGCCAAATCCTTACTTGAGTGCAAGACCGTACTTATGCCTTAGGCGTATTTGAGTCGCTTGAGTCCGAGAGTAATTTCGGACCTAGATAAATAACTGCACCCGCCTCAACGGCGGAAAACAGAATTCGGCTTACGGGCTCGAACACCTAAATCAAAAACTCTGCCCCAAAAGGGCAGAGTTTTTGATTTATTCATTGCTCTATAAAATTTGATCGTCAGAGCTTTATCCATCATTTCGATACCAATTGGTACTAAAATGATAGAGTGAAAAATCATAATTTGAAATGATCTCTGATATGTTTGTCGTTTTCCAATCCTTCCACCACCATATACAAAAGTTGCCTACCCAGACGCAGTTCACTCTTAAGAAGAGCGACCAAGTCTTCACACGGGTATGGGTAGATCCACACACTCTTCTGAAGCATTAAGAAACCGTGTATCAATATTGTGTGTCTAAGTCTTTGTCTTATCTTTTCTCTATCCTTTGGAATATCAAAAATTATTACTCTCCATCTTTTATCCCATCTCATTGGCTTTCTCAAAATATCGGTGGAGTGGATTAACAACGCATTTCTTCCTTTATCTGTTACCGAGTATTGACCCTTTTCATTTTTTTCCACAAGACCACCTCTTTCTAGATTTTCCAAAGACCTCCAAAAGTTGTACTTACCCGCTTTATTTTTTTTAAGAATTGGTTTAAAAAGTTTCAAGGCATTCGGTGCCATAATGGCGACCGAAATCATAACTCCCGTGGCTAGACCAGCCAATATGGCTTTTTGGACTTTTCCTATTTTTATTCTTTTTTCAACACTTTCTGGCATCTATCATATTATACCCAATTGGTACTATTTTGATAGAAGGAGGTTGAAGGGGAGTTTGGTGTTAAGTGGTATAAAAGACGAGCTAATTTCGTGACCCAATCTTTTGAAATTAGCCGGTGGGGGTGGAGGAGGCGGTGGAGCTTACGGTGTTATCTCCCCCGCTGTCAGCGGTTGTTTGGGTAGTTGTCGCTTCGCTTTCGGATGAAATGGTTGTTGAAGTTTCAGTGGGTGTTGTGGTGGCAGTTGTCTCCGTTGTTGTTGTATTTTCTGATGCCGCGGTGGTAGTAGCAGTTGTGGTAGCGGCGTTTTCTGCAATGGTTACGCTTGTATCGCTTGGGGTTTCGGGCGGGAGTTCAGATGAAGATACAAAAAGGGTCTCGGCGCATGTGCCGGGCATTGTCACTTGGCTCCCATTTTCAATTCTCACACAATAAGGTTGTCTGGTGGCAATATCATAAAGAGTGATGCCTGCCGGTTTTTCTTGTGAGCCAATTACAATTTGGTCGGCAAAGACGTTTGTGAATCGCGCAAAGCCTCCGCCAATTTGAGTGCCCATATTTTGGAAAGCACTGATGATAGCACCTATTATAAATTGAGCATCTGTCGTGTCATCGGTTGCAACATTTGAGGTTGTGGTTGCGGTTGTGGTTGCGACTGACGCGGTAGTTGAGGCAAGGGCTTCAAGTTTAGCAACGCGTTCATCAAGAGATTCCACTTTTTGGGCAAGGTCGTTCACGGAATTTACCAAGAGCGGAATTATATCGGTTGTTCGCACCAGTTTAATACCTCCGACATCGTCCACAAGTTCTGGTGCGATTGCCGCCACGTCGTCGGCAAGGAAACCAAACTGGTTCACGGTGGTTGATGCGGACATAAGCGAAAGATTCACGCCGTGCAGTTTGCGAATGATATCGGTTGAACTTGCAAGCGAGGTGCCGATTGTCGAGGTGGCAACGGTTACACCGGCATTTGGCGCACAACCAAATGAGCCGGTTGAAGGGTTGATTTCACAAACGCCATTGCTGTTTTCAAACACCGCCACCGACTTGGACATCGAATGTCCAAGTGGGTCTAATTTTGCGTGCAGAGCAAAACTTGGCTCCAAAGTCCCGATACCAAACCCCGCCTCTGTAACGGCAAGCATTGGGGTTGATGTTGCCGGAAGGGTTGATGTTGCAATTGATTCAAGAGAGGTCACCCTGACATCCAAAGCGTTCCATGCGTTTACCAAAATCGGAGCGAAATTCAGATAATTAACTGATAGATATCCATCCGGGCCTTCTGATACCAGTTCTGGCGCGATGGTTTGTACTTCTTGGGCAATAAAACCAATGCGGGTTGTTGAAGAATTATCATTTTTCCAATTGAACGTCACGCCGCGAAGCTTCCTAACAATATCGGTTGAGCTTGCGATTGTATTTATATTTTCCTTCAAACGAACATCAGACGAACAAGAAAGTGCTGTGGCTGTCGGATTGATAGAGCATGTCCCCGTATCGTTTGTAAATTTGGCAACCGTACTTGTCCCAACCGCAAAGACATTTAACAAATTTGAAACCAGAGTAGTTGTGGCTGTATTTCCTTCCTTACCCTTAAGGTCAATAAATGTTTCAACCACACCAACCCCCTCACTAGAAAAACTCCCCAAAGAAATACCGACTGACGGTTCATCGCCTATGGCTTTTCTGCCAACCCCCGGTGTTGATGAAAGTGCAATCCTGTCTCCAATATTAATGTCACCCGTTGAAGTGCTTACTTTTACCGGAACACGACCGCCCAAGGCGATTGGATAACCGCCACTATCGTTCCAGTCAGCGAGAGTGATACCGGGTTTGGTGGATACAACGCCGAGAAGCACGCTCCCTTCCCCAGCCCTCTTTACATATCCTTCATGCGCTGGGTCTGCTGAAACGATTTCACCCGGAGAGAGGATATCCATTGATTGATAATTCTCGGCAATGTCAAAGCCGGAGACCGTCGCTCCTTTTACATACGCACTGCCGACCCATAACGAACTAAAGAACTGCCTCAAGGAACCAATCGCATAACCCCCAGAGACAAAGCTTGAAACATATACTTTAAGTAGGCTCGTGGTAAGGTTCATGTACGAGATAACATAGGCCCCGTTTGAATTGAACGCAATGGAGGTGTAATTACCGGTGTTGTCTATTGAGTCTGGGGTTGCAATCACATTACCGGAAGAGCAGGAAGCGTTACCGCATCGGGCAACTTTGAGATTGGAGTTGGTGTCGTCGTAATACGAAATAACAGGGATTCCGCTTGGACCTATGGCGATGGAGGTGTACGAACCAACATTAATAGTGGCTGATTCATCTACGGTCGTGGTCGCATTACCGGAAGAGCAGGAAGCGTTGCCGCATCGGGCAACTTTAAGAGCAGTAGCGCCACTAGTACCTCGGTATGAGATAACGGGAAATCCGTCCGCACCAATGGCAATGGAGGTATACCCGCTAACGCCGGCATTATCTAAAACCCCGCTCGCATTACCGGAGGAACAGGAAGCGTTGCCACAGTGGGTGAATCTAAGAGACGCGTTGGGGGAATCCCAATGCGAGATAATGGGGAATCCGTCCGTGCCAATGGCAATGGAGGAGTACTGGCCGTAATTACCTGCCGAATCTACCGTCGTAGTCGCATTACCGGAAGAACAGGAAGCGTTGCCGCAGTGGGCAACTTTTAAGTCCGCATTGCCAAGATCGTAGTATGAAATAACGGGAAATCCGTCCGTGCCAATGGCAATGGAGGAGTACTGGCCACCACCTATATCCAAAGTCGTAGTCGCATTACCGGAGGAACAGGAAGCGTTGCCGCAGTGGGCGACTATGAGTCTCCTAGGGGGAAAGGCGGAATTGTAGTATGAGATAACGGGAAATCCGTCCGCCGTGCCAATAGCAATGGAAATGCCCTGACTGCTACCGGCATTTACTGTGTCCACCGTTGAAACGGTATTGCCGGAAGAACAATTACTATTGCCACATTTGGCGACCTTGATACTAACGCCGGCCCCGTCGTAGTATGCGATAACGGGGAGTCCATCCGTACCGATGGCAACATCAGTCCACGCGCCGACACTTAACGTTGTGGCGTTTGATGTGGTCGCTTCAGTAAAAGATGCAGAGGTTGATGGCACAATATTATCAAGTGTTGATGTACCGACAACCACAAGTGCGGTGGAGGGCGATGTGGAACCAACGCCAACAAAACCAGCGGTACTTATTCTCACTTTCTCTGAACTTCCTATGGAGAAACTCATCGGCTTTGTCGCGTCATCAGTGCTTAAATCACCGACCGATACACCGGAACCGATATTAATTCCACCCGCAACGGCTAATTTTGCCATCGGACTTGTCGTCCCGATGCCGACGTTGCCAGTGGTATTTTTTATTGTTATCGCGTCATTCGCAAGCGCATAGTTATAATAGTGAAAATCTTCATCGCTTATTGAGCGCAAACCCATCAGCCAACTATCACTACCGCCGGTTGCATAAACGGTGTGACCGCCTGAAGAAGTCGCGTCTCTGTTTATTCTCATTACATACCCGGTTCCTGTAGTGTCCAACTGAAACAGGGACGTGGCGGCAAGTGTGCCCGTATTACTTATTCCGGTTTTGCCGTCGGCAAACACTGCGAATTTTTCAAAACTATCAAAACCAAATACCGACAGAGCCCTGGCGCCGGAAGCTACGCCTCGGACATCAAGCACTGCGTTCGGTGCAGAAACGCCAATTCCTACCTTGCCCGCGCCGTCAATAACCAATCTATCCGTTGTTCCAAGAACCGTTGACGAAGCGATTGAAAATCTTCCTGCGTTTGTAACGTCCATGCCGATAGTCCATTTGTATGTGGAGTCGGGGGCGCCGGAGAAACCGAGTGCGGCTTTGGTGGTGGAATAAATGTCTATTTTGTTGTTTGGGGTTGTGGTGCCAAAGCCGGTAAAACCGTTGGTGTCAACGGCAATCGCTTCGGTGTTGCCGGCCATCACATGAAGCGGTTTTACGGAAGAGGCATTGCCGGGGCCGACAAACAAAAGGTATCCTGTGCCGTTTGAAGCATTATCGGTTGCCAGACGGAATAGGTCATTGCTTGCAGTGCCCGTCGTCCAGTTTAAAAGCGTTGAGAAGGTGGACATATTGATAGAGGGCGATTGTTCAGGGGTAGTCAAATAGTTGAACGGTAAAAGGCCTCTTACTGTTCCGGTCGCGGTAATATCGCCCGCGATATACGCCGACCCAGAAACTGTAAGTTTTACAAATGGAGTAGTGGTGCCAATTCCAACGTTGCCGCCACTTAAAATCCTCATTCTTTCATTGGCATCACCAGTGCCGCCTGTATAAAATCTTAATACTCCCGATGCGCCAGTACCTCCAATGCCTAAACCACCAGTTCCCTCATTTGTAATTGAACTACCGTCTGGCTGGTAAATTCCTGCTCCTGTATAAGTAGAAGAAAGCGTAAACACTTCAAGACGATTTACTGCGAGGTCGTTTCCAATCCTCAAAACAGTAACTGCGCCCGTACCAGCTTGCGTGTTTCTAATTGATTCAGTTACGCTACCCGCCGAAGCTCCCTCAATATGTAATTTGCTCCCTGGATTCGTCGTTCCTATTCCGACGTTGCCTCCAACAGGATTTAAACTTAAAGGAAACCAATTATTATCTGTTGGATTTACATTCTGTAAAACAAAAGAATAAGGAGATGATAAAAGTTGTTGTCCCATTAAACCAGCTCCTAATGGTACGTCAGCAAAATAAAAATCTGAATTAGCTATTGAAATTGTATCAGAAGCAGTTTTATTAATTTGTAATTTGCTATTCGGACTCGCCGTCCCGATGCCGACGTTGCCTTCTATTATTGCTCCATTATTGGGAGCGTCGCTTGATTGGTATCCTGAACCGACGAGGATACCGTAATTAGACTCAACGGTAAAAGCTCTATTACCTGCGTGGTAAAGCGAGGTTCCCCAATAAGTAGATGCCAAGT
>DATEAC010000037.1:0-29882 GCA_036584645.1 Minisyncoccota bacterium | reverse complement strand
GCGGGACTGACACCAAAACGAACGGGTCGTCAGACGCTCTGGAAAATGGTTTTGAATCAAATCCTAAAAAAGACGACATGTTAGAATAGTGATAATGAATGAGGATAACTCGCTCTCACCCAGACAAAGTCAAAATCCAAGCCCGTCAAACAATCAAGAAAACAAAAAAACTGAATTAGATTTTCAGGATGATACGGTCCAGGCTCTTTTGGCGAAAGCAAGAGTTGAGGCCGAGAAAAGAGCGCGTCTTACCGAACAAACGGGCGGGGTTATGTCGGATGTCCCTCCGGGAGTGAGAAAGGAATTGTCTTCGGGTCTAGCGGGGGGTTTGTCTTCAAAACCGGAAGAAACAGTTCCCCCGGAGGAACATCCGGCCATAACACCCGAATGGCAATCGCCCCTTAAAACCCTGAGAACTTTCCAAGGGGATGTCGCGGAGACGCTTAAAAATCAGGATGCCTCTGTCATTTCAATTGCCATGGCCGAGAGACGGCGAGAGAAAGAAAGACCGACAATTACTCAAACTCCCCAGCAAAAACAAAGGGAAAAGAAAAACACTTGGCTTGCCATCGGTTCTGGCTTTCTTTTGGTTGTGGGCCTCTCCATTTTGGGGGGACTTTATTATGTCCATGTACAAAATTTGCCGATACCTGTCGCTGAAGCGCCCGAAACGATTATTAGCTACGACACCGAGACGGAAATCCTTTACCAAGGACTTACCCGCGAGAGGTTCCTGTCGCTTATCTATGACATAAAAAACAAAGCGGGGGTGTCCTCGGGACAAATCAGCTACCTTCACATTATTAAAAGGGACACAACCCCCGAAGGAGCGATTCCTCAAACAGTCTCGGGACAAGATTTCCTTTCTCTTTTGAAAACCAAGGCACCCACCTCTTTGACACGCTCTCTCAACAATAAATTTATGCTCGGCATCTATAAGGATGGACCAAGCGAGATTTTTATTCTTCTCGGTTTGTCGTCTTATGAAAATGCTTTTGATGCAATGCTTAAGTGGGAAGCTTTCTTGTGGAAAGATTTGGGCGCTTTGATGTCGTCCTCTGTGGTGTCTATTATTTCTGCTCCAAACGTAAGCGTATCCACCACCACGGCAACGACCACGGAGGGAATAAAAGCTTCCGCCAGCCCGATTGGAACAACAACCCTTGTTGCCCCCGACCCAAACAAGGTGAGTACCACCACTTTGGTAAGTTCAGAATCCTCGGTCAAGGAGTTCTTTGTAGACAAAGTCGTATCAAATAAAGATGCCCGGGTGCTTTTGAACCAATTGGGTGAAACAATTCTGGTGTATGGTTTTGTGACAAAAGAAATGCTTCTTATCGCGCCTTCAGAAGAAACATTTAAGGTCATTCTTGACCGAGCCTTCGCGGCGGAAGCAAGATAGGAGACCTAAAATCATAAAACTGATATGGATTGCTTCTGTCTGATATCATATGCTCTATGAGTAAAAATGCTTCCAAAAAATTTGAAAAAACGCTTCTGGACGAAAAAAGACTTTTGGAAAAGGAGCTTTCGCAAATCGCAAAAAGAAATCCCTCCAATCCAAACGACTGGATGCCCACCACCGGAGAGGCTGACCAGTCAAAAGCGGATGAAAACGTGGTTGCTGACGCTTTTGAAAACCTTGAATACAATATAGGAGTTGCAACTAGGCTTGAAAATCGGCTGACTGACATCAGTGACGCGCTTGATAAAATAAAAAACGGCACTTACGGCACATGCGAAAAAGGCAAACACCCGATAGAAAAGGACCGTTTGGAAGCCAACCCGGCGGCCCGAACCTGCAAGGCGCACATGTAGACAAAATAAATGGGTTTCGCAAAAGTACACAGTGCGCAAACCAACCTTCTTTCTGCCGAAGTCATAGATGTTGAAGTGGACCTCTCAAGAGGTCTTCATTCTTTTGCGGTGGTCGGGCTGCCAGACAAGGCAACCGAAGAAGCAAAAGACAGAATTGCGGCGGCCATAAAAAATTCCGGTTTCACGTCGCCAAAACAGAGAAATCAAAAAGTGGTTATTGCCCTTGCCCCGGCGGAAATTAAAAAAGAGGGGTCCGGTTTTGATGTGGCCATGGCCCTTGGGTATCTTTTGGCAACAGGAGATTTGGAAGGAGACATTTCACAAACTGTTTTTATGGGAGAGCTTTCTCTTGACGGAAAACTGCGTCCCGTCCGCGGGGCAATTGCTTTAACTCAAGTGGCGCGCGACAAAGGTTTCAAAGAAATAGTGGTGCCTTTTGAAAACAGAATTGAGGCCGCGCTTATTTCAGGGATTGCAATCTTGCCGGCCCGAACCTTTGCCGATGTCGTCAGTCATGCCCAAGGAGAAAAAATTCCTCCGCAACCCGAAACAAATATTCAAAACAAAGAATTTGAATCGGAAGAGGATATTACTTTTGATGACATTGTCGGCCAAGAATCCGCGAAAAGAGCCCTGACCATAGCGGCGGCCGGTAAACACAACATTGGTCTTTTTGGGCCGCCGGGCACCGGAAAAACTATGCTTGCCAAGGCCTTCCGGGCGATTTTGCCGAATCTCTCGCATGAGGAAATATTAGAAATTACAAGCATTCACTCAATTGCCGGGACACTCAAGGAAGCCTATGTCACGAAGCCGCCCTTTAGGTCGCCTCATCACACCTCCTCGTATGTGGCGCTTGTCGGAGGCGGGGCGAATCCCAAGCCGGGGGAAATTACCCTTGCTCACCGCGGGGTTTTATTTTTGGACGAATTTGCCGAATTTGAAACGCGGGTGCTTGAAGCCCTCCGCGAACCGCTTCAGGAGAAAAAAATTTCCGTGTCGCGGGCAAGAGGCACGGGAGTTTTCCCGGCTCATTTCATTTTGGTCGCCGCTCTTAATCCCTGCCCTTGCGGCAACAGGGGATTTAAGGGTCCGCAATGCATTTGTTCGCCCGTTCAACTTTTAAGATACGAAAGAAAAGTTTCCGGGCCGATTTTGGACCGTATTGACATGTGGATTTCGGTGCCAAGAATTGAGCACGAAAAACTTCTAGCAGAAAGGGGAACCAGAGAAAATAATAGAATCAAAAACGTCATATCAAAAGCGCGGGATATTCAAAAGAAACGTTACGGAAAAACAAAAACCGGAAAAGTTAACGGTGATTTGTCCGTTAGAGACCTGGTAAAGTTTATTGAGGTGCCGGAAAACATAAAAGAAACTTTGAATGACGCGGCCCGCACTTTGAATTTGTCGCCCCGCGCTTATCACAAAGTCATCAAGCTCGCCCGCACAATTGCAGATTTGGAAGGAAGCGATGAAATCAAAAAAGAAAATTTGCTTGAAGCCCTTTCTTATCGTCCGCCGAAAAGTGCGTTGGGGTAAGACGTTTCACAAACACCATATGAGCGAAGAGTAAAGTGTTTTCAAGTAGAACGTTAATTTGCGATATATCGCAAATTAACGTTCAAGAGTTTTGATGTTTTAGGCGCTTTGTCGAGCGGCAGTTGATTGAAAAACCCCAACTTAAGCGATCTTTAAAAAGGATTTCTGGCGCCGCGCACCTCAAAGTGCACATGGGGGCCGGTGGTTTTCCCCGTCACACCGACATAACCGATGACTTGGCCGCGTTCAACTTGTTGACCGACATAGACAACGTTGTTTGAGTTGTGGGAGTACAAAGTCTGAGTGCCGTTGTTGTGCTGAATAACAATGTAAATTCCGTAGCCGCCATTCCATCCGCTTGTCTTGGAAATAATGACTGTGCCCGGCGCAGCGGCGAGAATCGGCGTACCAATAGGCGAAGCCAGGTCAACGCCGTTTTGACCATGCAGACCCTGTGTTTTTCTGCCCGGCACCGGTCTTAAGTAATAACCCGCGACAACTTGCTGTGTGGATTCCACAAATCTGACCGGGGTCGCGTTTTCAATTGAGGTCATTTCACCGTCCGGCACTATAACCACATCCCCAACATTGAGCTTGGTGGTTTCTCCAATATTGTTATAGGCAAGAATGTCCGAAACGCTCGCTTTGTAGGTTTTAGCGATTGACCGTACCGTGTCTCCCTTCTTTACCGTGTGACGCACCCCGGGAATCGGCAAGATGGTAAGGGTTTGGCCTTCGGAAATAATGTTGCCCTTAAGGTCGTTGGCCCAGCGAATGGTGTTCACGGTTACATTAAACATCTGGGCAATGGATGACAGGGTGTCGCCCTTACGCACTACATATATGGAAATCTGGTCTGAAGACGGTTTGTCTTTAAGGTTTTCGGCAAGACCTCCCGCGGGAGAATCTTGAGCGACCAATGCTCCACCGTCAACCAAAAGCTCCGCCCCTCCCGTATCCTTATCACTCTCAATATTTAAGGGGGGCTTAAGAAGGGGCAGGCTTTGAGAGTTGTATGAACGCGGTATTTCCGGGGAAGATTTGAATAAGCCACTTAAAAAATCGGATAATCCGGCGTAAACGGGATTTATGGGCGCAAAAATCAAAATTGAGGGAGCCAAAATAAGCGCCGGTAATAACAAGAAGCGCCAAAAAACCTTGCGTATGTGCCAGCCCTTGCGGGGGCCGGTTTTCCCGAAAAATGAAGAAATAAGGTTAAATTAAGTGGTAATCCTGAGTTCAGCCGTTTCTGCCATCCTTTCTTTCGGAGACTCTAACGATAGCCCAAAAACGGCTTTTCTTCAATAAAATGCGTCCACATGTAATCTACAGGGGGCAAAAGATGGCTCTAACTCTGCGTTTTTTAGGAAAACGCCCAGCGGTGATAGGATTGGCCCATGGTAAAACTCAACAGCCGCCAAGAGGAGGCGGCGGAAACGCTTAATGGCCCCCTTCTTATCCTTGCGGGGGCGGGAGCCGGTAAAACCAAGACCTTGACCGAGCGGGTGGGTAATCTCATCAATCACGGAGTGCCGGCCGATAAAATTCTTGCCATTACTTTCACAAATAAAGCGGCAAAGGAGATGAAAGAGAGGATATACGCTCGCCTTGAGAAGACCGCTCCCAGGTCTTTTGAAATGTACGGGGCTTTTGACACCCCTTTTATATCCACCTTTCATTCTTTATGCGTTTACGTATTAAGAGAGGAGTCCGCGGCCGCCAATATTTCAAAAAACTTTAAAATTTTTGACAAGGGTGATCAGAAAGGAGCAATAAAGAAGGCGATGGAGAGGTTAAAGATTGACCCGAAAGAATACGAGCCCGGTCGCATTGCGGGAATCATCTCCAGAATGAAAAATGATTTTATGTCTCCCGAGGAAACGTTCAAAAAAGCGGGGAGCACAATCCAGGAAATCGCGGCCCGCATTTATGGAGAGTATGAAAGGGTGCTCGCGGATGAAAGGGCCCTTGATTTTGACGATCTTTTGTTTAGGGCGGCCCTACTTTTTAGAAAACATCCCGAGGTTTTAAAGAAATATCAGGACAAGTGGCTTTATATTCACATAGACGAGTATCAAGATACCAACGAGGTGCAGTACGAAATCGCGAAAATGCTTTCAAGAAAATCCCGAAACATCTGTGTGGTGGGGGACATTGACCAAAATATCTATTCGTGGAGAGGAGCAAGCTTGAAACACATTTTAAGGTTTGAGAAAGACTATCCGGAGGGGAAATTGGTGGTTCTTGAAGAAAATTATCGCTCAACCAAGCGTATTCTGGAAACCGCCAACGCCGTGATATCAAAGAATGTTATGCGCAAAGAAAAAAATCTTTTCACCCGGAACCCTTCGGGCGAGAAGATAGGTTTTCTTGCCGCATACGATGAAAATACCGAGGCAATGTTTGTGGCAGAGAGCTGTTTAGAGCTTTTGCAAGGAGGGGCGCCGGCAGAAGAAATTGCCGTGTTGTATCGCGCCAATTTTCAATCTCGCCCCCTTGAAGAAATGTTTTTACACTTATCCATTCCTTATGAACTCGTGGGTACCAAATTTTTTGAAAGAGAAGAGGTCAAACATGCCGTTGCCTACTTGAGATTGCTTACTGACGATTCTTCGTCAAGCGACATGGCGCGTGTCGCGAATGTTCCCGCGCGGGGTTTGGGCAAGGTGTCAATTTTAAAAATTTTGTCCGGCAAAGAAAATGAGTTGTCTCTTTCAGCAAAAAAATCTTGGCAAGAGTTTAAAAAAATAGTGGAAAACGGAAAGATTTTTTTAGAAAAACACACACCAAAAGAAACCCTTGAACATATCTTAAACTCTTCCGGCCTGGCCAATTATTATGAGGAGCGGGCAAGAGAAGGGTCTGAAGAAGACGAGGAAAAATTTTACAATATCCGCGAGTTGGTAAACCTTTCTTCGCGCTTTGATGACATCGGTATTGACGCCCTGACGATTTTTTTATCCGAGGTGGCTTTACAAACGGGAGAAGAGAGCCCGGAGAAAAGGGGCGTGCGTCTTATGACGGTTCATGCGGCCAAGGGTTTGGAGTTTTCGCACGTTTTTATTGTCGGTCTTGAAGAAGGGTTGTTCCCTCATGAAAAAATTTCAGAGGAAAATCAAACGCCCGAGGAAAAAGAAGAAGAAAGGCGTCTTTTTTACGTGGCCTTAACTCGGGCCAAGAAAAAACTCGTTCTTAGTTGGGCCCAAAGCCGCCTTGTTTTTGGTTCGCATGAGGTTAATGTGCCTTCGTCATTCCTTTTGGACATTCCGGAAGAGCATGTAGAAAGCGTAGACAGTAAATATGGCGGCAGAAAATCACTCCTGAATATAGAATTCTAATATGATATGAGACCAAAAAAATATTTTGGGCAAAATTTTCTGACGCAGCCGAAAATCGCCATGGATTTGGTTCATGCCGGGGATATAACAGGAAATGAAATTGTGCTTGAAATAGGACCCGGCAAGGGCATTTTGACCGAAAAACTTTTAGAAACAGGAGCACGGGTCGTTGCGGTTGAGAAAGATGCTGAATTAATTAATTTTCTAAAAACAAAATTTGAAAAAGAAATAAAGAGTGGGCAATTGGAAATAATTAACGATGACATCAGGGATTTTAATATCCAGCAACTAGCAACTAGCAACTACAAACTTGTAGCCAACATTCCTTATTACATTACCGGAGAAATTTTAAGAAAGTTTTTAGAAAACGATTGTCAACCAGAAAGAATGGTCTTGATGATTCAAAAAGAAGTAGCTGAACGCATTATCGCGAAAAATGGCAGGGAAAGTATTCTGTCTTTGTCGGTAAAAGCGTATGGCAAACCAAAAATTGAGAAAAAAGTAAAAGCCGGCTCTTTTTTCCCGAAACCGAAAGTAGATTCAACTATTTTAGCCATTACTAATATATCGCGGAAAAACTTCAAACTTGGACATTCGATGTCCAAGTGGGACGAAACGAAAGAAAAAGATTTTTTTGCCTTGGTGAAAAAAGGATTTAAAAGCCCCCGCAAACAATTGCGTGCCAATTTGGGAATTGAGAAAGAAGAGTGGCACGATGTTACGAAAAAGCTCGGTTTGGAAGAATTGGTGCGCGCTGAAAATTTGTCTCTTGATAATTGGTTCGCCCTCGCAAAACATTTGAACTAAAAGCCCAGGCGGTTTGTGCCAACTTGAAAAATAACCCCAAAATCAGGGAGGGGGGCGCAAAAGGGAGGTTCACCAATCCAACAAGTGCCGGGGGTGGGAAAATAATCTCCTGCGTGTAGCGTGCCAATTACACCAACAAACAAATCGGCGTACGGAATGCTTGGTCCAATGGGGATGGGGCGAAAAGTCAGGGCTCCTATCGGCAAAAGAATTCCTCCCCCCGGATAAAAGGGGGAAAATTGAATCCATAAGCCGCCTGTACAAGTACAGGGAACAACGAAGGTTACTAGGCCCGCAAAGGGCAAAGTTCCCAGAGCAGCGAAGGAAATTGTTGGCGCCCAAACAATTATTAAGAGAGCGAATAAAATCAGTAATTTAGAACGCAACATTTACTTATAATAGCATGGGTCGTGTTAATCTTTGGGTATGAACTTTCTGACACCAAAAGTCATTAGAGCTATTTCAGCGTCAATAATCATCCTGGGGGCCGCGGTGGGTTATTTCATTTGGCAATCGCCCGATACTCCGACAGGATTAATCGCGGATATAAATGTCCAAGCTAAAAATACAGTGAATAATTTGGCCGCCCCCGACACAAACGCAACCGAGGTCTTTTCATCAATGGAAACGCCGTTGTTTGTGCCGCCAAAAATAACCGACCTCGTCGGCCAAAGTGTTTTTTCCAAATTCGTACAGGCACAAAAGGCCGGGGTAACAATAGACGACGCGACCGTTGACACCATTTCCGACCAAATCCTTAATGACATCAGCCAAAACAATAAAATAAAACCAAAAGTTTTCTCGGCCAGTGATTTACATACGATAAGCAATCCTACGCGGTCTGATTGGCAAACCTTGGCCGATTCACTGACTGACATAAGAAATAAATATGAAAATGAGTTTGGGTCTATCTTGGATCCATCGGGTGGGAACGGCCTGACGGGAGCAAGCGACCCGCGAATGCCGATTGTTCTCTCTCAAAGCGGCGAGGTTTACCAAAAACTTGCGACCGATTTATCTAAACTGTCTGTGCCGGCCGCAGCCGCCAAACCGTTTTTGGATCTCTTAAATTCGTACGCCCAAAGCGCGGCGGGGCTTTCGGAGTTTAAATATTTTTCATCCGACCCGTTACGAGCATTGGTCGGGATAAAGGCCCATCAGGACGGCAGACAAAATGAGGCGCTCGCTCTTCAGAGTCTGCAATCCATTTTTCTTGCCAATGGTATAATTTCTTCAGTTCAAACGCCGTAATGGCGCGGCGGCATGGCGATGAAAAAGACACTTTTATTTTTATGCACGGTTTTTCTTATCCAGTCCTTTTTTCCATTACTCACGTACGCCAAAGATACAATACCGCCCATACCGGTCTCTGATTCATCCCTTAGAGACAAGGAAGTCGGTCTCACTATAGGAGGATTCACTTTATACGGCATAACCCTTGATTCAATAATTATAGTGGCGGTCAAGGCGGCGATTGATGAGCTTTTTGACACAATGACGAACTGGGTAAACACCGGTTTTCAAGGAAGCCCCGCCTTTGCCACAGACTTAAACGGATACCTGCAGCACCTTGGCGATATCGCGGCCGGCGCCGCCATTTCAAATATCACAAATGGATTCGTTTGCCAGCCATTCAGGCTTGAAATTCAGGCGGCCTTAAGCAGAGATTTCGGCAGAACCACGAATCGTTACAACCCCAACATGTGCACCTGGAGCCAAATACAAGGAAATATGGAACAATTTTTGGGCGGCAATTTTAATTCCGGCGGCTGGCCGGCTTGGTTTCAGCTAACCCAAAATGATGCCAACAACCCTTACGGGAGTTACCTTCAAGCCAAGGGCGCGGTCAGCGCGAGTATTCAGGGGGCAAGAGATATTGAATTATCAAAGCTCGGTTGGTCTGGTGGTTTTATAGGCACAAAGGACTGCGTGAAATACGTTCAAGAACAAACATATGACACTGACCCGGAGACCAACGAAACGATAATCACAACACAAAACTCAAGCACCTGCGAGCAGTGGGGACCGGAAAAAACACCCGGGCGAGTCATTGCCGACCAGGTCAGTAAGGTTTTCGGTTCTGGTGTTGATCAATTAAATCTTGCAAACGACTTTGACCAGCTATTTTCGGCGGTTGTAAATCAGCTCGGCCAAAAAGTCTTCAGCCGCAGCGGCATTTTCTCCGGAGGGCGCATTGCCGGTACAGTTAACTATGGTTCCACCGGTGCCGGCTCAAGAGGCGCGTGCACGGTGAGCTCTAATCGGGCCGTGGTAGGTGAGCGAGTAACATGGAGCGCGGTGGCGGTCGTCCCTGGAAGCGACATCACCTACCAATGGTCAGGCACTGAAGTGGGAGACATCACATCAACATCAACTGATAGGACGGTTGTTTATGGCAACTCTGGGGAAAAAAGGATGAACATTACCGTCTCCTCATATCAGAGTGATTATCTGCGGGACCCTGATCCTATTACCGGCGCCTACCCAAAAAAACAGGTATTAAACAATCTTTCGTGCACAGAAATTGTCACTGTGTCACAATTCTCGCCTCTCACGATTACGGCGTGCTCGGTTACGCCAACCAGAATTCAAGGGCAGGGTACGGCCGCGTGGAGCGCCACAATCGTGGGGGGGTCTGGAAGAATCAATCTTGTCAGATGGTTTGGGGACGATACGGGTAAATACGATGGTGGAGACTTTCATTACAACACCGGACCCTTTGCGGCAGCGCCCGGGTCAAGCCCTTCGTCAATTACCGTCACAGCAACAAAAGACTACTACTGGCTAAAAGGTAGTGGTGCCGATTCTTGTGCTGGCGGCCTCTCAAGCAGTAATTGCAGCTATGAAAACGTTGCGCGCCCCGGCTATAAATCGGCGCAAATAAGTATTGTCGATGCGGACTCGACCGTTGCTCCTCTTGATAAAGTAAGTTGTCCGGCGCAAGTTTATATATACCACTAGTCAATTATGTGGACGGCGAAAAGTTTTCGGCCGTAATACGCGATAAAATAGAGTCATGAGTTTTTCGCGGAAAGTTTTAATTTCCTGCTTTTTGATTTTGGCTGTTTTTACCGTAAGTATGCCGCTGGATGCAGCGGCGCAGAACACGGGCGCTGGGCTTACTCCAAGTTCCCAGACAACAAATTCAGTAACATCCCAATCTGGTCTAATAAGTATAAAAGCAATTATGGCTACTGTTGCCAATGTTGTCTTAAGTTTCTTCGCTTTCATTCTTGGTATTTCCGCAATCTTTCTTGATTTTGTATTAAACCTGACCGTCGTAGAACTAAAAAAGAATTTAGACGAAGTGACTGCCATAGGCGAGGCGTGGAAGGCCCTTCGCGACCTTATCAATCTTTCTTTTATCTTCATTCTTCTCTACGCGTCCATACGCACCATTTTGGGTTTGGAATCGCCCGGCAAAATTATCAAAAACATTGTCTTGGCGGCTCTCTTCATAAACTTCTCAATGTTTTTCACCAGAGTGATGATTGACGCTTCAAATTCGGTCGCGCTGTTTTTTTACAATCGTCTGGCAACACCCGTAAGTGAAACAAGCGGAAGCGTAATTGCGGGACTTAATGCGCGAGCGGCCGGTCTCACCAATGCTTATGTCGTACCTTTAAGAATCCAAACCCTTTACAGTAAAGCAAAACCGGTCACGGGCGGCGCTAACCCCAATCCCGTTGACGGCGCGCCGGACAGTTGGAGTATTTTCACCATAGGCGTGTTGGGGTCTTTTATGCTCGGACTTGTCGCTTTTGTGTTTCTCGCTATCACCATAATGTTTGTTATCAGATACGCCGCTTTGGTAATGCTTTTAATCTTTTCTCCCCTGGGATTTGTCAAAAAAGATCTGCCGTTAATTGGAGAATATAGCGCGCGCTGGTGGGGTTTTTTGAAGTCTCAGCTTCTTTGGCCGCCTTTTTTTATGATTCTCACTTGGGTAACACTGAAAATCATAAATTCAAAGGGTATGATAGCGGCCACCTGCGCCGCCTCGGGGAATTGCGATTTGAGAGGCCTGGCTCAAGCCGGCGGAGCGCCCCCCGACTCTTCTGCGGTGGGCCTCGCTGTAAACTTCCTGATAATCATGACTTTCATCATCATGTCTCTCGTCCTATCTCAACAAACAGCTCAAAAGGGAGCTGAAGCATTCTCCGGTTTGTACAAAAAAGCCTCAAAATGGGCGGGGAATGCCATGTTTGGTACGGGCGGTGTGCTCGGCAGACGAACCTTGGGCGCTTTAGGCATGGCGGCCGCGAGCAGTGAGACACTGAAGGGCGCCGCTTCTAGCAGCAGGCTGGCTCGCATGGCTCTCTTGGGAGCAGACAAGCTCCAAAAATCTTCCTTTGACGCCAGAGCATCAAGGGTTGGCGCCTTTATGAAAGAAGAGGCCGGCATTGATGCCGGCCAAGCGGGTGGCAAGGGAGGCATCCAGAAGAGCGTGGAAGAGGCTCAAAAGAAACTTGAGGAAAGAACAAAACTGTTTGAAACTGACCAATTGGAAAAAGACCAAATAAAAGCAGAGATTGGGGAAATAGAAGACAATAATAGTCATGTATTTGAGGATAGGGCCTTTCAAAAAGCCGAAAAAACACGAACTGTCGCAATTTCAGCGGTGGCTATATTGGCACGTCAATTAGAAAAAGCCAAAACAGACGAAGAGCGTCAAAGAATTGGGGCGGTTATAAAAAACACGACAAGAAGGCTAAGGGGGGCCGAGGGAATTCAAGACAGTATGTCCGCCTCGGGGGGCGTGAATGCGAAGGATCTTGCACGATTTAGAGAACTAAAAGAGCAAGAGAGACGAAACAAAGAGAATGAAAAAGAAAGAAAAAGAGCGTTTGCAAGACAGATAACAGAAAGTCCGATTAGTGCTCCCTGGTTGGGCAAACTCGGTTCGGTGGTAAATCTGGGCGGCCCAGGCGTTAGATACGCCAACAAACGCGCGGCTGCAAGTATAAGAGTTAAGTTGAAAGAAAAGACTAGAGAACAAAAACTGGGAGATATGATGAAAGAATTTGCTGGAACTGAAGAGCCTGCGGCCGCACCAGCGCCGGGGGGCGGTGGAACACCCCCGGGTACAACCGCCGGAACCCTACCAACAGGAGGCGGGACAACACCATGAACGACTTTAATTTAAAGGACCATTTTCTGTCGCTTGACTCGGAGCTTCAAGATTTCATCGTAAAAGATGATTGGAGAAAAACTTTGCGGAAAATCTGCACCGACAGGGGAGTGCGTGACGAAAGCCAGCTCGCGGCGGCGGAGAATGAAACGGTTTTGATAATGATAGGTCTTGAGTATGTTGAGGACTTACCAACGCTCTTACAAAATGCCGGCATGCCGAAAATTCAAGCGGAGCCCATTGCCGAGCAAATAGCAAAAGAAATTCTTTTTAAAGTAGCCGAACACTTAGTCCAAAGAGAAGAAGAGCAAGCTCTGCCCGATGCCTCAAAGGGTTTAATTGCCGATCATGAGGAGATAATTAAAAATCCCGTTGGTCCCACCACGCCGGTCCCGCCGCCACCGCAACAACCGCCGGCACAAATTAAAAATTCACAACCAGCAACTAACAACTCGCAACCGGCCCCAGCAACCTTTGCCCCCCCTAACAAATTTCCTGAAGAAAAATTTGAGAGGGCAAGTCAAAACTTGAAGGGGCAAGCAATAAATTTATCTTGGGAAGAAAGAAAAAAGAAGGCGGAGGAGGCTTTGAAAAAAGTTATTCCGGGAGAATTCAAAAAATATCCGGGTTCAGCAGACCCGTACCGCGAGCCAATTCAATAGTTGCCAGTTGCAAGTTGTCAGTTGTTAGTAAAATGAGAAAAACATTCTATAAAGATTTGGTGGTCTGGCAAAAAAGTATTGAATTAGTGTCGGATATTTACAAAATCACTAAAAATTTCCCGAAAGAAGAAATATTTGGGATAACTTCGCAAATGCGTCGTGCCGCTATATCAATTTCTTCAAACATCGCAGAAGGTTCAGGTAGAGGAACTGGTAAGGATTTTGTTCATTTTCTTATAATATCCATTGGTTCTGCGCTAGAACTGGAAACTCAAATAGAAATTGCCTTCCGCCTACAACTAATAAACGAATTAAACTATAATAGAATCACCAGTCTCCTTACGGAAATAATAAAAATGTTGCGGGGTCTTATACGTTCTCTAGCAACTCGTAACTAGCAACTGGCAACTAAAAACATGCGTTTTCAGGTTCCTCAATTTATAGAGGTTGAGGATAAAATATTCGGTCCTTTTACCTTTAAACAGTTCATTTATCTCGCCGGCGGGGCGGGTATGATTGTCATTGCTTTTAGCCTACTGCCTAAGTTTTTTGCTTTTATGGCGGCGGTGCCGATTGCCGCCCTGTCTCTTGCTCTTACTTTCTACAGGGTGAACAATCGACCGTTTATCAGCATTCTTGAAGCTTTTTTCAAATATTTCACGAGTAAAAAACTTTTCATTTGGAAAACGGGAACGAGAGAAGACAAGAAACAACTGATAACCGACAACAAACAAGAAAGGCAAATCAGCGTGCCAAAATTATCTCAAAGCAAGTTACGGGAGCTCACCTGGAATTTAAGCGTCAGAGGGAGCAGTGCCCCGAGCGCGCCAAACGAATCAGAAGAGAATATTAATCAAAGAACATAAGATATACTTAAACTCTAAAGATCCTTACATGCCGATATCTGCGCAAGCAACACAAGACTTCGTCCCCATCAAAGACGTCCGCGACGGCGTGGTTCTCCTTAAAGACGGCGGTTTTAGAGGTATTTTAATGACCTCAAGCGTGAATTTTTCTCTCAAATCGGATGACGAGAGAACGGCTATTGTTTATCAGTTTCAGGATTTTCTGAATTCTCTTGATTTCTCAATACAAATTCTGATTCAGTCCCGCAAGCACGATATCAGAGCGTACTTAGCTCTTCTTGAAAACCGCAAAAAGGAGCAACAGAACGATCTTCTGAAAATCCAGATTCAGGAGTACATTGAATTCATTAAAACGTTCGCGGAGAGACAAAACATTATGACAAAAAGTTTCTTTGTGGTCGTTCCTTATACGCCAAATGTTCTGGAAAAATCAGGAATTCTGCAAAGCATTCTGCCGAACAAAAAAAACGGCGGGTCGGCTAAAAACAGAGCCCAAGGCAAATTTGAAGAGGACGTTGTCCAGCTTGACCAAAGAATGGCTGTGGTCATTCAAGGTCTGGCTCGTTGCGGCATAAGAACGGTAAGACTCGGCACCGAGGAAATCATTGAGCTCTTGTATAAAGTTTTCAATCCGGGAGAAACAGAAAAACCTATTCAAGTAGAAACTTAATATGACCTTCTTAGACTTATTTAAATCAAAAAAGAAAGAATCTCCCGTCCGGACGGGAATCCTGCCAAGGGAAATTTACGGAGCAAGTGTTTTGGACTTGAAAGATATCATTGCGCCAAGCGCTCTCAAGATTGGGCAAAAACATCTTGATTTGGGCGATAAAGTGGTGCGCTCATTCTTTGTCATTTCCTACCCAAGATTTCTGGTGGAAGGTTGGTTTGCGCCGATAATAAATTTGGATAAGGTTTTTGATGTCTCAATCTTTGTCCATCCGACAGAAACCTCAACGGTTTTAAGACAATTTCAGAAAAAAGTAGCCGAGGTGCAGAGCCAGATTCACGAACGCGAAGAAAAGGGCTTGGTGCGCGACCCCATGCTTGATGTTGCTTATCAGGATTTAGAAAACCTGCGAGATGAACTCCAGCAAGCCCAGGAAAAACTCTTTGACGTTGGTTTATATGTGGCCATTTACGCCGAAAATGAGGCTGAGTTGGACAAAATTGAATCAGAAATAAAATCAATTCTTGAGGCCAAGCTTGTTTACGTGAAGCCGGCGCTTTTCCAACAAAAAGACGGCTTTGAGTCTGTAATGCCTGTATGTAAAGACGCTTTGAAGGTGAACCAAAAACTGAATTCATCGCCCTTATCCTCTCTTTTTCCTTTCATTTCGTTTGATTTGACCTCGGACCGAGGAATTCTTTACGGCATTAATCGCCACAATTCAAGTTTGGTTTTGTTTGACCGCTTTTCCCTTGAGAACTACAACTCCATCATTTTTGCAAAATCCGGCGCGGGCAAATCTTACATGACAAAACTGGAGATTTTGCGTAGTCTTATGTTTGACACCGAAGTTATAGTTTTGGACCCCGAGCGCGAGTACCAGTACTTATGCGAGGCCGTCGGCGGAAGATACTTCAACATCTCTCTTAACTCCGAACATCACATAAATCCGTTTGAGTTGCCTATCCCGGGAGAGGATGAGCCGGCGGCGAGCGTCTTGCGTTCAAATATCATCAATTTGGTTGGTCTCTTCAGGCTTATGCTCGGAGGCCTGACACCCGAGGAAGATGCCTTGATTGACCGAGCCATCACTGAAACATACGCTTTGAAAGACATCACTCCCGATTCTGATTTCAGAAACGCGGAGCCGCCGCTTTTGTCCGATTTTGAGCTGGTTTTATCGGGGCTTGAGGGCGGCGAGTCGTTGGCCCAAATACTGTCAAAGTACACTAGGGGAACTTGGGCTGGTTTCATAAATCGGCCGTCTAATGTTGATATCAACAAAAAATTCGTGGTTTTTTCCTTAAGAGACATGGAAGACGAGCTTAAGCCAATTGCCATGTATATTGTTACCCACTTTATCTGGAGCGCCATCAGAAAAGAGTTGAAGAAACGCTTGTTTGTCATTGATGAGGCGTGGTGGATGATGAAATCGGAAGACACGGCGTCATTTCTTTTAAACCTCGCAAAGAGGGGCAGAAAATATTTCTTGGGACTGGCAACCATCACCCAAGACGTGGACGACTTTTTAAAGTCCCCTTATGGAGCGCCAATTGTTACCAATTCCTCAATCCAAATCCTTCTTAAGCAATCGCCAACAGCCATAGACCATCTGCAGCAAGTCTTTAATTTAACGGATGAAGAAAAATACTTGTTGCTTGAATCGGGTATAGGTGAGGGTATCTTTTTTGCGGGGCTCAAACATGTGGCCATAAAAGTTATTGCTTCATACACCGAAGACCAGATAATAACCTCCGACCCCTCTCAACTTTTGGCAATAGAGAAGAAAAGACAGGATGTAAAACAAGAGGGTTCTCCACGGGAGGCGGTGAAATAAAAATGGCTGATGACAAAGAACCAGCTTTGACAAGTAAAGAAAAGAAAATTGAAGGCCCTATAAAGTGGCTCATGGTGGGCACGGCTATCCTTCTTGATATATTCGGCTGGGTTATGCTTTTCATCCCCGTGCTGGGAGAGCTCGCCAATGTTTATATGGGAGTGTTTGGAAATTTGATGTTTCTGCTGTGGTTTTGGGTCAAGGGAGTGTCGTTTAAGAGCGCCAAAAGAATTTTCAACTACCTTGGTAATTTTGTGGGGGAGGAGATTACCTTGGGCTTTTGGCCCGGCTTTACGATTATGGTTATGGCCACCATAGCAATGCAAAATTCGGGAAACAAGTCTGGGGTATAATATTTATATGAGGGTTTTTCCTTTTTTCTTTATCTTTGCAATAGCATTTCTTATTTGTGTTGACACGGCACAAGCACAGCTTGAAAACATCGGCTCTCAACAATTAAGAGAGGACGCCTTAAACCTTGAGATTTCGCCCGAATCTCCTAAGCCCGGGGATACGGTGTCGGTAACATTATCCGGCGTTTCCATTGAACTTGATGCCTCAAATATCGTTTGGTATGTGAACAGCGGAGTGATCGCAAGGGGTATCGGGGTAAAAAAAGTGTCTTTGTCTGCCCCCCAAACGGGAAAAATGGCGGTCGTTCGTGTATTAATAACAGATGCCGCCGGCAAACAATATGAAAAGTCCATTACTATTAACGGGTCAAGTGTGATCTTGCTTTGGGAATCTAAGACATACACTCCTCCATTTTTTCAAGGCAAGGCAGAACACTCAACCGGCGCATTCCTTGCTTTTGAAGCCATGCCGGATTTCAAGGACAGCGCCGGCAACACCGTCTCTGCCAATAATCTTATTTACACTTGGAAAAAGGACGAGCAGGTCCTGCAAAACCTTTCGGGCTTCGGAAAAAATTTCCTGGGTTTCGCCGATAACGATTTCGGCGGGGCGGGTACCGTTGAGGTGATTGTCACCAGCAGAGACCAAAAATTTATCGCCTCGGACTCCGTTTCAATTACAAGAGTGGTGCCATATTTGACTTTTTACAGATACTCTCTGCTTTTTGGTACAAATTTTAATGAGCAAGAAAATTCATCAATAACCGGAAGCGGGGAAATCGGGGTTAGGGCGGTTCCTTTTTTCTTTCCCGTTGACCCAAATTCCCGCTTCCAGTTTCCGGAGCTCCAGTGGAAACTGTCAGGAGGAACGGTTGACAACCGCGGTCTGCCGTATCTTGTGGTGCAAAATCCGAACGTCGGCAGGGCTTCCGGGGCAATTTCCGTCTCGGTGAAAAACCCCAAACGCTTCGGGGAAGACGTTCCCGTAAACGTTGGCCTTAATTTTGAATGACATGAAAAAGATTAGTCATAAATTGCTGGTTGCCAGTTTCGGAGTAATCGTATGCCTTTCGTTAGGCTTGATCGGCATCATAACATTGCATGCTCAAAGCAATACAAATCAGGAAACGCCGTATGTGCCGTTAGAGCCTCTGCCGGGTCTCACGGTCACAAGGGATGGGACGGAAACTATAGATATTGTTCAGTACTTGCCAAATTTGATAAAGCTGGCAATTGGTATTGCGAGCGCCCTGTGCGTCATTTACATCATTCTCGGCGGCTTTGAGTACATCGCAAGCGATGTCGTTTTCAAAAAAGAAGAAGGGAGAAAAAGAATTCAAAACGCTTTGCTTGGTTTGCTTCTTGCCATTGGTTCGTGGGTTATTTTAAACACCATAAGTCCTAATATCACAAATGTCAGTCTCAACATTCCCCCGACAACCGCGGAAGGAGCGGCCACGAGCGGCACAACTATAACGGCAATCAATTGTCCAAGAAGTGGTCAATCGTATCAAGGATCTTGTGTTTGTGATAACTGTAAAGCTATTGGGGGTCTTTTACCGCGCAAGGGTGGTCAAACATACAACGGACATTCAGCGGGGTTACTCATAAATGAAGTACTTTTAGGAGATCTGGCATCTATGGGTGTTGAGCTCGGGCGCCTTGGTGGGTTCGGAGGCTGGTGGATAACAGAAGCATGGATACCTAGTGTCCCTCACAAGAGTTCGTGTCACTACACCGGCCATTGCGCGGATGCTAACTTGACAAGAAATAAGTACGATGCCGGAACAACCCCATCCAGAGATACTGTCAGAGACATTAACGCGGTATGTAATATCGGAAAGGCCAGTGGTTTATCGGTGGTTTTTGAGGTTTCTCCGGTAAGCGCTCAATTGTTAAAAACCGCGGGAGTTGTAGAAAGCTGTTTGGCAATTGTCACCCCGGAAGGACCGTACGAACTCAATACCGCCCCGAGTTTTCACATTAGATAAATATGAATAAAAAAAATATTCTTGTGGCTTTGGTGCTTATTCTAATAATAGGCGGAGGATTGTTTTTGTTTTTAAGAAAAACACCGACGGGTGAGGGGGGGCCCGTGTCTAACATAAATCCCTTTGGTTTCTCATCAGAACAAAATGTGGAGAGGGCCATGCCCCAGCCAACAGATATGAGTGGTGGACCGGTTGTTCTGGCAACAAACGAAAGCGGCGCCGTCATAAAAAAGATTACTGCTACTCCCGTTGCTGGTTTTACTTTTCTTGGTACCGGCACCTCAACGTCGTTAAGATATGTTGAGAAGGGAACGGGTAGAATTAACGATATTGGTTTAATTAATCCAGCAGAGGTACCTGTGAGAGTTTCAACCGATACCCAATCTCGTGTGGTTTTAGCATATTTCCTAAGCCAAGGAAAAGTTGTCATTAGATTCAAGGAAAATGACAACGGCACTTTGACTGCCGTGTTTTCTTCGCTGGCATCAACTTCAAGCTCCCCGAGCAAAAATATTCCCGGCACTATCCTTGCTTTTGACACCACCGCGGCCGGAGACAAAGCGGTTTTTGTTCTTCAAGACGGTGTCGGTTCAATGATTACCACGGCAAACGGCGACGGTTCGGGAGCAAAAGTTTTGTGGAAGAGCACTCTTCAGGACTTTGTGCCGCAAGGTCTTACAAAAACCGTCGCCGTGCAGACAAAGGCCAGTCGAACCTCGAGCGGCTCGGTTTTTCTCCTTTCGGGTGGAGTACCCCAACTTTATTTGTCTGGAGCAAGCGGTTTTAGAGCAAACATAAGCCCCGATACTAATTGGGCGGTCTTTAGTGATTACGAAAACACCAACTCGCCCCTGCAGATTTTTGATAAAAATAAAAACCAAAGGTGGGATATTTTCCTGGCGACTCTGCCGGAAAAATGCGCGTGGTCAAAAGTCCGTTCAGAGATTTTTTACTGCTTTGAGTTTAAGGGAGAATTTTTAAACTTACCTGATGATTGGTACAAAGGCAAAGTTTTCCTAAACGCCAGTCGTCTGTGGAAAATTTCCGCTAAGACCATTCAAGAGATAGTTCTTGCGGACATGTCTTCTCTTACAGAGGCAATTGATCCTACAAACCTATCATTGTCCGGAGGCGACCGCTTACTTGGTTTTATAAACAAACACGATTCTTCTTTATGGCTTGTTGACCTTACGGGCGTTCGTCCGCTTTTCTAGGCGTTCAATATTTTTGCGGCAAATTTCTTTTTCAAATACACGTCTTGAAGAATGGAGAAAACATTGGTGGCGGTCCAGTAAAGACCGACAACCCCCCCTATTTGCCAGGAAATAACAAAAGCAATGATCGGAAACATGACTTTCATCTGAATTTTCATCATTCTTGCCAGAGCATTATTGCCGCCCGACGGCAAGGTTCCTTGACTAATGCTGGAAAAATGAATTTGTAAGTAGCTGGTGAGGCCGGCAAGCAAAGCGAGAACGGCGTTTTTATCCGAAAGCAAATCAAAACCCAAGAAAGACATAACAATAGACCCGGGATGAGGGGTGAAACTATAGATGAGTGATTCATTCACGTTTGGCAACCCGGAACTTACAAGAATGTAGTAAAGGGCAAGAATGACGGGGATTTGAAGAAACATAACAAGAATCCCCGAAAAGGGGTTTGTTTTGGACTCCTTGTAAGCCTCCATGAGTTTTTTTGCTTGAGCCTCTTTGTCATTGCCGTGTTTCGCTTTAATGGCTTCAAGTTTTGGCTGAAGCTTGCGCATTTCAATTTGTGACAAGTAGGCTTTTTTTGATAACGGATACAAAATAATTCTCACCAAAAAAGTAAAAATGATAACAATGGTGCCGGCGTCAAAAAAGGGCAGCCAGGCCGCAAGAAGGATAAAAATGTTATAGAGCGGTTGATAAATGATTGAACGAAACATTTTGTAAGACTATTATGCCTTTTTTTGTTTATTTAATCTCTTTTAGTCTTTTAGCAAGTTGGCCTTCTTAAGAAGAGAAACCGCTTCCTCTGTCAGGCTGTTCGAGTTGTCAAAATTTTTCACAACAAATAAAAAGGTGGCTTTTGAAATACGATTCTGATGAGGGACAAGCGCTCTGTAAATTCGTCGGCGAACGCTGTTTCTCTTTACTGCCGATTTGGCAACCTTTTTTGACACGGATACGCCCGCCTTAAATAAATTGTCTTTCAGGGGTATAAAATGTAAGGAAAGAAATTTCCCCTGAAAGCTTTTTGCCCTCGGCAAAAAACCAAGAATTTCCTTTCGCGACAAACGGTTTTTCTTGGGAAGCATTAGGGGGTAAGGCGGGACCTGCCTTTTCTCCTCCGGCGAATGAGAATTTTTCTGGCGGGACCGGCTTTTCGAGTCAGAAAACCGTGAGCGGCCTTTCTTTTTTTCTTTTTGGGTTTATAGGTTCGTGACATTGGTTCTTGGGTAAATTTAGTGGTCTAATTTTTTATTCACAAACAATCCACAAATTATTACCATAAATTTCGTATTCTTTCAAGTTCACAGAACACACTTAGGCTATATACTTTAGTCTTGTCATACCTCACCCACATGGACCCGCGAGAGCTTTGGATTAACGTTTTAAATGAAATTGAGCTCGCTGTTTCAAAGGCAACCTTTAATACGTGGTTTAGAGACACTTTCATTTTAAAAAATGATGCTGGGGTGGTTTCTCTCGCCGTGCCCAATAGCTTTGTGGAGGAGTGGCTAAAAAGCAAGCATCATAGCCTTATTTTAAGACTTTTACGGGGAGGCGACGAGTCTATTCATGCTCTGGAATATGTAATCGCCAAAGATGACAGATTAAGAAGGAGGGAAAAAGAGACAAGAAGCGACCGAGAGATATTGTTGCCTCTGGGAGAGCCCATAAATAAAGAAGATAATCTTAACCCTCGCTACACTTTTGAGACTTTCGTTGTCGGGCCGTTTAATGAACTCGCTCATGCCGCCTCTCAAGCCGTCCTTCGCCAGCCGGGGCTCATTTACAATCCTCTTTTTCTTTACGGAAATACCGGCCATGGGAAAACCCATCTTATTCAAGCGATCGGAAATACCATTAAGGCCAACCACAAAGAAAAAAGAGTTTTATATGTGACCTCCGAAAGGTTTGCTTCAGACATTATCTCGTCTCTTCAAACCGGAAAAATCGCTCAAGTCAAAGATAAATACAGGACCTATGACGTCCTTATCATGGATGATATTCAATTTCTTGCCAATAAAGAAAAAACCCAAGAGGAGTTGTTTCATCTGTTCAATGCCATGCATGACAACAACAAACAAATTGTTTTTTCGTCCGACAAGCACCCTCATCTTATTCCAAACCTTGAGGACCGACTAAAATCGCGTTTCTCTCAAGGTATGACGGTGGACATTCAGCCTCCCGATTTTGAGTCGCGTTTGGCTATTCTTGTAAAAAAATCCGAGTATATGGGTTTTTGTTTGGGGGAAGAGATCGCTTCGTTTTTGGCAAATACCATCACGGGCAATATCAGAGAGCTTGAGGGGATTTTGAACTCAATCGTCATGCAAACGCAACTCAAAGGAAAAGAGCTTTCAGTAAACGATGTCCGGAATCTTGTTAAAAACAACTTGAGGCCAAAACGTCTGATCGCACCAAAAGAGATCGTAAAGATGGTCGCCGACTTTTATCGCGTTGATGAAGAAAGTATTTACGAAAAAACCCGCCGCAAGGAAATTATCAAACCGAGGCAAGTTGCCATGTTCATCTTGAGAGAGGATTTCGGTATTTCTTACCCCTCAATAGGTGAAAAAATGGGGGGACGAGACCACACAACCGTGATTCACTCGTGCGAAAAAATTAAGGGGGACATAAAAATCAATGCCGAGCTTCTTAGCGAAATAAATCAGCTTCGCACCATGATTGCTTAAATTGTGCATATGATGTGGAAAAGAGCTGAAAAACCCCGGCAAAAACCAACAAGAAACGGTAATAAGGTGAGAGACAAAGATTGAATCAACAGTTAGTATTCTTTTAAGGCAGTTGTTTGGTTGATAACTGATTCCTAAAAACGGGGGTAAAGGTTGAGATTTATTGTCTTATCAACGTATCCACATCCTTAATAATAATAATTCTCTTTATATATAAAAATGAAAGTGGAGTGTGTTAGAGAAAAAATAGAACAAGCAGTTTCTAAAGCGGAACGTTTTACCGGAAAAAACGTTACTCTGCCGGCCTTGTCTGGAATTTTTCTTGAGGCAAAGGACCAGGAATTAAAAATTAAAGCGACAAATCTTGATTTGGGCATAGAAATAACAATTCCGGCAAGGGTTAACAGTGAAGGAAAAGTTTTGATTCCCGGAACAACTTTTTCTCAATTTCTTTCTCACGTTAGAGGAGAAAAAAATGTTCTTCTTGAACTCAAAAAAGACGTTCTAACCTTTTCTTCCTCTCTTGAGGACGTTAAATTAAAAACCATGCCAGTTGAAGATTTCCCCGTTATTCCTAAAGTGGCTGCCGACACCATAATTTCCGTAGAGGCGGAGTCTTTTGCGGCAGGAATGAAAGCCGTTTCCTTTGCCGCCTCGCCGTCGAGCATGAAGCCGGAGCTCTCGAGTGTTTATATTTACGGCGAAGGAGACAATCTTGTTTTTGTCGGCACGGACTCTTTTCGTCTTGCCGAGAAAAAGATAAAACTGAAAGATTCCTTTGACGGGTCTTTTCTTTTACCGTTTAAAAACGTGAGTGAGCTCTCCCGCACCATTGAAAACCTGAAGGGCAAGGTGAATTTGGGCATCAGCAAGAATCAGATTTCGGTTTTATCCAACGACACCTATATTATTTCAAGGACCGTTGAAGGCTCGTATCCGGACTACAGGCAAATTATTCCCAAGGAACCAAAAACAGAGATAGTTTGTCTCAAGGACGACCTGGAAGACGTTTTAAAGGCAACCGCGGCTTTCACCGACAAGTTTCATCAGATTACTCTCGTTGCAGCGCCTTCAAAAAAACACTTTACCGTCTCGGGCCGCGGGGAGGACACGGGCGAGCTTAATGAGCGGGTTGACGCGACTGTTTCCGGAGAAAACATAACCATTGGCTTCAACCACAAATACATCTCTGATCTTTTTCAAGCCATAAACACCGACAGTCTCTCTGTTTCCCTGAACGGCGCCGGCAAGCCGGCCGTTATAAGAGGGATTGGGGACGCGAGTTACTTATACGTTGTCATGCCGATGAATCGCTAATCTAACGGCATGGAACATCTCTCCAAGTATTTAAAACGTTTTCAAAAAATTGTTGTCTCGGCCAAAGGAACAGAAGAATCCTTTCGGAGGGCAACGGAGCTTGTCTTGGGAGACGATATCGGCTTCTTTTCTCTTTCACAAAAAGGCAACACACTTTTTGTTCGGGCGACCCCAACGGCCAAAAACGCCATTCTTCTGAATCAGCAAAAAATTCTAAGCGAATTTAAAACCCGTTCGGGCCTTTCGTTCACTTCCATTAAATAATTTTTAAGAGACCGGAACCGTTAAAGAAACCTCGGCCTTCTGGAGTCCTTGGTCAATAACCTCTATTCGTATGCGCGCGGCATCGGAGGAAAAATCTTTTGGAATGACAACAATCGGGTTCGGGAGATACGCCCCCCCAAAAACCTCGGAATCATTTATGAAAATTGACATACGGTTTATAGGGAAACCACTCGTTGCTTTCAAGGAAATCCCGATAACATCCCCTCTTTTTACGGAAACATCGCCACGCGGGTTTAAAAGGTCAAGATAAAGTAGCTTGGCCTCGGTATGGACGGTGTCCTCGGCTGTTGGCACCTGCGGGGTTAGGTCGGGAAAACCGTTTTCCTTAGCCCAAAGTCTCACACCATACTCCCAGTTTTTAAATTGAGGGTCCCGGTCGGGGTTTCCGGGCGGCGGCCCTTGGGGATTGTCTTTGTCTGTCCAATAAAGGATGGAATGAACTCCTCCCCCCAAACGTTCATCAACAGCGTCTTCGGGAGTGAATTCCGTTGCTTTGCCGCCCGAGATTTTGTCCACCAAGACGGAAGTTCCGCCTTGCCATTTGCCTCTAAGAACGGGCTTCATGGAGAGAGGGTATTTTCCAGACACGGACGGAAACGGCTCGTCGGATGACTTTGCAAGAATATAATCCATGAAAGCTCGCCACATTGGGGCCACAATAAAACCAGCCACCTTTTTTTCCATGGGTGAGTTGTCATTGTTGCCCGCCCAGGCCCCCAAAACAATGCTGGGCGTATAACCAATAGTCCACGCGTCGCGATAGTCGTTAGTGGTTCCTGTTTTAACGGCAACCGCTCTTTGAGAAAAATGAAGAGCCCCCGTTTGACCAAAGGCCGGCGCCCGGGCCTCGTTGTCAGAGAGAATATTTGAAATGAGTGAGGTAATGTTTTCAGAAATAACTCTTTGTCCACGCGACCGAAAACTTTCCAAAACATTTCCTTCACTATCGGTTATTTGAAGTATTGGTGTGGGAACGTTTCTTATTCCGCCTGAGGCAAGAGTGCCATACGCGCTTGTCAGCTCAAGAGGCGAGACTTCGCCGCCCCCAAGCACGAGAGTCAGACCGTACCGAGAAGCGTCTTGCAAACTTTCAACGCCCATATTTCTTGCCAAAGACAGAGAATCTTCAAGGCCGGCCAAGTACAAAGTTTTAACCGAGCTTATGTTTATTGATTGGGCCAAAGAGTTTCTTAGGGTAATTGGTCCTCGGAACTTATTGTCATAGTTATCCGGTGAATAACAGTCGTTATCGCTCGTTATGTCATCCGGCCTGCAGGCGGCGGCGAACTGGGTTTTAACGTCAAAAATAATTGTGTCCGGAGTGAAGCCTTTTAAAAAGGCCTCCGCGTAAACGAACGGTTTGAAAGTAGAGCCGGGCTGGCGATGGGAGGTGGTCACATTGAAGTTGCCGTCTATGCTTTGGTCAAAATAATCGCGCGAGCCGACCATAGAAAGAATTTGCCCGGTTTTTGGATCAATGGCAACGAAAGCCGCATTGCTCGCGTTAAAATTTTTTTGATTTTCAAGGGCGTACTGTTTGGCAATCTCTTCTCCTTTAGCCTCCAAACTCCAATCCAGGGTTGTTATGACTCTCAAGCCGCCCGTTTCCAAAACATCATCGCCATACTCTCTTTTCAGATAGTCAATCACATAGAAGATGAAATGCGGGGCCTTGATGCTCGTCGTTTGCTTCGGTTGAAAAGCCACAATTTCCTTTTTTGCTTTTTGATATTCATCTTCGGAAATAAATCCGTTTTTTTTCATTTCATCAAGCACAAGGTTTTTTCTTTCCTCCAGTTTGTCCATATTCTTACCGTAGGGCGAATAAAAAGACGGGGCTTGTGGCATGGCGGAAAGATAGGCCGCTTCGGCAAGGGAGACCCTTGCCGCCTTCTTGCCGAAAAACGTCTCTGTTGCCTCTTCCACCCCGTAAATATTTCCGCCGTAAGGAATTTCATTGAAATAAAGAGCGAGGATTTCGTTTTTGGATAATACTCGCTCAAGTTTGAGAGACAAGACCACCTCTTTTAGTTTGCGAGTCACAGTTTTGTCATTTGAAAGCAAAACGTTTTTTACCACCTGCTGGGTGATGGTTGAACCGCCTTGGCTAAAACCAAGAGAGGTGGTATTAACAAAAAACGCCCTTAAAAGGGAAGAGAATCTTAAGCCCTTGTGGGTATAAAAATTTTTGTCCTCAATGGCGATAGCGCCCTTTTGAATGTACAGCGAGATGTCGTCTAGGGAAACAGTGGTGCGCCTTGAATTTTTGGAAACATCATAAAGCAAAATTTCTCCCGCGCGGTCATAAATTTTCGTTGATTGCTCAATTCTGCGGGAGAATACCCCTTCAAGGGTCGGTAAGGAAAGATTGGAAATCCACAGGGAAAAAATTCCCAAGAAGACAAGAACCAAACTGCCCAGTATAAAAGTGCGGTTTCTTGTTCGCCGCTTTGTCATTTTGACAATAATATCATTAAAGGTGTTTATTTATTGTGTTAGGATGAGCCCATGAAAACCGGCAACGAAAACAAGAAAAGAGACCCGGGCCTTCACGATTTGCTCACTCGCGGGGTTGAAACCCTTATTGATCCGGAAGGAGTTTTTGAACAAAAACTTTCCCGGCAACCGGACAAGCTGGTGATAAAATTAGGCGCTGACCCTTCAAGTTCTGACCTCCACCTCGGTCATGCAGTTATTCTCCGGAAACTTCGTCAGTTCCAAGATCACGGCGCAAGAGTTGTTTTTATTCTTGGTGATTTTACGGCTCGCATCGGTGATCCGACGGGCAAGGACAAAACCAGGCCGGAACTATCAACCAAAGAAATTGAAAAGAACCTTGAATCCTATCGCAATCAGATAGGAAAAATTATTCGCACCGACCCGGCGGTCTTTACCGCCATAAGAAATTCGGATTGGTATACCAACGTGACGGACATGCAGGCCCCTGCCGGCACTATTGTTAAGGTGGCCGTGGAAAACAATGGCATAAAGACCGAGATACCTTTTGACGCCAATTCATTTATCGGCAAGGCTATCCTTTACGAACAGTCCCGCATGCAGGTTAAGGACATGAAACACAAGACCGGCATTGTCGCCATCACCATTCGCACTTTTTTTGAAACCTTGCGCCGCATCACTCACCAGAGGCTTATTGACCGCGATATGTTTACGGAACGCCTGTCAAAGGGCGGCGAACTCTATCTTCATGAAATGCTTTATCCGGTAATGCAGGCAATAGATTCGGCCGCTTTGGGTTTTATTTTTGGCTCGTGCGATCTTGAGATTGGCGGCACCGACCAAACATTTAACATGCTTATCGGTCGTGATGTTATGCGCGGCAATAATCAAACTCCTCAAGCCGTAATGTCCATGAGGATTCTCACCGGTCTTGACGGCAAGGAGAAAATGTCAAAAAGTCTTGACAATTGTATTTCTATAAACGATGGGCCGGATGAAATGTACGGTAAAACCATGTCTATTCCGGACACTCTGATACCAGAATATTTTGAGCTAGCGACATATGTGCCGGCGAGTGTTTTGGAACAAATCACCCGGGATCTTTCTTCGGGGAAGCTTCACCCCAAAGACGCCAAAATGAGATTGGGGAAAGAGATCGTTGCTATTTACCACGGAGAAAAGGCGGCGAAGTTTGCTCAAGAGAATTTTATAAACACTTTCTCCAGGAAAGAGATACCAAGCGACCTCAAAGAGATAAAAGCGAAGAAGGGAGATCTTCTTGGTAAAGTCTTAAAGGAAGCCGGCCTTGTACCCTCCCTCTCTCAATTTAAAAGACTTGTCACGGAAGGTGCTGTAGAAAATCTTGAAACAGGCAAAAAGATTACTGATCCAAACCTTAAAATAGAAAACCGCTTAAAACTGCGAGTCGGCAAAAAAGACTTTTTCTCAATTATTGTGTTCTAACTGAGCTCCTCTTCTTCGGCGCCAAAACCGTGCCCGAATTCATCTTCTTTCCTCTCTTCTTCGCTAGGTACGGTGTCAGCGGGTTTGTCAGCCGGCAATACTTCCTCTTCCTCTAATTCTTCCTCCTCGTCATCCTCTTCTTCATCTGCTACAAAACCATCTTTTAAATCGTCGTCGTTCATAATTTTATTTTAAGGGGCTTCCCCCGTACGCCTTTTGTATCAAAAGAAAAGAACGTGTCAACGTTAAAATTTAATTATTGTGGATAGTAAGAGTTTTTGTAAGCGCTATGAGTCAAAGCAACGGCAATGGCGTCGTATTCGTCATCAAGCATCTTATCTCGTTTGGTTGGCAGGAATATTATTTTGGAGATAAGGAGCATAAGCTGTTTTTTTTGAGCTTTACCATAACCCGTGATTGTCGCTTTTATTTCCTGAGGGGAGTATTCGTATACGGGCAAACCAAATTCTCCGGCAATTAAAAGTATCACCCCTCTGGCTTCGGCAACCTTAAGAGCATTGGTTATGTTCTGATTAAAAAAAAGTTTTTCCACAGCAAACATTTCTGGTTTAAACTTCTTGACAATCTTTTTTACCTCACGGGCGAGAAAGACCAGTCTTTTTTCGTGTTTTTCTTTTCTTGGGGTTATGATAGAACATGAATACACCAATTTCTCCCTGCCGCGTTCGCCTTCAATAATTGCCATCCCGATGCGGTCAAAGCCGGGGTCAATGCCGGCGATTCTTTTCATTTTCGGGCTATTTTTAGTCGGAGGCATTGGTATAAATTTCTTGAACGTCGTCAAGCTCCCCCAAAACATCAATGAGCTTTTCAAGAAGCGCCTGTTCAACGGAGGGCAAAAAGATTGGCGTTGTGGCCTCAAAGCCCCCCGGCGCTTTTTGGAAGGCCCAGGAGGCCGAACCGGGGGTGGCCAAAACAAAACCTTGCTCCGAGAGGACGTGTTTTATTTCCTGAGCAGTGCGATTTCTATTGTCAGTTAATGCTTCAATAAGAATTGCCGCCCCCCCCGGTCCGTACGTTTCGTATACTACTTCTTCCAAATTTTCGCTGTCGCTGCCCGCGCCCTTTTTGATAGCTCGTTCAATGTTGTCATTTGGCATATTTTCTCCTCGCGCTCTTTCAATGACCGCCAAAAGCGTGGGCGAGCCCACATCGCCGCCGACCCCTTTTGACTCCGCGGCGATGAGCCTCGCATATTTACTGAAAATTTTTGACTTTTGCGCGTCTGTAACCGCCTTCCTGTTTTTTATTTTTGACCACTTGTTATGTCCGGACATATTTACATTTACAGGAGTTTCTTTTTTGAATTTTTTACGCCGTGCTTTTCCATGTGCTCTTCAGCGTGTCTCGTGGTTTGACGGCCGCGCGGCGTCCTCTCCAAAAAACCTATTTGCAGAAGATAAGGTTCGTTAAATTCTT
>DATEAC010000016.1:0-4952 GCA_036584645.1 Minisyncoccota bacterium | reverse complement strand
CGGAATTAATCTGTGCGGAAATATCGGCGCATTTTTGCGCATTACCCTGCGCACTCCCGGGCTTTCGCAACAACTGGGATGCTCGCTGACCGATATTGAGCGCAATGTTGACGGGTTTTACCGAAACTTTCAGCAAGGAGGGTGGAAAAATTTCTTCCAAATTTCACTTGAGCCACAAAACAATCCCTATGGTGCCTACCTAATCGCCCTTGACGCCAAAATTTTGGCCGAATCCAGAGCACGAGAGAGAGTTGACACCGGAATTAAAGTGGGAAAGGGGTTTCTTGGCCAACAAGTTCCCGTGAAAAAAAATTGCCGCACTGAGGGTGGTGGTGCTTATACAGGCCCCGGAAGTGATCCAGAAGCGCCTGTCTCAATCAGGGAGATTTCTCCTCTTGAACAAATCGCCTACGCCACCGGAAAAGATTTTGCCGGCGTTGGGATTAATTTTGTCAAGGAAGTACGAGCTCAAAACGGTGAAATAAGTACACTTCCCGAATCAATTGTTGCCCCCCCTACGGTTACTCGTGTAGAACCCGAACGTGGAGGACGCGCCGAAGAAGTGGCCACAGGAGCGAATGAGGTCGGAGGAGGACGCATAATATGCGATACCGAATACGAAACCAAAACTCCGGGCAACCTTGTCTCCGACATGCTAAGCAAGTCAGTTGGCAGTGGTATTGATTTTGCCCAAAACGCCAAAGATTTTGATGAAGCGATTGCCACTATTATCAACGCACTTATTACCAAACTTATTTCTTCTACATTTTCCGCACTCGAAGACGGGGGAGAGTCCGGTCAAGGACTTTTTGACCCCGCCCTTTCTAATATACCTCTCACAGGAATCGAAAATGCTTTTACCTTTATTGCTCGCGCCAATGATTTGCTATTCACTTCGGACAAACTTATTGCGGAAATAGACCGCCAGCTTTCAATTCTCCATACTGATCTGTTCAAACTGCGAAGAGATCTTGAGACCACAAGAGCAACCATTGCCACAACAAGCGACCCCGACACGCTTGCCAGCTTGCGCTCTACCGAGAGTTCAATTCTTGCGGATATTCAAACCAAAGAAACCTCCATTGCCAGCCTGGGTACTGCCAAAACAAAAATATTACAAACAAAAAGCGAACTTATCGATCTTCATGGGTCCTTGTTTGATACAACAAACCCCACCGCATCCTCAAGAACCACATCCCGTCTGCCAATTCTTAGCTTCAACCTCGCAAGCCACGCCCAAGAAGCCGGACTCGACGTAAGCTCCTTTTCTACTATTTCTTCGGATGTAAAAACAGGAACACAACAAGTAATTGATGCGGATATAGGATCGCTTAACAGCACCATGTCGCTATTGGGCATTGTGATAAATGAAGCCGACAATATTGCCTCAACAACCCCCAACGGCGCTCAGAGGGCCGTTGCCGAGTCCCAGCGCGATTCTCTTCGCCAAAGGGTGGTAGACCTTGTAAATAAACGCGCCGCCATTCAAATAATTCAAGGAGAAATTAATCGCTCTACGAGAGAGACCGAATTAAATCAGCTCATAAGATCTCTGAATCGCCCGCTTTTTGATGCCACTCAGGAAATTAGAAGATCCATGGATAGATTAAGACTAGCCGTGCAGGCACTACAATAGTTAAAACATAAAGCCCCGACATGCACAAAATACAAACAAAGCACAAGGATATAAAAACACAAAGTCCAAACACTATAGTTTGTGTTTTCGGTCTTTGTCTGTGCTCTGGTTCCTGTGTTTTGGATTTTGAAAATTAGTTTTTAGACAATGCGTTTTTCCCTAAACAAAAAAATACTACTCGGAGGAATACTGCTTGTTGGTGCAGTGGTTTTGCTTTTTCCGCAATTTGGATTGGCGCAAGCCCAACCACCTGCGATTGCATCGTTTATGGGAAACGGAATTGCCGATTCGGCAAAAGGGTTTTCGGCCGCCGCCCTTTTATTTATAAATCCAATTTTATATGTTACCCAGAATGTTCTTGTGCTCATAGTGGGAATTAGCGGTTATCTTCTTGATGTCGCATTTAAGGTAAATATAGACGGTTCGGTGGCCAATATGCCGGTCGTGCAGGAAGGATGGAGAATCTCCCGAGATATTGCCAATGCTTTTTTCATTCTTATTATGCTTTGGATTGCATTCACGATTATTTTTAGTATCGAGCAATACGGAGGAAAAAGACTTTTGGTGAGAACTATTATAGTTGCTCTCCTTATAAATTTCAGTTTGGTGTTCGTCTCCGCAACATTTGGTTTTACCAATATGCTTGCAAAAACATTTGCCGATAACATGATTCCCCCGAATGGAGATATCGCCGGCATTATGGTTGATGCCCTAAAGCTACACGCTACTCCAATTATCGCCCAAGAAAGCGACTCTACGGCCGCGGCAGACAATATACGCTCCGCAGATCAACAGTCAGAAAATTTGATGCGCGAGGTTAAAGCTCTGACAACCAAAGACAAGGTTTTTGCCGCATTGGGCATACCAACCGCGAATGCGGCTATTCCCGGCGGTGGAGTAGTCGCCGGGTGTATTGCGGCAATTTGGTTTTTCGGCGTTGGCTGTGTCGGTGGCGCTATCGCGGGGGGAGCTATGGAGATTCTGGGAAGATGGGTGGTAGATGGACTTTTTTCCTGGCTTGCAAATATGACCACCAGATTAATTTTATCAAACATAATGCTCGCCCTGGGATCTGCGGCATTTCTTATTGCTTCTATAACCCTGCTTATCCGTGCGGCCGCAATGATATTTCTTTCGGTCATTGCACCCCTTGCTTTCTTAGCACAACTAATTCCCAACAAAGACATCAATAAATATTGGTCGGAATGGTTGAGTGCGCTCATGCGCTGGGCGTTTTTCGCGCCCATGTTTTACTTTATGTTTTATCTAATTATGATCTTGCTCAGCGATTTTCAAAAACTAAGAGCAGGAAGGGCTGTTGTGGGGCCAATTGATATTGAGGCTTTTTTTGTCGCATTAATGGTTATATTTATGCTTATAGCCGCAATTAAGCTTTCACGAAAAACAGGTGGAGCAATCGCCGAAACCGCCATCAGTCTTGGAAAACAAGCCGGCCTTGCCGCAGCAACCGGGGGGGCAGGCATGCTTGCGTCACGAGCATTACCCGTACTCGGAGCACGCGCGACCCAATGGGATCAGGCGCTTACCAAAAAGATGACGGAGACGGAAAATCCTTATTTGCGAACTGCATATAAAACACTGGCACTTCCGGCTGCAGGATTTAGGCAATTGGGTGCTATAGGAAGAGGACAGGTTGATAAGGCTGGTGAAAAATATAAAAACTGGAACGTTGCTGAAGTGCGGCGTGGATTTGAAACCGGTCAATTCAGAACACCGGCGGAACGAGCCTGGGCAGTTCAGAAAATGGCGGGCCAACAAGACATCAGTGGTATTAAAAATACAGGCGCGCTTGAAAGTGCGGTAAAAACCATTCACGGAGTAGGGGGGGACTTTTTACCGGTTGTTCGAGCCAACCCATCTCTTGCAAAACCTGAATACTTTAAACCAGACGAACTTAAAACTGCGGCGGATATTTCAAAGGAAAAACTCGGAAGAACCCTTGACTTAAACAATAAAGAGGACAAGCAATTTGCTGCGGTATTGCATGTGTTTACAAAGATTAGACCGGAACACTATGCCAAATTAGATACGGGCGTATTTGCTGACAAAGAAAAAGTTAAACTTTCAAACGGGGAGGAGGCGACAAAAGGAAACTTAGCCAAAGAAGCATTCTGGGCGACCGCTCAAGATGTCAAGCTTACCAGAATCCGAAGTGAATTTCCTTCCACGGCAGGAGATTTGCAACAGCACCTTGAAGAGAACAAAGAAAGATTGGTGGAGCGCATGGATCCAAGACTTTTTGCTTTCTTTGATACGCCTTCTGCTGCCGCTAACGGGTGGGTCCGCCCAGTTTCAGCAGACGGTAGAGATCTTACTCCCGTTAAATCTCTCGAAGAAAACAAAAATCGTACAGAGGGCCGGCTTAAAATACTTCAAGATAAGTTTGACGCCATGCTCGCCATGATAAAAGAAATGGGAGAGACGGAAGCCCGAAATCGTGGAGAAATACCACCCACTTTTGATACGACAAAAGCTATAAAGGATACAAAGAGACTGCGGGATAATCAAAACCGCATTGAAGAAATAAAAGCCGAGCTAAGAATAATTGGAAAAAGAATTAGTGATAAAACCAGCGGACCTACAGTAGGAACTTAGTTAGTATGTCCAAATACACACGCGAACAACTTGACGCGCAGTACCAGAAACTTCCTGACAATTTAAAGGAGGCGATTTTCGGCGTGGATGTTGCCGATCACATGTGGGATATCGGAAAGAAATTCGGTATCACCATCGAGCGCACAGGGCAACTTGCCGAGGAAGCAGGATATTTAATTCTCGGGCTCACTCACCCCAAAGACTTTATTCCCTCAATTCAAGAACGGCTTGATTTAGACGACGAGGAGGCGGCAGAAATCGGCAAAGAAATAAACGAACAGGTTTTTATGCCTATCCGCCAAGCGCTAAAGCAGACGCATGATCTTGACCTTGACCCAATTGACGCGGAGATTAGGCGTCGCCTCGCAAATTACGAAGAACTTTCGGGAACCAAACTTGCCGATATTTTCCCGCGTCCGGAAAGTCCAGTACCTCCTAGACAGGCGCCAAGTACCATCATCCCTACTCCCGAAAAACCCAAAGAGCAAAAAACAGAAGCCCCCATACGAAAAGACTTTTCTTTCTCGGATCTTGCTAAAATGCCATCTACCGTTCAGTCTCCTCTGGAGAAAAAAATTACCGACATCCAAAAGCCCCCTCCACAACCCTTCCAACAACCTGCACTTCCACAAACACCCCACTTTCCTGATCCTGATAAGTTACGACCCACTTCCGGAAGAGCGCCGTTTATTCCACCCGC
>DATEAC010000014.1:0-2990 GCA_036584645.1 Minisyncoccota bacterium | reverse complement strand
GTAGCCGAATTTCTACTTAAGCTTTCAGAAAATGTACTATTACTTCACTCTGATTTACTAGACAAAACATACACCCACAGCAACTATCACGCTTTCAACATCTCTGATCCCAAACCTAGAAATATACACAAAGCATCTGTGCGAGACCGCCTTTTGCACCATGCAATTTACAAAGTCTTATATCCATATTTTGATAAAAGATTTATTCATGATTCTTATTCCTGCCGTTTATATAAGGGGACACACAAAGCAATGGAGAGATTCAAAAAGTTTGCGTATAAAGTCTCTAAAAACAATACAAAGACATGTTTTATTTTGAAATGTGATATTAGAAAATTCTTTACTTCAATTGATCATGAAGTATTGTTATTCATACTGGAAAAACACATTGAAGACAAAGACACCCTTTGGCTTTTGGAGCAGATTATCTCAAGCTTCTCCACCAACCCCATGGGCAAGACCTATGGGGTAAAGGGTTTACCACTAGGCAATCTCACTTCTCAACTCTTGGTAAATGTTTATATGAACGAATTTGATCAATTCGTAAAACACAAATTGAAAATCAAACACTATATTCGGTATGCAGATGATTTTGTAATCATGAACGAGGACAAAGACTACTTAAAAGATAAATTACGATATATCGTAATTTATCTTGATCAAACTCTTAAACTCCAACTTCATCCAAATAAAGTTTTCATCAAGACCCTCTCCTCTGGTGTTGATTTCCTTGGTTGGGCGCACTTCCCCAATCACAGAGTGTTGAGAACATCTACTAAAAGAAAAATGATGAGAAGACTTAAAGAGGCAAATGTTAAATCAGAAACAGTCCAGTCTTATTTAGGAATGCTTAAACATGGGAATGCGTATAAGTTGAAAACACATATTCATTAAGGTATCGTTCACCTTGTCGTGTTAAAAGCTACCAAACACACTCTGCCGGGGGGTTTGAGAGTAATTCTTGCCCCTATGCCGGACTCGCCGACGGTTACCGTCAAGGTTTCCGTTGAAACCGGTTCAAAATACGAGTCAAAAAAAGAGGCAGGCCTTTCTCATTTTTTGGAACACATGTGCTTCAAGGGCACTAAAAAGCGCCCCTCGGCCCAGCACGTGGCTCGCGACCTTGATGAAATAGGCGCCGTTTACAACGCCTACACCGATACCGAAATTACAAGCTATTACGCCAAAGCAAGTTCAAAAAATGTCAGCAAACTCATTGATATAGTTTCCGACATTTACTTAAACACCGTTTTTAGAGATGAAGATGCCAAGAAAGAAAAAGGAGTTATTACCGAAGAGATAAATATGCGCGAGGACCAGCCTGAAATAATTGCCGCTGAACTTTTTAATCACGCCGTTCACGGCGACCAGCCGGCGGGCCGCTCAATCATAGGTTCAAAAAAATCAGTGTCTTCGTTTACAAAAAAAGATTTTAACAATTACCACCGCAAACACTATGTCGCCTCGGCGACCGTGCTTACGGTGGCCGGCAGTTTTAATTCTCAAAAAATTCTCAAACAAATTCGTGACGCTTTCAAAAATGTCTCTCACGGGGGAAAGCACGGCAAGGAACGCACTCGTATTTCCCATCGCAACAAACAAGTGGTGGTGCGAGGCAAAAAGACCGACCAAGTGCATTTGGTGCTTGGGGTAAGGTCGTTCCCGTATAGCGACAAAAGAAATACAGCTCTAGCCGTTCTGCGCGGAGTTTTGTCTCACGGCATGAGCTCGCGTTTGTGGATTAAAATGCGCGAGGAACTTGGCATTTGCTACTACATCAGCTCTCATAACAGCCCCTCAACAGACCACGGCGAGTTTATGGTTGTTTCCGGCGTTGACCCAAAAAGAATTGGTGTCGCAACTGATGCCATCTGTAAAGAGCTGAAAAGACTAAAAGAAGAATCGGTGGGCGGAAAAGAGCTTAAGCGCGTAAAGGGGGCGATGACTTCAGTTTTAAACATGAGTCTGGAGTCCTCGGACGAAGTTGCCGCTTATTTTGCGGGGCGGGCAATTTTTCACCACGATTTGAAAACACCAAAGCAAATAGAAAAAGAAATACGAAAAGTCAGCGCAAGAAATATCCGAACAATTGCCAGAAAGATTTTTACCGACAAAGACCTCACTCTGGCGGTTGTCGGCAAAAATCTTAAGAAAAACCAATTGGTAAAGATTCTTAGCCTCGCATAGACGCCCGACTCAAAGATGGTAGTATTAAGGCAATGGAAAGCAAGGAAGTCAATCTCAACATAAGCATAACTTCAATTGTGAAGGTACTGGTCGTTCTTGCTCTGGCGGCAGTCCTTTTTATGGTGCGTGATGTGTTTTTGATCATTTTAACGGCCATCGTTATCGCTTCGGCCATTGAGCCGGGCGCGCGTTTTGGCAGCCGATTTCGCATTCCGCGCGCCTTATCAATTCTCGTGATGTATGTAGTAGTGGGTCTTTTATTTTTGGCCGCTCTTTATTTTCTTTTGGTGCCGCTTCTTTCAGAATCATCCAATTTTCTTTCGTCTATTCCGGAATATACGAAAAACCTCTCCAGCACGAGTGATTTTCCCGGCTCGTCTTTCATTGAAGGCATTACCTCAACGGTTTCAATTCCGGACCTAGTCGGCCAAATTAACACGGCCCTTCTCCATATCTCAAGCGGCTTCCTGGGCACCATTGATGTCATTTTCGGAGGCATCCTGTCGTTTGTCCTTATCATTGTTCTTTCTTTTTATTTTGCCGTGCAGGAAGACGGAGTTTCAAAGTTTTTGCGCATCATTACTCCCGCCAAGGAAGAAAAGTATGTAACTTCTCTTTGGAGGCGGGCGCAGGAAAAAATCGGTTTGTGGATGCAGGGACAACTTCTGCTGGCCGTCATTGTGGCGATTTTGGCTTTCTTGGGTCTGACAATACTTGGCGTGCCGAACGCCTTGCTCTTGGCTTTTATTGCCGGAGTGCTGGAAATCATTCCTATTTTCGGACCGATTCTTTCTGCCGTGCCC
>DATEAC010000012.1:0-5956 GCA_036584645.1 Minisyncoccota bacterium | reverse complement strand
GAAGGAGACATCGTTCGCATAAATACCGAAACGGGACAATACACCGACCGAGTTTCTTAATTTACGATATATCGTAAATTAAGAAACTCGGTCGGTGTATTGTCCCGTTTCGGTATTTATGCGAACGATGTCTCCTTCTTTTACAAACATTGGCACTTGGATCTCGGCGCCGGTTTCGAGTACTATCATCTTTGAACCGCTCCGTGCGGTGTTTCCTCTAACTGTCGGATGAGCTTCTTTTACTTTCAAATCCACTTTAATTGGTAACTTAACGCCTATTATTTTTTCTTTGAAAATCATGATTTGAACAATACTATTTTCTTTTAAAAATTTTCCGGCATCGCCGATTAAGAGCTCGTCTATCTCAAAACGTTTTGATGGGTCTTTTATTTCGCAAAACCACCACTCGCCTCGGTTGTTATAGAGGTATTTCACATTTTTAGTTTCAATTTCTACCTCTTCCACTTTGTCCGACGCATGAAAAGAATACTCCGTCACTTTTCCGGTAAGAATGTTTTTAAGTTTAGTCGCGTTTACGGGCTTTCTTTGCTGTTTTCTGAATACGTGGGAAGAAAGCACCTCAAAAGGATTGCCGTCCATAATAATAACTTTATGTTCCGTAATTTCGTTGTAGGAAAGCATGGTCAGAAAGACCAGAGTATCAGATTTTACAGCTCTTTCAAATGAGAACGGATGTCTTTCAAAAGCATCTTTGAAACTGTTTTATCTTCACGGAGGAAGGAACGAGTGGCATCATAGCCGCGACCAAGTTTGGTATCCCCGTATTCATAAGTCTGGCCGTTCTTTTTTACGAGGCCAAGCTTCTCGCCGAGCGCTATCAACTCACCCTCGCGCGAAATACCCTCGTTATACATCAAATCAAACTCTGTTTGTCTAAAAGGTGCGGCCACTTTATTTTTAACCACTTTCACTCGCACCCGCCCGCCCATAATCTCCTCACCTTTTTTAATTTGGGCGATACGGCGGATATCAAGACGCACTGAAGTGTAAAATTTCAAGGCCTTGCCGCCCGGGGTGGTTTCAGGATTGCCGAACATTACACCGATTTGCATCCTGATTTGGTTTATAAAAATGACAATTGTTTTTGATTTGGCAACGATTGCCGTGAGCTTGCGGAGAGCTTGCGACATCAAACGCGCCTGCTTGCCCACATGGTACGCTCCCATATCTCCTTCAATTTCATCTCTGGGGGTAAGCGCCGCCACGGAATCTATGACAATGACATCAAGTCTGCCGGAGCGCACCAAAGAATCAACAATTTCAAGGGCTTGTTCGCCGGTGTCCGGTTGTGAAATCAAAAGTTCATTGAGTTTAACCCCTAACCGCTTTGTATATTCCGGGTCTAAGGCATGTTCCGCATCCACGAACGCGCAAACGCCCCCCGTCTTTTGAGCCTCTGCAATTACATGAAGAGCCAACGTTGTTTTGCCAGATGACTCCGGCCCGAAAATTTCAATGATTCTTCCGCGCGGCAGGCCCCCGACACCGAGAGCCGCATCCAAACCGATTGAGCCGGTTGAAATTGCATTTACGTCCACGCGCGGAGCATCACCGAGCATCATAATGGCATCGTCGCCAAATTTAGTTTTGATGGCGCGCACAGCTTCTTCTATTTTTTTATCAGGAGTTAATCTTGTCTCATCCGATTTGCGGTTTTTTTCAACAATCGTTATTTTTACTTTATTCTCTTTTTTTGTTGTTTTTTTCATGATTATGGTGTTGCTTGCCCGCTCAAGTTTTGCGGAGCAAAAGTTGTTCGGGTGGTGGCCGTCGCGCTTGTTCTCTGTCTTGCCCGTGAAGTTTCACCGGAGACAATTATGTCCGCTCTTAATTCTTTTTCTCGCCCGAAGCGATCCTTGCCCACGAGCTTCAGTATAACGAGGCCGGCAGAGGGGAGCAAACTCTCCTTAAATTTACCCTCATCGTTGACAAAAATTTGACGGTCGTTCAAGGTAATGAACGACACATTTCGGGCCGTACCGGCAACTTCAATGATCGGTCCCGCAACCGTTTCTCCGTTTTTTGGACTGGTTATTTCAAGACGCGGACCCAGGATAAAATTTCTTGCCTGAAAAATTACATAAACGGTCAAAAAAACGAGAAAAACGGTGAACAGAACCCTTTTTTGCGACCAAAAAGGCATTGTCATATTTTTTCTGCGCTCTCGTCTCCCTCATTCTCATTTGCATTTACATTTTCCGCGATAGCACCTCCCGGCGTTATTAAAACTTCTCTCGGTTTTGCCCCAAAGCCGGGCCCGACGACGCCCCTTTCTTCAAGCATATCCATAAGCCTTGCGGCGCGAGCGTAGCCCACGCCGAGTTTTCTCTGCAAGAAAGAAGTAGAGGCCTTGCCCGCTTGAATGACGGTTTCCCTCGCTTCCTCATATAAATCGTCTTCGGTGTCTCGCTCAAGGTTGGTCGAGAAAATATTTCCCTCCCCGCGGGTTTCGCTAAAACTAATTTCAGAGAGCGTTGGTTCATAGCTGTCTCTCAAACACTTTGACACTTTCTTTACCTCGTGCTCGGTAATATATGCCGACTGAAGACGCACGGGCTTGCCCATGTCCCCGGAAACGTAGAGCATGTCGCCCGCACCCAGAAGTTTTTCCGCACCCGCGGCGTCCAAAATAGTGCGCGAGTCCACTTGTGAGGCCACTTGAAGCGCTATGCGTGAAGGAATATTTGCTTTTATAAGACCGGTAATCACATTTACCGACGGCCTTTGAGTTGAAAGAATGAGATGAATACCGACAGCACGACTCATTTGAGCCAAGCGCACCACGGCCGCCTCAAGCTCTCTGGGGTAGCTCACCATAATATCCGCAAGTTCATCTATAACAATAATGATAAAAGGCATCGGGTCCGGTCCGGCCTCCTCGTCGTCTTCTCTTTTTTTCTTGCGGGCTTTTTCTATTGCCGGCCCCAGGATATTCTTGTGATAAGAATCAATGTCTCTCGCGCCGTGTCCTTGCAAAATATCATAGCGGCGTTCCATTTCTTTGGCCGCCCATTTTAGGGCAAGGATTGCCTTTTTTGCGTCGGTGATTACCGGCGTTAAAAGATGGGGGATTGAGTTGTAAAGCGTCAGCTCAACTCTTTTGGGGTCAATCATTATTAGTTTTAAATTCTCCGGCGGGTTTCTGTACAAAAGTGAAGTGATGATGGCATGAATCATCACGGATTTTCCAGAACCGGTGGCGCCGGCAATAAGAAGGTGGGGCAGTTTGCCCACATTGACGAAATGAGATACGCCTGAAATATCTTTGCCGAGTGCGGCCAGAAGCGGTTTGTCCGAATGTATAAAATTATCCTCCGACAGGAGAGAACCCAAGCCGATGGTTGTTTTGGCGGTGTTTGGCACTTCAATGCCGACAAGAGACTTGCCGGGAATGGGAGCCTCTATGCGCACCGGATGGGCCGCTAGGGCGAGCTCCAAGTTATTTTGAAGGCCGACAATTCTTGAAAGTTTTACTCCTTCTGCCGGTTTGAGCGCGTAACGAGTAACTGATGGCCCGATTGAAACTTCATCCATCTCAACGGCAATTCCAAAATTTTCCAGAGTGCGTTTAATGATGTTGGCGTTGGCTTTTACGTCCCCGACTCCCGGTTTGCCCCGATCTCTTTCAAGAAGAGACAGCGGGGGAGGCACAAATTCTTTTGCAAAAAGAGTTCTCGGCATTGAAGCAATAAATTCTTGAGCGTGCGTGAGTCTTTTTCTTTTTTCTTCTCTTTCATTTTCTTCTTCGTCAACGCCGCCTTCTTCAAACCTCCCGCTTTCCTCCTGCGGTTCTACGCTTAGAGTGATTGTGGGCTCTTGCTCTTCTTGTTCTTTCCTTTTCCTCCAAAATGAAAACAGAAAGCCAAGTCTTAATGTTGTGTCAAAGATAATAAAAAACGAAATGACCAAAAGAGCGACCAGAATGATCACCGATACATATATGTCAAAAACACGAAGAAGAGGATTGCCAATAAATGCTCCGACAACTCCGCCGCGATCCACGGAGAAAATATGAATAAGGCCCAGAGCGGAAAGGAAAAATACGATTGCCCCCAAAGTTTGAGGGAGGGCCATACGCTTGTTCTCTCCTCTGAAGGCGGAAATACTGAAAGCGACAAGAAGGGCGGGAATGATAAAATAGCCAATTCCGAAAGCATAAGAAAGACTCTTAAAGACCATTTCGCCCGCAACTCCTCCCTTGTGGAGAGCCGCCATGACAAGTATCAGGGTAAAAAGAAGATAGATTATGCCTTTTACCGAATGCTTGGTTTCGTCTTTCAGTTCTCCCCAGAAGTTTATTTTTTCCGATAAGTCAAAACTTTCATCTTTTGGGGGTCTGCCCCTTTTTCGCCTTGCCATAAGGGCATTTTATCACGACACCCATGCGTTTTTCCCAAAAGATTAGGCATCGCTTAAATTGCACGCAGTTTCAATTCAGTGTTTTTGCAAGTCAACAATTAGATTTATCTGTTTCTACCGAACGAAGAACACTTTTAACGTTGTAAGATCCAAAAAGGCCAAGGAATTGCTTTTTGTTTTGTCCGTTATATAATGTAGGACAAATTAAACAATGGAACCAAAAAATATAAAGGACAATTCCGAGAGCCATAAAGGAAAAGAACTTGATTTTAGCAAGGATTTTCAACATATTCCCAAATCAATCCACGCTAAAAAGGCTGAAAAAATCTGCGCCGCTCTTTTCCTGATTTCCAATTTTATGAGCGAAGTTGAGCCATTGAAATGGGATGTTCGTAAGGGAGCTTCACGCTTGGCCGCTTTATTGGGGAAGCTTCATCAAACTGACGTTTCTTACAAAAAACACCTTCTTAACGAAGCGGCTGGAATAGTGGCGGAACTCTCATCTCTTGTGGAAGTGGCTTCTTTGGCTGGTCTTTTATCAAGTATGAACGGAGACGTTTTGTCCAAAGAATTAGCCATTTTATTTTCTTCACTGAGCAAAGAAATGTCCGGAAACCACAAATACAGTAATGTGAGGATCCCCAAGAATTTCTTTTCCATTCCTGAACCTTTTGGACTTCTTGGAAACGAAGACAATGACGCAGAGATGTCGCGCGACAGCAGATTTTTTCATCAAAATACTATAAAGGACAAAAATATTGAAGGTCCCGTTGAGGAATACTCCGGTTATCGGGAAACTAAGGAAAAACCGGTTAAAAAAATAAGAGAGTACGGGACTGTTGCGATAAAGAGAAATAGACGTCAGAACTTCATTATTGGTATTCTCAAAAAGAAAAAAGACCTTACTATAAAGGACATTTCTACTATATTTCATGATTGCAGTGAAAAGACAATCCAGCGAGAATTGGCTGTACTGGTGCGTGAAGGGGTAGTAGTAAGAGAAGGTGCAAGACGTTGGACCAAATACAGCCTAGCCTTGATGTAAGTCAGAGAAGCCAAAAAGCCCTTAAATTAAGGGGTATTTGCCTTTTCTTTCGGTTCTGATACAATCTATGAAGCTCTATTTGAAGGCCTTAAGTGGGATTATCCTCAAAGAATAATAACTATCCACATAGGACATGTCCTTTCAATGTGAGCGGGGGTTATAATTGACCCCAAGCCTGATTTTTTGCGCTTAAGAAAATTTGGCACGAAGAATCGGTGCTTCATCTTTTTTTTGAACTGCCTGTCGACAACAATCAGAGGCCAAAATCTTTGGTTTGGGCGGTTTGAGGGGAAGTAAGCATTATTAGACTGAAATTAGTATTAATCCGCTTAGTGCGCAAATTATTATCAAAAAGTCGCATTGAGCGTTACCAAAATTATCAAACACACAATGAGTAGAAAATTCGCATTAGTTTTGGCAGCTTTGGCTCTGGCTTTCAGCGTTTCAACGGTTTCGGCCGCCACAATCGCTGAACTTCAGGCCATGATTGCCCAGCTGCAAGCTCAGCTTGCAGCCCTCTCTAGTGGTGCG
>DATEAC010000001.1:0-2896 GCA_036584645.1 Minisyncoccota bacterium | reverse complement strand
TTATGGTTTGGCGCTTAAAAAAAATATTCAGCAATCATGGTGGCAACATTTTGTTGAGAGCCAAGAAAATATGTATGGTATGGATACGGCAATTTTAATGAATCAAAAGGTCTGGCGGGCCAGTGGCCATGCAGAGGGTTTTGCCGACCCATTGGTGGAACGTGAGAAGTGTAAAAAGGAATTTCGCGAAGACCAGATTAAGAATTCAAGGTTGAACCTTAAAGATTCAGAAAAGGTTCAACCTTTATGTCCTGAGTGCGGAGGCAAACTTGGCCCGGCGCGCCAATTTAATATGATGTTTAAAACCAATGTCGGGGCGGTAGAGAATGAAAATTCTATCTCTTACCTTCGTCCCGAAACAGCGCAGGGAATGTTTGCTAATTTTAAAAATGTCCTAGACGCCTATCATCCGAAATTGCCGTTTGGTTTGGCGCAGATTGGCAAAGCCTTCCGCAACGAAATCGCGCCTCGCGATTTTCTCTTCCGCGCGCGAGAGTTTGAGCAAATGGAAATTGAATATTTTGTGAACCCAAATGATTGGGAAAAAAGTTTTGAGGATTTTCGCTTAGAAACCAAAAAGTGGCTTGCCGAAATTGGTTTGGCTTCAGAAAAAATCCACGAACTAGAAGTGCCCGATGGCGAACGAGCGCATTATTCCAAACGAACCATTGATTTTGAGTATGATTTTCCGTTTGGCCGAAAAGAACTCTACGGCTTGGCTTATCGCACCGATTTTGACTTAGCGAATCACGCGCGGGAAAGTGGTGTCTCGTTGGAATATTTAGATGAAGAGAGGAAAGAAAAATTTATTCCCCATGTCATTGAGCCGTCATTTGGTTTAGACAGAACTTTTTTGGCTTTACTCTCTGATTCCTACACAGAAGATGAAATGAATAATGAAAAACGCATCTATCTTAAACTTTCGCCAAAAATCGCGCCAGTAAAAGTGGCGGTATTTCCATTGCTTCGTAATAAACCGGCCTTGATGGAGAAGGCGAAGGAAGTCTACATGATGTTAAAAAAGAATCTGCCAACTGGCGGAGGCGCGGTTGAATTTGACGACAACGGCAATATTGGCAAACGCTACCGACGGCAGGACGAAATCGGCACGCCGTTTTGCGTAACGGTGGATTTTGATTCGCTAGAAAATCCGCCAGCTGGCGAAGATGTAACCGTCCGCGACCGCGATACCGGTAAACAAAAACGAACAAAAATTTCCGAGCTAGTAAATACCTTGCAAAATAAATTGGTATAGTTTATACTTCAATTTAGTGAGTGTGCTGTTAATGCCGACGCATGGGAATCGTAATGCGGAGGGGTCCCACCCCCTTGAGACACTCAATAAGTGGAGGATCGTTGGGTCAAAGCACTGGCGTGCAAGTGTTTCTTGATGATTCGCTTGAAGAGTAAAAGGCATATGTGGACATTCTGACGCACGAACAGAATCTCCACAAGCCGTCTCGGTTTGTCAAAGGCTGGTCGGAAACAGCTCATTGGTGGCACACTCATTGTTCTCTATCGGCCCGTCGACTGTTGACGGGTCTTTTCTTTTTCTCCCACCGAAAGTTTGCTACATTCAGCATTCATGATATTATAACAATATGAAAAATAAACTTCATTACAGCGTAATTTTTCAGGCGGAATCGGAGGGTGGATATACGGCAATTACTCCAGCTTTGCCTGGTTGCGTTTCTTACGGTAAGACGATAGAAAAAGCGAAAATAAATATCAAAGGAGCGATGGAACTTTATCTTGAATCGCTTGCCGCTCACGGAGAAAAACCAGGGATTGAGAATAATACTTTTGTTTCTTCCGTTGAAATTTCCCCAGTACGAGCTTATGCCTAAAAAGTATAAAGTTTTTACTTCTGCCAAGCTCATCAAATTGCTCGAGCGGCAAGGTTTTTATATTGACCGGAGTCGTGGTAGCCATTTTGTTTTGCGAAATGAAGAATTTAAAGCAACAATTGTAGTACCTAAACACAGAGGAGATTTGCCTCAAGGAACTTTAGCGGCAATAATTGAGCGCAGCAAATTAGATGAAAATTTATTTAAACCATAAATAATTATGAAATTCTCAAAGACAATTTTGCCGAGCGGGTTGCGACTGGTGACCGTGCCAATGAAGGATAATCCAACGGCGACGGTTTTGGTGCTAGTGGAAGCCGGTTCAAAATATGAGACAAAAGCCAACAACGGCATCTCGCATTTTTTAGAGCACATGTGTTTCAAGGGCACGAAAAAGCGCCCAACACCTTTGTCAATTTCTCACGAATTGGATTCTATCGGTGCTCAATACAATGCTTTTACCGCTCAAGAATTTACTGGCTATTATGCCAAGGGCCAATTTGGCGACCAATCCCAGCTTCTAGATATTGTGTCTGACATTTATCTGAATTCCATTTTACCAGCGGAAGCGATGGAAAGAGAACGAGGCGTGATTATTGAAGAAATTAATATGTATGAAGACATCCCGCAACGGCAGGTGGCAGACGAATTTATGACTTTGCTTTATCCCGAACAGCCGGCTGGTTATTCCATCGCTGGTACTAAAGAACATATTCGGGCAATGAAGCGCGAAGATTTTTTGGATTATCGCAAGTCCCATTATCTCGCCCAAGCCACGACGGTGGTGGTGGTGGGCAACATTGACGAAGAAAAAGTGAAAAGGGAAGTGGCGGTGGCTTTTAAAAATTCGCCAACAGGAAAGAAATCGCCAAAGTTAGCCGTGGTGGAAAAACAAAAAAAGCCGGCGATGGCAATTAAAGAAAAAAAGACCGACCAGACCCATTTTATTTTAGGTGTCCGGAGTTTCGGGCTTTTTGATAAAAGAGATATTGCCTTGCGTTTGTTGGCAGAAGTTTTGGGTGGGGGAATGAGCTCACGGTTGTTTCAAA
>DATEAC010000035.1:0-3132 GCA_036584645.1 Minisyncoccota bacterium | reverse complement strand
GAATGTCCTTGACCCAGAGGGCGTAGGTGCCCTTCCTTGGGTCGCGAGCATTCACGAGGACTGACTCGTCCAGGTCATCCGTGTACTGGTAGCACTTGAAGTGCTTCTTCAGGGCATTCTGGGTGCCCTGAAGAGGACGATCCCCTGTCCAGTCGAGGATCTCCTTGGCGACTACGATGAGTCGCATGGGACCGAGGTTCTCCGGCTTGGCGGGAATCGCGAGCCCCGAGAAGTTCGGCACCTTGCCAAAGAGTTTCTCGTAGACTTTCGCCCAGCGACCAAGCTCGCCGATGTTTTCAAGCGAAATGTCCTTGGCGCGATACTTCGCGTAGAACGCTCGGGCATCCTTGCGGAATGCTCCGAGATTGCCGATGACCGCCTTCGCCTCGTCCTTCGAGAAACTCATCTCGCCGACGAGAACGCCAGTAATCTCACCGACTTGACCACTTGTTGCGGGGACCTTCTCACGCTTACGCATGAGCCTTTCTCCTTGTTTGCTGTTGTTTTTCTTGGTACAGACAGAGGCTTAGGTGCCTCTTTGTCCGTTGCTCATTGTATCACACTAAATATGAAAAAGTCAAGCACTCTATTTGTATAGAAAATAGCCCTTTGTTGAGACGCCTTTTAGAGCGAGGGTTTGCTGTTTCAGAAGCTCACGAGGATATTTCAAAATAGCTTTAGCGAAATAGAAAAATGACAAGTGTTTGAGTGATTCCTTATTGATACGATATATCGTATCAATAAGGAATCACGAGTTTTGGCATTTTTCGTTTATGAAGCTTAGCTATTTTGAAATTTTCAGACGAGTGGCAGTTGATTCTGAAACAGCAAATCCGAGCGACTACTTCTTTCCTACACGACGTCTAGAAACAATATAAATATTTGAGTATTTCTTGGCCCGGCGGGATTTCTGGCCCTTGCCTGTCGGTTTGCCGTGTGCGGTGCGTGCTCTCCTGTGCCCGCGGCCGGAGCGGCCTTCACCGCCTCCGTGCGGATGGTCAACGGGATTCATGGCGGTACCGCGAACAGTCGGGCGAATACCAAACCAGCGTGAACGGCCGGCTTTACCTAAATTCACCAATCTGTTTTCAGGATTTGAAACTTCGCCCACCGTTGCCCAAGCGCTTTTATGAATTTTACGGATTTCACTTGACGGCATTTTTACTTGAACCCAATCACTCTCTTTGGCAACAATTTCGGCATAATTCCCCGCCGAGCGCGCCATTTTTGCCTCGCCCTTGTCTTTAAGCGAAATGTTGTAAACAAAAGTGCCGACATTAAGTTTCCAAAGCGGCAATCTGTTGCCCGGAGTTTCCGGAGCATTTTCAGAGGTGATGAACGTGTCACCCACACGCGCTGTTTTCGGTAAAAGCACATATCTTTTCTCGCCGTCTTTATAAAAAACCAAACCAATAAAGCCCGTTCTGTTCGGGTCATATTCAACAGATTTTAAGATGTAAGGAATATCAAACTTGTCGTAAGAAAAATCAATGTCTCGGAAAAGACGTTTGTGGCCGCCGCCTTTGTGCTGTACGGTAATGCGGCCATGCGCATTCCTGCCCCGGCCCCTTTTTCGGCCGAAAGAGAGAGATTTCTCCGGCTCGCTTGCGGTCAAAACTCCTTTGAACGGCAAAACCGTCATTTGCCTTCGCGATTTGGTTGTCGGTTTGAAAGATTTCATATTTGTATCATTTGTATGTATTCGTAGAGATTAGTATCGCATTACGCGAGTTTCAAGGTGTCGCCCTTTTTCAAAAACACGTAAGCCTTTTTGCCTCGGGCTGTTTTACCGGATTTCCCTTTGACCGTTGTCTTCTTTGATTTTATCTGCACCATGTTCACACGGAGAGGGATAATTTTGTATTGCTCTTGCACGGCCCTTGAGACATCTTTTTTAGTCGCGTTCACGGCCACGTTGAAAACGTAAATGCTCCTCTCTTGGAGCATTGAGGATTTCTCCGTTACGCGAGGAGATTTAAGTATGAAAATATTTGTTTTGGTATTTAATTTGGCCACGTTATTTCGCTTTGGTTTTAACGGTTCTCTTTGCGGTCTTTTTCACAACTTTTTTGGCTATTGTTTTTTTTACGGCAGTTTTCCGCGGAGCTTTTTCCGAAACCTTCTCCTTCCACCCTTCAGCTGTCAATGCCTCGCCCAATTTCCCTTGCAAAATTTCAAATGATCTTTCCGGGTCAATAAAAACAAGATATTTGTATTTTAGGGCAGAAACAACATCCAAATTTCTTGTCTCACCTATTGAAAGATTGCCGATATTTCTAAGCGCTCTTTCCGTCATGGGGTTTTTAACGGCAAACAAAAAGTAGGCCGCATTTTGTTTTTTGCCGATTAGGGCTTTGATATCGGCTCCTTTTGCAAGAGCTCGCACTACCGCAACGCCGTCACGAGTTTTTCCGGCCAGAGCGAAATTTTCCACAAGAATTATTTCATTGCTCTTTGCTTTGCCCGAAAGAACGTTCGCCAAGGCGGCGGCTTTCATTTTACGATTAACTTTACGTAAATAATTCTTGTCGTTTCTGGGCCCGTGAGCCACTCCGCCGCCCACCCAAATGGGAGAGCGGATGGAGCCGTGTCTTGCGCGGCCCGTGCCCTTTTGTTGCCACGGCTTTTTGCCGCCGCCTCTTACCTCCCCCCTGGTTTTGGTGTGAGCGATGGGCGAGCGCGCGCTTGATGTCTGCGAAACAACAACCTGATGTATCAAATCGGCATTTGCTTTGGCGCCAAAAACCTTCGCTGGTAGGACAATTTCTCGTGATTTCTTTCCTTCTTTTGTGTAAACAGTTGCGTTCATGTTTTATGTTTCGAATTTAGAATTTCGTGCTTCGAATTTCTACCAACGTTCCTCGGCGCCCGGGTATCGCTCCCCCGACAAGAAGTTCATTTGTTTGAGACAACACCTGCAAGACTTTCAAATTTTTAACGGTAATGGTGTCGCCGCCCATGCGCCCCGCCATTCTTTTACCCTTTGGCACTTTGGCTCGAAGGCCGCCCCCGATTGAACCGGGTTCTCGTTCGGAGTGTTTTTGGCCATGGCTGCGCGGGCCGCCATGAAAACCGTGACGCTTTACAACTCCTTGAAAACCTTTGCCTTTTGAAACAGCGGTTACGCGAACG
>DATEAC010000010.1:0-3804 GCA_036584645.1 Minisyncoccota bacterium | reverse complement strand
TTTTCCCTCCGCACAAATTCGTGAACATAAAGATGATTACAATATTTTTAATGACACGGGTGTCTCGGTCGCTTCATACGCCACGCTTTCCAAACATTTTTTGTATCCGCTGAAGCCCTATGAGATGTTTGACGTTGACCCCTTAGGAGCATTGTTGAATAGTTTTTCAAAAATTGACCGTGAAGGCGAGGGCGCGGCCATTCAGTTTATTGTCGGTACGAGGAAGGATGCCTTGGTAAAACAATCTGAAAAGGCCATTGATAGCATACGAAAAGGTGGGCATATTGGCGACACGTTGAAAGAAATTGATCAGTCGCTGGGGGGCGTCGTGGCAAAAGAGATTTTTAATATATTTAAAAGTCGGGGAAAAACAGAAAAGGAAAAAGAAAAAAAACAAAAACGCGCAGAGGCGGTGGACCAAACATCTCTGGACCAGTTTACCCGCAAGATAAAAAGCCCGCTTATTTCGGTAAACATCCGAGTCGTCGCTTCCGCAGGCTCGGAACCCGAGGCAAGCGGCATTCTGCACGACATTGAATCAAGCTTCAATCAGTTTGAAAACGGGCACGGCAATCGTATTGAATGGAAAAAGGTGGAGAAAGGCAACCTCAAAGACTTGCTTGAGCATTTTTCTCTTCGCGCGTTCAACGAAAAAGAACAAGTAGTTTTAAACCTTGAAGAGGTGACAACACTCCTGCATTTTCCGGCCACAAACGTCAGCAAGGCCGCGCCGCAGACCAAACAAGCAAAGGCAGGCACCGCTCCGATGCCTTTGGAGGTTTCCCAAGAGGGTATTTTAATTGGCGAGAATCACTATCGTGGACGGGAAAGCAAGGTGTTTATTGCTCCGGAAGATCGCATGCGCCACTTTTATGTGGTGGGGCAGACGGGCACCGGAAAAACAACGCTTTTGAAAAACATGATTGTGCAAGACATTGCCGCGGGCCACGGCGTTTGCTTTATTGACCCGCATGGTTCTGACGTGGTGGATATTCTTGCCAACATTCCGCCGGAGCGATATGGCGATGTCATTTATTTTGATCCGGCCTCTATAGAGCGCCCCATGGCGCTCAATATGCTTGAGTATGACCCGCGTTTTCCCGAGCAGAAAACGTTTGTTGTCAACGAAATGTTCAGCATCTTTCAAAAATTATACGGCGCGGTTCCCGAGTCTATGGGGCCGATGTTTGAGCAATATTTCCGCAACGCCACCCACTTGGTTATAGAAGACCCAGAGTCCGGTTCAACGCTTTTGGATGTTTCGCGAGTGTTGTCCAACAAGCAGTTTCGGGACATGAAGATTGCAAAATCCAAAAATCCGATTATTGTCCAATTTTGGAAAGAAATTGCCGAGAAAGCCGGCGGCGAATCGGCGCTTGCCAATATTGTTCCATATATCACTTCAAAATTTGACGTCTTTCTTTCAAACGAAATTATGCGTCCGATTATCGCGCAGGAAAAATCGTCGTTTAACATGCGCGAGATTATGGACGGCCGCAAGATTTTGCTCGTCAATTTGTCTAAAGGGCGTCTCGGCGACATCAACTCGCATCTCATCGGACTGATTTTGGTGGGCAAGATACTCATGGCGGCGCTCTCTCGCGTGGATTCGTTTGGCAAAGAGATGGCCGATTTCTATTTGTATCTTGATGAGTTTCAAAATATTACCACCGACTCAATTGCGGTGATTCTTTCCGAGGCGCGAAAATATCGCCTCGCGCTTACCGTTGCGCACCAATTTGTCAGACAACTTGACGATGATATTAAAGATGCTGTTTTCGGGAACGTCGGTTCAATGGCGGTATTTCGCGTGGGCACCGAAGATGCCGAATTTTTGGAGAAACAATTTACTCCCGTTTTCACGCAAACAGATATTGTTAACCTGGACAACTTTAATGCCTATGTGAAGCTGCTTGCTGGCGGCCGCCCCATCAAACCGTTTAATATTCAAATAGTGCCGCCAAGCAAAGGAAACCCTGCGCAAGTTTCAAAACTCAAAGAACTGTCCGCACTTGCGTTTGGCAGACCCAGAGCGGAGGTTGAAGCGGAGATTATGAAAAAATATGAGAGCATGCGGGGCGCAATCGTTTAAAGGAAACAAAGGTTCTCCGGCCTAAAGGCCGAGGCATTGAACCTGTGTTAGCTCCTCCCGCCAGAGGCGAGGCTCGCCAGGGGCGGCGGCTCGGAAATGAAAAACTTCGCTTGGTTCGACTTTGCTCACCACAGGTCGCTCCGTTTTTTATTTCTCTCGCTCTACGTCGCTAATAAAATAACAAAAAATGGCCGCTCGTGTGCGAGCGGCCATTTGCGTTTAGGTTTTTACTCGGGAAGGTGAACTAGTTGGTAAATGAAATGTTCCTTGCCGGTTATTTTTTGTACGACGTCGCAGCACTGCTTGGCATCTTCCATGGTTCCATGGTTGACTTGCACGCCGCCAATTGCATATACAGAGATACTTGGTTCATCTTTTTTCCACGGGCGGCCGATACAGAAATTGAATGTTTGGAGCATGGCAAGACCTCAATATAGTGCGTCTTGCATGAATATACTCAAAGCGAGGATGCTGGTCAACACGCTACTGTGGTAGCCGCAGAAAGAACCCGGTACCACTCCGACTTAAAGTCGGGGGCTACGGGGCATGGCGTAGAATATATGCAGAATTATGCAGAAGAAGACACAACATCAGAGAACGCATAAAGTGCACTCAACAATTCCATGGAATTGTTGAGTGCACTTTTAAATACAACAGCCGAAGGCTTTTCCCCGCGGCTCTGTCGTGGGGTTCTTGAACGATTGGTTATATAATTTGCCCCACAGTCACTAAATAAGGTACACTAAGCTTCATACGTTCATACGTTGCTCTCGCGATGGTGGTCTCCGCCTCCCGATTTCACAGACAGTTGTCATGTATCCCGTAGTAGAAAATGGCATTGGAGATCCATATCAGGAATATTCAAAAATGGTCAATTTTATATTTAGATTACAACGATAATTAGAGAGGTGGCGTAATTGCTCCAACAGAGCGATGCCATTTCTCACTACGGGATGGATTCTATTCTTACGACTATTTTTGCTATAGCTCTTTTTATTACACTTTACTTTGAAGTGTTTTTGCTCCTGACTTATTTTGAAAACAGAAAGTTGTTTGAGCGGAGGGGTGTGGCGCCGAGGTGTGGCGCCGAGGCGCCCATGCCCTCCGTCACCGTCATCGTGCCGTGCTGGAATGAAGAGACGACCCTTGCGCAGACGGTGCAGTCTTTGCAAGCACTTGAGTACCCAAAAGACAAAATCCAAATTTTTATTATTAATGACGGCTCCACCGATGGCACTGCTCAGGTAGCACAGCCGCTCCTTGCCGACCCGCGCGTGAAATATTTTTATAAAGAAAACGGCGGGAAGCACTCTGCGCTTAATTTAGGAATTAAGGAGTCCGAGACCGACCTTATTGGTTGTTTAGATGCCGACTCATTTGTGAAGCCATGCGCCCTTAGCCGCATTGCCCATGTTTTCAATGACCCTTCCGTGATGGCGGTCACAGCGGCCATCAAGGTATTTGAGCCCAAAACAGTGATTCAGCGGATGCAGGACACCGAATACACTATTGGAATTCTCTTCAAAAAGATACTGTCGTGTATGAACGCGCAGTATGTCACCCCTGGGCCTTTTTCTATTTACCGCCGTTCTATCTTTAGTCAGATTGGCCTCTTTGGGCACGCGCACGGCACCGAAGACCTTGAAATGGCGTTGCGGATGCACTCCAAGCACTTGCGCATTGAAAATGTGTTTGACGCTGAGGTTTACACC
>DATEAC010000004.1:0-16296 GCA_036584645.1 Minisyncoccota bacterium | reverse complement strand
TCGTTCTCTCACCGCGAGAGAACGCGTTCACCGAGACAGAGCCAACGAGATTCAATTCGGTCTCGTTGCCTCGTGAGCCGTGCGGTCGCTGGTCGGAAGACCAGCGACCGCTTTGTTTTTATCTGAATTGAATGTATAAATAAGGTGCATGGTGCCTATGGTGTAGCGGTAACACAGCAGCTTGTGGAGCTGTTTTCTCCGGTTCAAATCCGGATAGGCACCCAAAAATTTAATTTCGTTATAATACTCTTGATATGAGAAATATTTTGATTGTCGCGGTCATCGTTGTGGTCGGTGGGCTTGTTTTCCTTGTTTATCCAAATCAGAGCAAGGCTCCGACCGAATTGCCAACCACGGCGACACCAATGCCGACGGCGACCACCCCAACAACAGCGCCGACAACAATCCCCAAACCGAACCCCGCCACCAAACTAACAGATGAGTTTCAAACAATTTGGGGCAACTACATTGTTGCCGTCAAAGCCCACGACACGGAGGCAGTTAAAAACCTTTCTTACCAATTGTCTTACGCTTGCGCCAACGTTTCTCAATATCAAAAAGAGTGTTTTGAAAACATGGACAATTTAATCAAGGCCGTTTCAAGTTTGAACACCAAAGATTTCACGATCGTATGGAAAGACGCAAAACAAGCGATTCTTTTAACGGAGCCGAAGCCCTCAACCTTTGATGGCAACAAAGGTTTTTATCAGCCGCGCATATTTTTTGCCGCGCGTGACGGGGCGTACAAAGTACTCTCTGTTTTTCCCGAGTGGGGCAGATTTGCCAACAGTAAACTTGTTTCCGATTCGCAAAGACCGGATTTTCTAAAAAACGCCATGCTTGACAGCGATAAAGACGGCTTGACCGACATGGAAGAAAATTGCGATGACGGGGGGAGTAACGGCCCGGCACAAGGCTGTGTAAAAACCGACCCAAATAAAAAAGACACTGACGGGGACGGCTGGTGGGACGGCATAGAGCCATACTTCTTCCAGACATAAAAACCGCATGGCTAAATACAAACATTTTCTCATTGACCTTGTTTATATGGCCGCAAGTGTTTTAGTCGCCGTCTTTCTCATTAAAAGGGGACTTTTGACCGGACTTGCCGACAACGACAGTTCTGTTTTGGCGAGCTTTTTGTCCGGAATATTTTTCACTTCCGCTTTTACCATTGCTCCCGCCGCCGCGGTTTTAGGCGTCATCGCCACGAAAATATCTCCTTGGATTGTGGCTTTGTTTGGGGCCGCCGGGGCCGTTATCGGGGACCTTATCATTTTTTCTTTCATGAAAGACAGGTTTGCCGACGACATCATGCATCTCATTGGGCCGAACAAAAAGCACCGCCACGCTTTTTTTCATCTTCGCCTTTTTCGCTGGCTGACGCCGTTCGTGGGCGCTCTCATTATCGCTTCTCCGTTGCCCGACGAGCTTGGGCTGTTTCTTCTGGGCCTTTCAAAAACAAAAACTCATCTTTTGATACCCATATCATTTGTGATGAACTTCGTTGGAGTGCTCCTGGTCGCTCTGGTCGCGGGGGCAATAGGATAAACCCACGCCCCGTTTACGATACCCCAGCCTCATTTTTGGAACACGTTTTTACGGCTTTGATGTATATTTAATGGCAGTGAGATTATTAAAATCAAAAATGAGGCGGGATGGCGATTTTTATATTCGCTCCACTCATTAAAAATCAGCCATGCCCTGGTATTTTTACGCTTTTCTAACGGCAATTTTTGTTTCCTTTGTCTCTCTTGTTGAAAAAAAAGTTCTCAGCCGCGTTCATTCAACAAGTTTTTCCGCATCTCTCGCTATCCTTAATTTTGTTTTTTCTCTGCCCTTTCTGTTTATCATTGATTTCTCAAAAATCACACGCTTGTCGTTGGCAATCATTTTCATCTCTGCTTTTCTGGCGGCGTTTTCTTTTCTGTTTGTCGCCAAAGCACTTCGCAAAATGGAGATTTCCACCGTGTCGCCGATATTGGCCCTCAATCCGGGTGCCTCGGCTTTGGCCGCCCTTGTTATCTTAGGCGAGCGTCTGTCTGCCCAAAACATTCTAGGCATTGTCCTTATGATTGTCGGCTCTTATGTTCTAATGGTTGCTACCAATCATGGTTTTAAACACCACCTTCAACGGTTTTTTGGAAACAAGGAAGCGGTTTTAGTCATAGTTTCTATCATTTTTTATGCTCTTGGGTCTGTAACTGATCGTTTTTTGGTGGCAGATCTTTTCATTGACCCCCTAGCGTATCTTTTATTTGTGCATTTGTTTATGGCGGTTGTTTTTATGGTTATTGCCAGCGGTTGGGGAAGAGGCGTTAAAGGAATCGCTGAAGCTCTGCACATTAACGGCGCAGAGATCGTTGTTATTTCGCTTGGCACCATTGCTTACAGATATTTTCAATTGGTTGCCTTTCAGACAGCCCTTGTCGGATTGGTTTCCACCATCAAACGTTCCTCATCTTTTTTCACCACTATCATTGGGGGAGAACTGTTCCACGAAAAAAGAGTCACTCAAAAAGCAACCGCCTCTTTAGTAATTATTATTGGATGCTTGCTCGTTGTGTTTTAGTGTTATACACTAAATATCGGAACCTGAGGAGCCCGGACTCCCCAGGGTTTAAGCCTTTTCTGTTTGTTGTCCTTGTTCAACCCAACCTCCACCCAATCAAAGGAAGGTGCACCATGTCACACCGCCTCGCTGCCAGCGCCCCCTCTTCCCGGAAAGACGAGGGCACCCAACGCAGCAGTGAGGGCAGTAGCGGTACAAGTACCGGGGGGCAGAAAGGACGTGTCCTGTCCATCGGCAGGAGTCTTCCAGGCGGCCACGGTCGTTACGCCCTTCGGTCTAACGATCAGGGGCATTTCCTCTACGATCGGGAGGCGGGGGAGAACATCTTTCTCGCTGACCGCAAGCCGGAGGAAGACGGCAGGCCGCGGTTCATCACCGCCTGTCTCGGAGGAGGACGTAGAGAAGTGCGGGACACCCACCACAACGATCGTGTAATCTGCTGGTGGCAGGAACGTCCCGCCCCTTTCATCTGATCCTGTATCAAACAAGAATATCAAACCGGCCCCCGACAATCCCGTCGGGGGCCGTCTCATGTATGAGATTTTTATAAAAGGGCTTATAATTAAAAAAGTTATAAAGTATCCGGTTTAAATTTATATGCAAGAAGACAATTTTCAAAAACACAGCTTAAGATATTGGGCGATTTTTGCTCTTGTGGTTTTTGCGGTGGTTTCATTTGTCAGTGACCGAAATAAAGGCATTGACAGCACAAAAACCATAACTGTGCGCGGTGAGGGAATCGCCTATGCCATTCAAGACACGGCGGAGCTCTCTTTTTCTGTTACCAAAAAAGCGGCGGACGTAAAGACGGCCCAGAACGAAGTGAACGACACAGTTTCAAACATCTTGAAAGCCGTCAAAGACCTCGGTGTTGAAGACAAAAACATAAAAACAATCGCCTACAATGTTTATCCGCATTACAAACAAGTCTCAAGGCCGTGTCCTCTCGGCTCGTACTGCCCGATACAAAGCGAGACAGACGGTTTTGAAGCCAGTCAAACCGTTGAAATAAAAATGCGTGACCTTTCAAAGTCGGGAGATTTAGTGACGGCAATCGGTGAATTTAATCCGACAAATATTTCAGGATTGCAATTTGTTGTGGAAGACGACAAAGCAGTCTTAAAAGAGGCCCGCAAGAAAGCAATTGCCGATGCCAGAGCAAAAGCCAAAGAACTTGCCAAAGATTTAGGGGTGCGTTTGGGCAAGGTGGTTTCTTTTGACGAGAACGGCGCTTATCCAATCCCAATTTATATGAAAACCGAGGCGGCGGGGGGCATGGGTGGCGACATACCCGCTTCAATTCCAACCGGCCAGAACAAAGTTACTTCAAATGTGACCATCGTTTATGAAATTAGGTAATTGCCATTTTTTGATAACGGTGTATAATAGGTCTCGTTAGCCCTCGGGGCTTTTTTTATTAGTTTGCTTTATCTAAAGCCATGAAAATTGTAGATTATGTAAAAGAAACCAGAACAGAGCTTTCTCACGTAAGTTGGCCCACTCGCAAGCAAGCCGTGGCTTTCACCGCCATTGTTATTGGCATCTCTATTGCCATAGCGATTTATCTTGGTGCCGCCGATTTTCTCTTGTCGCGCATTGTCAAACTTTTGGTTTCTTAGACTTTTTACTTTATAACTTTTCACTTTTGACCAGCTTTCATGCCCAAGCAAAAAATTTCCGAAGGCCGCAATTGGTACGTCATTCATACTTATGCAGGGTATGAAAATGCGGTTATGCGCAATTTGAAACAGCGCATTGAATCCTTAGGAATGGAGGACAAAATTTTCCAAGTCATTGTGCCCACCGAAAAGAAAATAAAAATAAAAGGCGGCAAAAGAGTGGAAGAAGAGGAAAAAATTTACCCCGGCTACATATTGGTGGACATGGTTGTAACGGATGATTCGTGGTATGTGGTGCGAAACACTCCGAGGGTTACCGGCTTTGTGGGCTCCGGCGTTTATCCCGTGCCATTGGATAAAAAAGAGGTGGACGCGCTTTTCACCCGCATGAGCGCCGATAAAGTGATTCACAACATTGATTTACAGGTGGATGACGCGGTACTTATTATTGACGGTCCTTTCAAAGATTTGGAAGGAAAAGTGAGGGAGGTTGATGAGGAACGCGGCAAGGTGCGCGTTTTGGTCTCCATGTTCGGCCGCGAGACGCCCGTAGAACTGGATTTCTTGCAGGTCAAGAAAATTTAAAGTAGTATCTCGGAACGTTATGACAAAAAAGATTGTTAAAAAATTAAAGGTGGTATTAACTGGGGGCAGAGCGACACCCGCGCCGCCAGTCGGACCAATTCTCGGTCAGGCGGGCATAAATATTGGAGAATTTATCAAGCAGTTTAATGATGCAACCGCCAAAACCCCGGGTGAAACAATTCCCGCCGAAATTTCCGTATACGAAGACAGAAGTTTTTCATTTGTATTAAAAACCCCGCCAGCCTCGGCTCTCATTTTGAAGGCTTTGGGTAAAGAAAAAGGCTCTGGTCATACTCCGGCCTCAAAAATAGGCGCTCTTAACGATAAACAACTTACCGAAATTGCCGAAAAGAAAATGGCCGATTTAAACGCCAACGACGTGGAGGCCGCCAAAAAAATTATTGCCGGATCAGCGAGGTCCATGGGGGTAGACACCAAGTAAGAAGAACTGTACTCTTTGGACAGACTCATTCCGGAGGGAGCGATGCTTACCGTTCTTTTCTCCGGTTTGCCGGAGGAAATACCGAGAGAAACAAAGGGGGTCATCTGGGACATTGCGAGTTTCGCAATAAGCCATCTCGGTTACAGGGCGGCTTTTACGAAGGGGGACAAGCTTGCCAACCAGCTTATGGTCGCCGACGCCCTCGTGGTTTTTCCCGGCATCGCGGAGGATGAAAAGGCCGTGAAAAGCGCCAAGGCGAGGGGTTTGCCAGTCATCCCGATTAACACCCTGACATTTGAGCAAGCCACCCTCGTTCTTTCCCGCGAACTTCTCGAGATTGAGAAGAAGAAGAATCCGTGAGACATCTCGCACCATACGTCTCACGGGTTTTCTTTTGTAAAATTTTTCTTAAAGATAAGGGCCGCGAGCGCAACATCGCGCTCGCGGCCCCCGCGTCATACTTTTCTGAACTCGGTTTTCACCGCCTTTGTTCCGTCCGGCAGAGTGACGACTTGATAGTCGTCAAACAGCATCGGCGTAACCACTCGCAGACAAAGAAATGCTTTGAAAGCGAGGGCCCGTATCTCAATCTCAGCGTGTTCATTCGCGCGCATTTCGCAGAAGTGTCTCCAGGCGCGCACATTCGCGGTTACCACAATCGGCGCTTCGGCTTCGTTGGGCAAAGCGGAGCGTGCCGCTTGGTTGACCTTCTTCCGTTCGTCCATCTTTTGTTCGGCCGAAAGAAGCTCGGATCCCAGCTTCTGTCTCGCAAGCAAGACGGTGGCCACCTCGTCGTATTCCTTGGCGAGAAGGTCAATCCTTCTTTCAAAACGTGCGTGGAGTTCCGGATCGCCCCGGTATTCGGGTCTTTCTACGAAGCGAAGCACTCTCCCGGAAACGTATCGCTGGCTTAGTTGCGAGTAGGCGAAGCCGGCGCGGTGGCGCACCAGTTCATGGGTTACGCTACGGCTGATTCCGTAAAAGAGCATTGAGACGTTTGCGTGCTCCAACACGGAGCCGTGCCCGGAAGACATGATGTTGCCGAGATATCTAGATGTGTCCGCGTTCAATGTCCGCTTTGGGCCGAAGCTCATGTAGCAGAGCTGGCCAGCGAACTTTACCAGCTTTTCGGCCGGCGGCAGATCAGTCGGGTCGTCAAGATACTCAACAAACCCCAACTCGCCAAATCCTTTGAGAAAATGACGGATGTCGGAGAGGTTAACATCCGGCACCGACAACACGACCACGCCGGGCTCGGTAAGATACGGAGTACCAGCCCCTGTTGCGACTGGCGTTGAGTGAAGGGCGGGAAAGCCCATTGCTTCCTCCAGTTCAAAAAATGTTGTGCGTTTCCGTTTAAGTATCCTACGCAGAATTTATTGCGTGTCAAACAAATTATTTCTTAACACTCCCATCGTCATAAAGCCATTGACTTCTCTCGCTTTAAGTTTAGTTTGGGAGAGAGATTTAGTTCTTAAGGAGGAAACATGAAGCGCGGAAGATTGGTGGTTGTGGACGGCGGCGAGGGCTCCGGCAAATCCACATTGCTTGATCTGGCCGGAAATAAGTTCTCGCCGGATAAAGCAATGTTTACCAGAGAACCGGGCGGGTCGCCCTTTGCCGAAGACATTCGCTCCATGATTTTTTCAGAGAGAGGTAAGGAGGCAAACGCTCTGACCCACGCCGGACTTTTTTGGGCGGCGCGGGCAGACCACTTGGCAAAAGTGGTGCGCCCGGCGCTTGAACGAGGCATGCATGTCATTTCGGACAGGATGGACAGTTCAACTTTCGCTTACCAAATCCGGGGCGAGGAAAATCCGAGACTGGCTTCCATCTTTAATCAAATGAGGGAAGTCTATATGGAAGGAATCCATCCCTTCTACATACTTCTCGACATTGACCCCTCGGTCGGTCTCGGTCGCAAACGCGGGGAAACAGGCACCAACTACTTTGACGAGCGCGAGTTGTCGTTTCATGGGAGGGTGCGAGACGGGCTTCTGGAATTCGTGTCTTTGCACCCGCACAGGGTCATTGACGCGAGCCGGCCGCTCAAAATCGTTGCTAAAGAGTTCTTCGGAGTGCTTGATATTATTCTTGCTTGGGGCACTCCGCCCAAGTGAGGGGCCCCGCGAGATGACGTCATCTCGCGGGGCTTTTTGTTATGATGAAAGCGTGAAAGAAACGACTTTAAAACAAGTGAAAAATTGGCTGAAAAGGGAGCTCGGCGAAACGGGCGCGGTTTCTTTTGCTGAAAATCTTAATTTTGGCGATATTGCCACGAATGTCGCGTTATCTCAAAGCAATCCCCAAAAAGCCGCACGAGATTTTGTTGAGAAATTGAGTGCAAATAAACCCGATTTTATTTCTGAAATTTCGATTGCTGGGCCAGGGTTCATAAATTTTTCTTTGAGTGATGAATTTCTGATTTCTTCAGCCAAAACCAAACCTTTCGATATATCGAAAGGTTTGGAGAAAGTGATTGTTGAATATACCGACCCCAATCCTTTCAAAGAATTTCATATTGGACATCTGATGAGCAATGCCATAGGCGAAGCAATCGCCGGGCTTATTGAGGCAACGGGGATGGAGGTAAAAAGGGCTTGTTATCAGGGGGATGTAGGCATGCATGCGGCGAAAGCCTTATGGAAAGGTGATTATGCTCTTGGCGCAAAAGCGTTTGATGAGGATGAGCGGGCTAAAGTAGAAATACAAGAAATAAATAAAAAAATTTATAACCAATCTGACCCGGAACTAAACTCACGATATCAAGAGGGGAAAAAGAAATCACTTGAAGAGTTTGAGAAAATATATAAGAAGCTTGGCACAAAATTTGATTATTTCTTTTTTGAATCAGAATCTGGTCCCATCGGCTTGGAAATCGTAAAGAAAAATGTTGGGAAAGTTTTTACAGAAAGCGATGAGGCAGTGATATATGAAGGCAAGGAAAGAGATCTAAAGCTTCACACCCGTGTATTTATTACCAAAGAAGGCTTGCCGACATACGAGGCAAAAGAACTCGGGCTTTTCAAGCTGAAATCGCAAAAATTTAATTACGACAAATCAGTTGTCATCACCGGCAATGAAGTGAATGACTATTTCAAAGTAGTTTTGAAAGCGGCCGAAGAGGTTCTGCCGGAGCTTTCAGGAAAAACTTTTCACATTTCGCACGGCATGATGCGCCTGCCTAGCGGCAAAATGTCTTCACGCAGGGGTGATGTTGTTACGGCAGAGTTTTTAATAAACGAAGTTAAACAAGCGGCATTAAAAGTAATGGAAAAAAGCGGGCGGGCTGGTATTGATAAAAATTTAGCGGAGAAAGTTGCGGTGGGGGCGATAAAATTTTCAATTCTTCGCCAGCACCCGGGCAAGGATATTATTTTTGATATTAATAAGTCCATTTCGTTTGAAGGCGACTCCGGGCCGTACCTTATGTACACTCACGCGCGAGCCAATTCGCTTTTGGAGAAAGGTAAAGAAGAGAGAATAGAACTGGAGAAAGCGCAACAAATTTTTGGCGCCAAAAATTTGTTGCGCTTACTCTCGCGTTTTGAAGATACTGTATCGCGCGCGGCAGAGGAATATTCTCCCAATTTTCTGGTGGAATATCTATTGGAGATATGTGGAGCTTTCAATTCTTGGTATGCATCAGAACAAATGATTACAGAAGACAAAAACGCATCCGCCCAAAAACTCGCTATCGTAAAAATATTTCAAGAAATTCTTGCCCGAGGGCTTCATATTCTTGCCATCGCCGCCCCTGAAAGGATGTGATAAACTGGAATGAGTATGGAAAAGGCGAGAGAAGATAAATCTCTCCTTAAAGAGCCACTGCCCAAGGCAGAGGAAAAAATACTCTCTTTTTGGAAGGAACAAAATCTTTTAGAAAAAATAGAGACCAAAAAATCACCCGAAGGGAAATTTATTTTCTATGAAGGTCCGCCGACGGCAAACGGCCGCCCCGCCATCCACCATCTGGTCTCCCGCGCTTTCAAGGATGTTGTCTTGCGCTACAAGACCATGCGGGGCTTTCATGTGCGCCGCCGGGGCGGCTGGGACACTCACGGCCTGCCGGTTGAAATTGAAGTAGAAAAACAAATCGGCATCAAATCAAAAAAAGACATTGAGGCGTACGGCGTTGCCGCCTTTAATGAAAAATGCAAGGAAAGCGCGTGGACATACATAGACGAATGGCAGAAATTTACCGAGCGCATGGGCTATCTTCTGGACCAGAAAAACGCTTACATCACCTACAAACCGGAATACATTGAGTCGGTTTGGAGTATTGTTGGAGAAATTGCCAAGCAGAATCTTTTATACAAAGACTACAAGGTAGTGCCGTGGTGTCCGCGCTGTGGCACGGCTCTGTCTAGCCACGAATTGGCGCAAGGATACGAGGACATAAAAGATTTGTCTCTTTACATAAAATTTCCCGTGGTCGGAGAAGAGAAAAATCCTTCGGCAAGCTCAAGACGAGCAAATACCTATTTGCTCGCTTGGACGACGACGCCATGGACTTTACCCGGGCACGTTGCGCTGGCAGTGGGAAAAGAAATTGATTATGTGAAAGCAAAATCTGGAGATGAATTTTTTATTCTTGCAGAGGAGAGGACAAACATTTTACCAGAAGGATTTGAAATTGTTAGAGAAATAAAAGGTAAAGATTTAATCAATCTTAAATACGAGCCGCCATTTTCATTTTTGAAAGACAATCTACCGGAAAGTGAAAAAGAAAAATTACCAAAAGCGTTTCAAGTTTATGAAGCAGATTTTGTAAACACTAAAGAGGGTACGGGCATAGTACACACAGCAGTGATGTACGGACAAGATGATTTTGAATTAGGTACAAAAGTTGGATTACCAAAATTTCATTTAGTAGATGAAACGGGGCATTTTATAAAAGGCACGGGGTTTTTGGAAGGGCGTTCAGTCAATGATGAGGCTCTTTCAGTAGATATTCTCAAGGATTTGGACCAAAGAAATCTGTTGTTTAAGAAAGAAAATTATCAGCACTCCTATCCATTTTGCTGGCGGTGCGGGGCTCGCCTTATTTATTACGCCCGCGATTCTTGGTATATCGCCATGAGCAAACTTCGCGATAAGTTAATCTCGGAAAACAAAAAAATTCATTGGGAACCAGACTACATAAAGAGGGGTCGTTTTGGCGAATGGTTAAACGAGGTGAAAGACTGGGCGATATCACGCGAGCGTTACTGGGGCACGCCTTTACCTGTGTGGGAATCAAAAGACGGCGAGAAAATAGTTGTTGATTCCGTTGAGACCCTCAAAAAATATATAAAATCAAACAGAAACACTTTCTTTTTTGCCAGACACAGCGAAGCCGAAACAAACGCGAAGGGTATTTGTAGTTCAGATTCAAATGATTCATATGGCCTGACAGATAAAGGCAGAAAGCAAGCTGAAGAAATGGGGAAAAAACTGAAAAATGAAAACATCACCTCAATATATGTATCACCATATCTTCGCACCAGAGAAACAGCAAAGATAATTTGCAATGTCATTGATTTTCCAAAAGACAAGATAATCATTGATGAACGAATTCACGAATATAGTTTCGGTGATTTTAACGGCAAACCGTTCAGCGAATTCTTAGATTACGAAGCCAAAAAAATGCTCACTTATGATATTCCAACACCAAATGGGGAAAGTTATTTGGATGCAAAAAAACGTTTTGGCAGTTTTGTATACGATACAGACAAAAAACATTCAGACGAGACTATTTTGGTCGTAACGCATGGCATCGGAGCCGAAGTATTTCAAGCGGTATACGAGGGCGCTTCAATGGAACGTTCAAAAGAAATTATAGATACGCTTGTTGTTGAAAATGCAGATATGAGTGAATATCTCTTTACCCCGCTTCCTCACGACAAAAATTTTGAATTGGATCTGCACAAGCCGTTCATTGACGACGTGGTGTTGGTGAAAAACGGCAAGGAATTCAAGCGCGTAAAAGAGGTGATGGATGTCTGGTTTGATTCGGGGGCTATGCCTTTCGCGCAAGATCATTATCCTTTTGAAAATAAAAAATGGGTGGAAGGCAAGGGTTACCCCGCCGACTATATTTGCGAGGCCATAGATCAGACGCGCGGCTGGTTTTACACCCTTCATGCCATTGGCTGTCTGATGGGGCGCGGTCGCGCGTACAAAAATGTAATTTGTCTCGGCCTTCTTTTAGATAAAGAGGGCAAGAAAATGTCCAAGTCCACGGGGAACATTGTGGACCCGTGGCAAGCAATGGAGGAATTCGGAGCCGACCCGCTTCGTTTCTGGATGTATGCCGCCAAAGAGTCGGGAGAACCGAAGAATTTTGACCCCGAATCCGTAAAAGAGATGTCCAGGAAAGTGTTTGCTCTGCTTACGAACGTTTATTCATTTTATGAAATGTACGGGGTGCAAGCGGAGCCGAAAGATTCTTCTAAAAATATTTTGGACAGATGGATTTTGGCAAGACTGTCAGAGACAAATAAAATTGTGACGGGGGGACTGGAACACTACAGAATTGTTGAGGCGGTGCGCGCCATTCGCGATTTTGTCGCAGATTTTTCACAGTTGTATATCCGTCGTTCAAGAGAGCGTTTTAAGGAAGGGGACGAAGACGCACGCACGGCCTCTCAAGCTACGCGTTTTGTACTTCATTCGCTCGCGAGAATTATGGCTCCGTTTACACCGTTTTACGCCGAAATGTTGTGGCAAAGCGTGCGTGTAGAAAAAGACATGGCGAGTGTTCATCTGGCAGATTGGCCAAAAGAAAGAAATGTTGACGAGAAATTAATAGCGCAGATGAATGATGTCAGAAATCTTGTTTCTAAAGCGCTTGAGCAACGCTCGCGCGCGAATATAAAAATCAGACAGCCGCTAAGAATATTAAAAGTCAAAAGTCAAAAGTCAAACATGGAGCAAGAATTAATCGCTCTCGTTAAGGACGAAATGAATGTTAAAGAAGTGATATTTGATGAACAAATTACAGAAGAAATTATTCTTGATACAACAATTACGCCAGAGTTGAAAGCCGAGGGCGATGTCAGAGAGCTTTTAAGAACGATTCAGGAAAAAAGAAAAGAGATGGGTCTTGTACCGAATGAGCCGGTACGAGTCAAAATCTCCGCTTCTCAATCGTCCATAAACTCTTTGAAATTCTTTGAGTCTTTCCTTAAAAAACACGGCAACATAAAAGAAATTGTTTTTAAGGACAGCACTCAAGAGCTAAAGGTAGAAAGAGTGGAGCGTGTTTAAATGTAAATGCACAAACTTTATTCCCATTCAGGCATTATTCTTTCGGTTCGTTCCTCCGGGGAGAAAAGCAGTTTTGTCTCGCTTCTCTCAAGGGGTTTGGGCAAGATTTCGGCAAAAGCCGTTTCGTCGCGAGCGGCTTCCGGCAAGCTCAAAGGCCACATTATGCCTTATTCCGCGGGCGTTTACACGCTTGTGCGCGGAAAAGAGGGCTGGAAACTTATCCAAGCCGAGGTTAAAGAAAACTTCCTCTCGTCACTCAAGGATTTACCCAAGAAAAAAATTGTTGCTCGGGTTTGTCAGCTCATTGCAAAAATTGTGGGCGAAGAGGGAGAGCCCAAACTTTTTGATTGCATTTATACCGGATTAAAGACGCTTGCCGGCCTTGATTCTTATGTTGTCAAAACTTTTGAAGTGGTGCTAGTCGGCAGAATTCTCAATATTTTAGGCTTCCTGTCTTTTGCGGATTTGCCAGAGTCTTTAAAAGACTTCAATAATTTTAGCGACCGGGCGCTTCTTGAAGTTAAGCATTTTGAAAAAGAACTTGTCCAACGCATAAATAACGGGCTCAAGGAAAGTAATTTAGTAAAGACGGTATAATAAATGGGATGGAAAAAAATAAAAGACCAGACAAATTGGAGCGTCTGGAAGAAGCTCTTTATTCAAGAAACGAGGCTCGTTTGCCAAAAACCGAGAGATTAAGCCTCTTACCAAGAGAAGAGCAAGAACCCCTTGAAGAAGAAAAAGAAAGCGTGTCGCTTTCTGACCTTGTTTCCCGAGAGACGGAACATCCGCATAGAAAACTATTTGAAAGAATTTTTCTCTTTTCCGTGGCTTTTGCGATTTTGGCGGCTGGTTTTGCCGGTTATCGGTTTTTCTTGGGCGGTCCGTCGGTTTCCGAAAAAAACATAAGCATTATTATGGCAGGTCCTTCAATAGTGGGAGCGGCGGTGCCTCTTTCCATTGACCTAAGGGTGGAAAATCGCAATGCCCGTTCCATAGAAAATGCCGTTCTCAAACTGGAGTATCCAAAGGGGGCAAGGGCGGCCAACGACAGAACGAGAGAACTTAGCACGGACACCGTAAACATTGGTTCTTTGGGCGCCGGCAAATCATCAAACAGACAAATTTCCATGATTTTATTTGGGCAAAAGGATGACGTTCAAACTTTTGTCGCGCGGCTTGAATATCGGGTGCCCGGCTCGCAGGCAACCTTCGTCAAGGAAGAGGTTTTTGAATTGGCCATAGGTTCCGCGCCGGTAATTCTTGGCGTGTCTATTCCCAAAACCACTGTTTCTCGCGAGCCATTTGATATTTCTTTGTCTGTGAAATCAAATTCACCCGAACCGATAGCAAACGTTGTACTTTCCGCCGAATATCCTTTTGGATTTTCTTTTATTTCCTCCGAACCAAAGCCGTTTGCCAACAACAACGTCTGGCGCCTCGGTGACGTGCCGGAGGGCAACACCAAAACGGTTTATTTGAAGGGTTCTCTTGAAGCCGAAAACAACGAGGAAAGAACTTTTAAATTCTCGGTGGCCGTTTCGGGCGGCGCCGCAGGGAGCGCGACAAACCAAATTGCGTCAAGTTTGGAAACCATCGGCGTTTCAAAGCCGCTTCTTTCTCTGAAAGTGGGCGTTGCGGGGGGCGAGAGCAGTTTGAGCACTCAACCGGGAGAAAGAATCCCCATTGAAATAAGCTGGACAAACAATTTGGCGACACAAATCACGGACGCTCGCATTGAAGCGACTTTGACGGGCATCTTTGATGAGAACAACATCTTGGCGCAGTATGGAGGTTTTTACGATTCAAGAAAACATTCAATCGTATGGCAACAATCCGGCAACGAAGATTTGGCAAACATTTCTCCCGGTTCAAGCGGCAGAGTGCGCTTTGTTCTCGCCATACCGAAATTCCCGCCCGGCGAGGCTCGTAATCAAGGAGTGTCCGTGCGCGTGGTTATGGAAGGCAGTCAGCCTGAATCAACCGTGCCCATTACGGCTGACGCTCTTCTGTCGTTTAAATTTAAAGCTAACCCATCAGTTTCGGCCTATGCCACCCGAGAGAGTTCCGTTTTTGACCAAACCGGGCCCGTCCCTCCGCGGGCAAACCAAACTACCACCTACGCGGTTGTCATGTCAGCCGGAAGTTCATTCGCCGACGTCAATAATGCTCTCTTAAAAATGTCTCTTCCCCCCAACGTGTCTTGGAACGATATTTCTTCACCGGGGAACGAAAAGATAACCTTTGACGATAAAACTCGCACTCTTTCGTGGCTGATAGGAAATGTTTCCGCTGACGATAGAGCTCGCACTGTTACTATTGGTTTAAGCCTCACTCCAAGCGTGTCGCAAATCGGCTTTACGCCCTCTCTCCTATCAAGGCCGGAGTTTGTTGGCACGGACGCTTTTACGGGTGAAGAGGTCAAAGTTTCTCTTGATGATGTGACAACAGCGTTGCCTCAAGACGGCAACGCCCCGCAGAACGCGGGCACGGTGGTCAAATGAAATAATTTATAGGAGAATTCAACCATGGCATCCGATGATAAACTTGGAAAAACAGTCTCTCTTGCAAAAAGGCGCGGTTTTATCTTTCCCGGCTCTGAAATATACGGCGGTCTTTCGGGTACTTGGGATTACGGCCCTCTTGGATTGGCTCTGAAGGAAAACATCAAAAAATTGTGGTGGAAGATGTTTGTTTCCGACCAAGAAAGTGTTTACGGCGTGGACACCTCCGTCATAATGAACTCAAAAGTCTGGGAAGCGAGCGGCCATGTGGGAGGTTTTACCGACCCGATGGAAAGCGGCGAAAAATTTAACGTTATGTTCAAGACATCGGTCGGCACAGGCAGTGAGGCAACAAATTCCTATCTTCGGCCCGAAACAGCGCAAGGCATCTTTGTAAATTTTAAAAATATTATTGATTGTTTTCATCCGAAGTTGCCTTTTGGGGTCGCCCAAATCGGCAAAGCCTTTAGAAACGAAATTGCTCCCCGCGATTTCGTGTTCCGCGCGCGTGAGTTTGAACAAATGGAGTTGGAATATTTTGTGGAAGAGACCGATTGGAAAAAATATTTTGAGAAATGGGTTGAGGTTATGAAAAAATTTGCCAAAGCGGTTGGTATCAAGAAAATTCATGAGCGCGAGCAAGCGGAAGAAGAACGCGCTCACTATTCCAAACGCACAATTGATTTTGAATTTGATTATCCTTTTGGCAGAAAAGAGTTGTGGGGTTTGGCTTATCGCACCGATTTTGATTTACGCGCCCATTCGGCGTCTTCCGGCGTTGATCTTTCTTACTTGGATGAAAAGACGGGAGAACGATTGACTCCACACGTTATAGAACCGTCGCTTGGTGTTGATAGAACGATTCTTGCTGTTCTGCTGTCTTGTCATGCGGAGGACGAATTAGGCGGTGAGAAAAGAATTTTCCTAAAACTACCAAAAGAAATTGCGCCCGTGCGCGTAGCAGTTTTTCCTCTATTGAAAAACAAACCGGAACTTGTGAAAAAAGCGCGTGAAGTTTATGAAACACTCAAGAAAGATTTTTCAACAGCAGTTTTTGACGACAATGGAAACATAGGTAAAAGATACAGAAGGCAAGATGAAATAGGCACGCCGTCTTGCATAACCATTGATTTTGATACTTTAGAGGACGACACTGTGACTGTACGCGATCGCGATTCAGGCGAACAAAAAAGAGTCAAAATTGAAGATTTAAAGGGAGCGGTGTAAAATACGGCCCAATAGAGCCAAACTTGATCTTTCGACAAGCGAGTGAAGCAAAAGCTCGCTTTTATTTCTGAGCGAGGAGAAAGCAATAGCAGAAAA
>DATEAC010000040.1:0-7618 GCA_036584645.1 Minisyncoccota bacterium | reverse complement strand
CGTTGTCCATGAATTAACGGACTCTTTGGATACTCCGAGCTCCGCCGTGCCCGTTTTGGCCGCCACCGCAACCTCGGCAATATTCAATCCGATAGCTGTTCCTTCTAAAACACCCTTTCTCATTCCTTCTCTTACAATTTGCAAATTTTCCTGCGCAATCGGCAGGGTTTCCTTGTTATCATCTTTTAGATCCTGGCCTTTTTGCGCCAATATATTTTTAAGGGCGCTGTTTTCCTGACCGCGCTTAATAATGGTTGGCGTAACGAGAAAACCGCCGTTGCCGATTGCCGCCACCGCTCTCACCGCCTGTACGGGAGTCACCAAAAAACCATACTGGCCGATGGCGCTGTTATAAGTGTCGCCAAGCCGCCACGTTGGGTCATTGAAAGTCTCGGCTTTCCATTTCGGACTTGGAACGTTCCCGGCTTCTTCATTGTCAATTTCAATGCCCGTTTTTGAACCAAAGCCGAACATTTTCATGTATTTTTCAATATTGCCGATACCAAGTCCCCTTTGACCCTCATAACCGCCGCCGATGGTAAAAAAATAAACGTTTGATGACACGGCCAAGGCTTTTCTCATGTCCACCAGTCCATGAACCTTCCAATCTTTGAAAACTGTCGGATGCTTGCTGTCGTAAGGATTGGGTACGCTAATGGAGCCGCTTGCCAAAAATAATTTAAGAGGGTCAACAATGCGTTCCTGAAGCGCGCCCACGGCCAAATACGGTTTAATAATTGAACCGGGAATATACAGCCCTTGAGCAACCCGGTCAAGAAAGGGTTTGTCCCCACTTTTTAAAAAAGCAAGAATGGCTTTCTCGTCCCGGCCGTCAGTCATCGTCTGTGAGTCATATTCCGGATACGAAGCGAGGGCGAGAATTTCTCCATTGTTCAAATCCATAATCACTCCCGCGCCGCCAGCGAAGCCTCGTTCAGAGGCAAGTTGTTTTAGTTCTTTGTAAAGCTCGTCCTGAACCCGAACATTGATTGAAAGAGTGATGTTTGTTCCGTCTCTTGGCTTTTTAACCGTGCTTTCCGAAACAATGCTTCCTGTTGCATCCTTTTCGCGAATGAGGGTGCCGTTCCTACCCGCTAGAATATCGTCAAAATATTCTTCCACGCCGTCTTTGCCGATAACGTCTGTAGTGTAAAAATTGCCTTTGTTGTCTATTTTCGGGTAAGCAATGTATCCGATAAGATTGGAAAGTCCTTTATAGTCGGCGTATTTTCGCGTGCTCCACGCGACTTCTTGCCCGTTTCTGCTTGTATTTTCTTTTGGCGGTTCATTGCCGGCAAGCAGTGTGCCTTCTCCGTCAAAAATTATTCCTCTGTTTGCAAAAACTACGGTTTTTTGCAGAGAGTTGGTGACGCTTCTTTTTGCAAAATCAGCTCCGTCAACAACTTGAAGATTTAACAGTCTGCCGATGGCGACTAACAACAAGATAGTTAAGAAAACTCCAAAAATGAGATAAGACGACCTCTCAATTGGGAGAATAAGCCTGCCTTCCAGGCGCTCCTTGTCGGCTTGAATGAGATTGGCGGACTCGGCCAGCACTTCATCGGGATCAATTTCATGGCCGTGCCGATTTTCTCTCTTAAATATTTTTTTAAAGGTTCTTAAAGTACGCATAAGATTACATTCTTAAGGCCCGAGTGTCCTTTGGGGAGAAAAAATTAAAGCGGGTGCGCTGTCTGAGAAACAGTCCAAGGAAAACAAAAACGAGCCAAATGTATGAAAAAATTCCTACACCAAAAAATCCAACCAGAAGAAAAACGTATTCAATGGGAATTGGCATAAAAAGGGCGGCCGCCAGCAGAAGAACCGCCGTCATTTGCCAAGGCATAAAAAAACTCACCAAAAGGACTGCCAAAAAAGTGAAAATTCTTTTGTAAACTATTTTTTTCATAATTCAACAAAAACCCAAGTGAGAGAACGCGGCTCAAAAAATCCTTTAGCGAAAATAATTTTGAAAGAATCTTCCGCGTCACTTTGTATTTTAATCACCTCAGCCAGGGGGCGGCTTTTCAGCCCCGATAAAATAAAAATGTCTCCCTCTTTTACGTTAAATTCTCGGGGCACTTTGGCGGTAAACGAGCCGTCTCCCTGTCCCAAAAGCGACAAAACTATCCCCTCTTTCAAAAGTTCGCCTTCAGTAATAATTCCGGGCGAAGAAAAAAGCTTTGCTTTAGAGAAAGAATTTGACGTGGACGTGACAGTGCCGACAAGAGCGCCCGTCTCATCGTAAAGTTGCGCCCCTTCCGAAACTCCCAAGGATTGCCCCACATCTATTACAACCTCGTCGTAAGGAGTTTGAGGAGGTTTAACCAAAACTCTCGCCAAAATTGTTTTTTCGGACGGCTGACGACCAAGCATTGTTTTTAAGTCCTCGTTTTCTTTACGCAAAAGGTTAATCTCCGCCTGAGCAACCGTTGTGGTGGCATTTTCTATATTTACACTTTCCCAAGGATTAATGACTCGGTGAATTAACTCAACGGTAAACTGACGCGCAAACCAAGCGCTGTAGGAATAAGAAGTGATTAAAATATCGCGAACCGAAGAAATAAAAGAAGCAACAAGAAAAACAAAAAGCACAAGAATAATGCCGACAATTTTCTTATTGAAAGGAAAAGATTTACGAGACGGGTGATATTTCATCTTCGTTGACCAGGAGAATGTCTTGCCAGTAGTCAATATCATCCAAAATGGCGGCGCAACCCCTGACGACCGCAAGCAGGGGGTCCGGCGGCACATGAATGGGGATTCTCAATTCGTGTTCTAAAAGCTCGGGCAGGCCGCGGAAAAGAGCGCCGCCGCCCGCAATATTTACTCCCCTATGCATGACATCGGACAAGATTTCAGGAGGCGTGGTTTCCAAGACTTCTCTTGCCCCTTCCACTATGGTTCCAATTGACGCGCCAATCGCCTCCCGGATATCGGCATCCGTAACCGCCACTTCGCGGGGCAAACCTGTTACCAAGTCACGGCCGCGCACCACCGCCTCTGCTCCCTCATCGTCTTGCATTACCGAACCAATGGCTATTTTCACTTCTTCGGCCGACTTATGACCAATGAGCACTTTAAACTCATTTCGAACATAAGAAACGATGTTGTCGTCAAAAGCATCCCCCGCTATTCGTATGTTTTTGGATCGCACAATGCCGGACAAAGAAATAACGGCAATGTCCGTAGTGCCGCCGCCAATATCAATAACCATTGAACCAACGGGGTCTTTTACCGGAAGTCTCATGCCGATAGCCGCGGCTATCGGTTCCTCAACGATATGCACCTCGCTTGCTCCCGCATTTTGACAAGCGTCCCGAACGGCCCGCGTCTCAACGTCGGTAATGCCCGAAGGCACGCCGACGACCACCCTCGGCCCTAAAATTTTTTTGTGCCCTTCCTGCGCTCGCGACAAAAGATAGCTGATCATTTCTTCTGTCACCTCAAAATCGGAAATTACGCCTTCCACCACGGGCTTGACCGCCGTTATGTGGGTCGGCGTGCGGCCAAGCATGTCCTTTGCATCACGACCGACTGCCACCACCGCGCCGGTCTTTTGATTAATGGCAACAACGGAAGGCTCACTTATGACTACCCCCCTGCCTTTTACATAAACCAGAGTATTAACCGTGCCTAGGTCAATACCAACGTCATTTGATAATGCTCTTCTTATTCTTTCCCGAAAACTCGTTTGCCTGCGCTCCGCCATTTACCCCCACACTAAATTATTAAAATTATTTGTAAACATTGACATTTTTTTGATTTATGAAGATTCTTACGATTTAGTGTGGGGGTTTATTTGATTTTAACTATTTAATCTCCTTTTTGAGGTCTGTGACGAATGCCATTCTCGCCATACCCGTTCTTCTGTCAACCACCTCAAAACCCGCTTTTTCATTTGACTTTTCGCTCACGATGATCCGCGCTGGAATGCCCAATAAATCGCTGTCAGCGAATTTTTCTCCCGCCCTCAAATCACGGTCGTCATAAAGCACTTCAATGCCGTTTTCTGTGAGTTCTTTATAAAGTTTATCGGCATTGGATTTTCCCTTTTCCAAAAGAATTAAGTGCACTTGGAAGGGCGCGATTTCTTTTGGCCAGACCAATCCTTTGCTATCCGCAAAAACCTCAACGATAGCTCCCATCAAGCGCGTAATGCCTATGCCGTAAGAACCCATGACCACGGGCTTCTTTACGCCGTCCGTGTCTTGGTAAACAAGCCCGAGCGGTTGAGAATATTTGGTGCCAAGCTTGAAAATATTTCCCACCTCAATGGCTTTTTTCTTTTGCAAATCTTTTTCTTTAAGCCCCAGCTCGTCTAACGTTTGAGGACCATAGACATCACCGTTTACGGCAATGCCTTTTTTCTCATCTAAATAAATGGTGTCCTCGCCAGTTTTGGTAATGGTTTGAAATTCATCACTCCATTTTGAGAACATGCCGCCCGAAGCAAGGGTTCTGTACGTAACATCCCCGATACCAACCCTTTTAAAAATTTTTTCATAAGCGCCGGCCGCTTTTTCATAAAATTTATCCAGCTCCTCTTGCGAAGTGGTGAAAGAATATAAATCCTTCATCAAAAACTCCCGTCCGCGTAAAATTCCTGACCTTGAGCGCAACTCATTCCTAAATTTAGTCTGGAATTGATACACGTACACAGGCAAATCTTTATACGAGTGAATGTGATTGAGCATCATTGAGGTTAAGGGTTCTTCGTGAGTGGGAGCCAAGCCCAATTCGGAATCGTTTTTAAGTTTTGTCTTGAACCACACATCCACCACGGAATCATTCCATCTGTCCGTTTTGGCCCAGACTTCAGGGTCTTGAAGGGTCGCCAGATGAAGCTCTTCCCCGCCTATGGCGTTCATCTCCTCGCGTACGATTTGTTTTATTTTTTCAATCACTCGCAGGCCGAGAGGTAAAAAAGAGTAGACCCCCGCCATTTCCTTATGAATATAGCCCGCACGGATAAGAAGCTCGGCATTCCGTGCCACTTCATCTTTAGGGCCTTCTCGGCGCGTTTTACAAAATAATTGGCTCTGTTTCATTTGATTTAGTCCTTAAATAATACTTCAAAATCTAGCACTTGAACAACACGAGCGAAGTCGCAAGTCATTAAAATCAACCGATTTTAATGACTTGACAATAAATATTAAATAGGCATAACAGCTATGGTTGGTTCTTTTGGCTTTCTGTACCATCTGCCTTGAGGGGTGAGTAATGAGACTTCTAAACGCATTCGCCATGAAGTATCCGCTCTTGTACTTTATTATAATCGGTCTGGGAGGAGGAGCCGCTATCGTGGTCGGCCTGGTCAGTCTTTCGCATCATTTCGGTGGGCAGAAACTGGCTGACTCCACGCACCTGCTCACGGTACTGATTGGTGCGCTCTGGATAGTCAGGTCCTACTGGAAGGCCCAATCGTACATTTCCCGCTAATCACCCGTGATACCGCACGCCCTCGTGGTCGGCACGCCCCGTACCCAAGCTACGCTTTGGTACGGGGTTTCTGTTTTATAGAAATTTTCATCCTCATACGAAAAATTATTCAAAAAAGAAATCTCTCTCCGTCCATCAAACAAACTCTTCAAACCTTTCGATATATCGAAAGGTTTGAAGAGCGTGAAATTATCTACGTTAATTTTTTAATTATCTGATTCATTGACATCCTCTTCCCCAAGACCATTTCCGACAACACCGAAAATAAGTCGGAAACGTTGTCGTACGCCAATTTCGTATTAAGCCATCCGATACTATTACGAAAAGCGCCAGATTCAACGGCCACCTGGAACCTTGTAATCGTGGAAGTGCTCATCTTAAGCGTCCTGGCAATCTCATACGCTGACAACCCGCGCTTAATAAACAACAAAAGCATGAGTCTTTTGGCCACCATGATCTTCTCGGTGGGAGTAATAATTTCATTGAAGATATTTTTTCTCTTTTCAGAACTAGTGTCGAGAAGAAACTTGATAAGATTTCTATCAAGCCTTTCAACGGTCTTTTTATCTAGTTTGCGATTTGAAATGTGCGGCATTTTTAATTGTCCTATTCTCGGTCATTATACATCCTTTTTCTTTCGATATATCGAAAGGTTACACGTCAGAAACTACTTTTTTAAAATGAGTTTTAAAACTACGCCTCTTCTTTCAAACCTTCCTGTATGGGCGAGGCGGTTTCTGTTTACGCCGCTTCTTTTCTGCCTCCCGCTTCAAATGCCGCAAGCGCCACCCAAAGTCTATTTATAACGTCATTCGGATTCACTTTATATCTATCCAAAAAATCCGACTTTGCCCATTCCTTTTCAAATAGCTCGGAAAACTTGGCGGAGTTTGAGCTTATCCAGTCGGCGAAGATTTCATTTCTTTCATATCCTTTAGGAAAATCCCTTTCCATAAGAGCCGTTTGAATCTCTTGCCTAATTTTAAATTTTTCCGCTTCTGCTTTTATTTCTGGTCCTTCAATATTCATATTCATATCTTAAAACAATTGTTTGATGTCGTGAATGGTTACAACAATCATTAAAAAAATCAAGATGGCAAAGCCCGCGCCGTGAACCGCTCGCGAAATCTTGGTCGGTACTGGTTTACCCGCAACCCACTCAAAAACAGTAAACAAAATTCTGCCGCCATCAAGGGCCGGAAACGGCAAGATATTTATAATGGCCAAGTTTATGGAGAGAAAAGCGGCAAAAGTGATAACGGAAACCAGCCCCAAAGAGCGCACCTCCCCCACGATTTTTCCTATACCCACGGGCCCCGCTACTTCACCCAACCCTCCTTTACCCTGCGCTATGTTCCAAAGAGCGCGCCCCGCAGAAACGGTGATTATTTTTATTGTGTTGCCTGTAATCCCCAATCCTTTATACAAAGCCGTAAAAAACGGGTACGATTTCTTAACCACGGTGTCAATGCCAATGCCCAATGCTTTTTTGCCTTCAACAATCCCTCCCGCCGCTTGAATATCTTTGAATTCTTTCTCGGCGCCATTACGTAAGACACGCAGAGTCACTTTCTCTTCCTGGTGTCCTGAAAGAAACGCAACTAACTCATCGGCGGTTTTTGGTTTGATTGATTTCTCAAAAGAAGAAACTCTCAAGACTTCATCCGCTGGCATTAGTCCTATCTTCGCCGCGGGCGAGCCGGGCGAAATGCCTAAGATTATTACCTTTGCGTCGGCGGGCAGAGGGTCCGTGGTTAATACCGATTCGTATGAACCCATCATGAGCGTCACGGAAATTAAAAGCCACGCAAGCACTACGTTTGCAAACACGCCGGCTGCAAGCACCGCTATTTTTTTAAGCGGATGTTTGGCGGAAAGTTTTTCCCCCATTGGAATATCCGCTTCGTTTGGGTCGTCTACTCCTTCCTCGCCGGCAATGTTTACGTAGCCGCCCAAGGGAGTCGCATTCAAACTATATTTTGTTTCTCCCATTTGTTTTGAAAAAATCCGCGGCGGAAAGCCAATGGCATATTCTTTTACTCTGGCCCCAACCCATTTAGCCAAAACCAAGTGCCCCGCCTCATGCACGGCCACCAAAACACTCAAAATTATCAGAAATAAAATTATTGTAAGCATTGTTTTGGTTTTTCTAATTTACTACGATATATCGTAGTAA
>DATEAC010000028.1:0-6257 GCA_036584645.1 Minisyncoccota bacterium | reverse complement strand
CCACAGTTATCCACAGCTACCCATTCTTATCCACAGTTATCCACAATCTCCGCTCTTTGTTTTTGATAAAGATTGGAGATTGTGGATAACTGTGGATAAGAATGGGTAGCTGTGGATAACTGTGGGTAAGAGTGGGTTTATACTATGAGCCAGTGGGATAAAGTGGGAAACCCACCAGCACCCTTCTAACGAAGAGTGCGACAAGTAAAAAGCCAAATGCTCATCGGGGAATTCACTCATGCTCTTGACGACAAAAAAAGAATTTCGCTGCCTTCCAAATTCCGCAAGGAAGTTGGACGCCACGTTGTCGTTACCATTGGCCTGGACAAATGTCTATGGCTTTTTCCTCTAAAGACTTGGCAAAAAATTTCTCTCAAGCTCGCGAACCTAGGACTCGGCCAGGCAAACAATCGCCAATTTACCAGAGCCATGTTCGGGGGAGCGGGAGAGTGTGAAGTGGATTCTGCGGGGCGCATTCTTTTGCCGGAGTATCTCTGTGACCACGCAAAGCTTCGAGCAAAAGTGGTCTTTGTCGGAATTCACGACAGGGTGGAATTGTGGAATGAAAGAGAGTGGCAATTGCACAAGAAGAAAGCTTTAACGCACGCGGACCAGCTTGCGGAAAAACTTGGCAATCTTGGCACTCTCTAATATGGCAATTCATAAACCAGTTCTTTTACAAGAAACGATTGAGAGCTTATCGCTTTTAGCGGGAACGACGGCCGTTGACGGCACCCTCGGCAGTGGAGGACACGCACAGGAAATCATTAAAAGAATTTCCCCCGGAGGTACATTCATAGGCATTGATGTGGACGAGAAAGCGCTTCTTCGAAACAGGGCAATGTTTGAACCGATTGCTAAAGAGTTGTCGGTGCAAACACACTTCATAAAAGATAACTTTCGCAATTTGAAGGAGATTCTTTTGACAACGGGGGTTGTTGACGTAAACGCAATTCTTCTTGACCTGGGATTTTCAAGCGAACAGATAAGTGAATCCGGCAGAGGATTTTCTTTTCTCCGCGACGAACCGCTTCTTATGACGCTTTCGGGTGATGCGAGCTACACGGCAATTGACCTCATCAATTCCGCGAGCCCAGAAGAACTTGAAGAAATTTTGAGAAATTACGGAGAAGAACAATTTGCCAGAAACATTTCTCAAGAGATTGTAAAAAGAAGAAGAGAAACACCGATCACAAAAACCTTTGAGCTTGTGGAAACGGTCAAAGCGGCAACACCTCTCTGGTACCACAGAAGAAAAATCCATCCGGCCACCAAAACCTTTCAGGCGATAAGAATTGCGGTTAACGACGAATTGGGAGCTTTGAGAGATTTTCTTTCCCAAATGCCGGCGGTCGTAGCGCATAAAGGAAGACTGGCAATCATAAGTTTCCACAGCGGGGAGGACAGGATAGTAAAGCTTCAATTCGTGGCTTGGGAAAGGAGCGGGGTAGGCAAAAGAGTCAATAAGAAAGCCATAAAACCTACGAGAGAAGAGGTTTTGGTCAATAGACGAGCCAGGTCCGCCAAGTTAAGGGTTTGTGAGTTTATCTGAATATGACAAAAGCAATAGCAACAGTCCAAAAATACAGGTTCACGCCAATGTTGATGGCGGTTTTGGGTTTTATCTTTGTGGCACTTTACATTGCATCCATTTTTTCAATCGTGCGAAATACTTCACAAAGAAGCTACGCTGAAGCAGAAATAAACAAACTTTCGGCAATAGTGGGAGATTTGGAATTTTCTTACATTTCTCTAAGAGGTAGCTTTACTCCCGAAAGCGCGGGGCTCGTGGGTCTCTCTCCCGTGCGAACACTTTCTTATGTATCGCGTGCTTCAACCCAGACAGCTCTTGCTGTACAGAATTTTCATACTCAATAATAAATTACCGTGGCTCTATACACAGGCAGAATTCGTTTGTTCTCGCTTGTCATATTTTGTTTTGGACTTTTACTCATAGGGCGTTTGTATCTTTTGCAGGTTGTGGAGGGGAGCGATTATGCTCTCCAAGCAGATAGGCAGTATATTCGTTCCACTTATGACTACTATGACCGCGGGTCAATTTATTTTCAAAACAAAAACGGCGAGCCGGTCTCGGCGGCTACTTTAAAAACAGGTTTTATTCTGACCATTCATCCGGATGAAATTACCGACCCGGTTGAAGTTTTTGAAAAACTAAACGCCGTTACTTCCATTGATGAAGTTGATTTTTTGGCAAAGGCCGGCAAGAAAGGCGATCCTGAAGAACGATTAGTCAGTCGTTTGAATAAAGAAACGGCAGATGAAATTAACGCTCTTAAAATTCCCGGCGTGCGTATGGTGACAGAGAGGTGGAGATTTTACCCGGGGCTGTCTCTGGCAGCCCACGCTGTTGGTTTTGTTGGTTATGACAAGGACGATAATTTGAACGGACGTTACGGATTGGAGCGTTTTTATGAAGGAACCCTTGGACGAAATAAAGAGCGAGCCTATACAAATTTTTTTGTTGAAGTGTTTAGCGGTATTCAAAAAGTATTATCTCGGGATGAAAAACTTGAAGGTGATATTGTGACTACCATAGAACCGTCCGTTCAAGCTTTTTTGGAAGACGAACTCAATAAAGTGGAGAGCACATGGCATTCCGATTATTCGGGCGGAATAATTATGGACCCGCACACCGGGGAAATTTTTGCTTTGGCCGTCGCTCCCGCCTTTGACCCGAATAATCTCCAAAAAGAAAAAAACATTGAAATTTTCCAAAACAAACTGGTGGAAAACGTTTTTGAAATGGGCTCAATTATCAAACCACTGACCATGGCCGCGGCCATTGACTCGGGGGCGGTAACGCCAAAGACGACTTATTTTGATTCCGGGTCGGTGGTTTTAAACGGCAAGACGATTTCAAACTTTGACGGCAAGGGCCGCGGCCGCGTATCCATGCAAGAAGTTTTGAATCAATCTTTAAACACGGGAGCGGTGTTTGCCATGGAACAAATGGGCAAGGAAACGTTTGCCAAATACATGAAAGCCTACGGTCTAGGGCAGGAAACAGGCATAGATTTGCCAAACGAAACTCACGGCCTTACAGACAATTTGGATAGTCCAAGAGAGGTTGAATATGCAACGGCCGCCTTCGGACAGGGCATAGCCATGACTCCGATAGAGACAATCCGGGCATTGTCTGCCTTGGGGAATGGTGGGTTTTTGCCAAACCCCCACATAGTAAAAAGAATCAATTACCGCCTGGGTGGTTCAAAAATCATTGTGCCAAATCCAAGCACGCCGGTCTTGAAAAAAGAAACCTCGGAGGAAATAACGAGCATGCTTATAACGGTTGTAGATAAGGCCCTTAGAGGGGGGACAGTAAAGCTTCCAAATTACAGTATTGCCGCCAAGACGGGCACGGCGCAGGTGGTACGCGAAGGAACGTATGCGCCGGATCAATACTTCCATTCTTTTTTCGGATATTTTCCCGCCTATAATCCAAGATTTATAATTTTTCTTTTCAATATGTATCCGAAGGGTGTTCAATATGCGTCAGAGACTCTGACAGAACCCTTTATCAATACGGCAAAATTTTTGATAAACTACTATGAGATACCGCCCGACAGGGGAGCGATGTAAAACTCAAAGAATAAAAGCCAACAAACAGAATGAAAGAAATCACTAAAGCAGCGTCAAAGAGTTTAGTAATCTTGATTCTTACTTATCTTGCCAAAAAAGTTTTACATAGATATCAACCTAAAATTATCGCAATAACCGGCAGTGTCGGTAAAACTACCACCAAAGATGCTATTTATGCCGCTGTCTCACCTTACAAGCTTGCTCGTAAGAGTGAAAAGAGTTTCAACAGCGAGATAGGAGTGCCCCTGACAATTCTTGGTTGTCGCAATGCTTGGCTGAATCTCTTGTTGTGGCTTGAGAATTTTTTGCGCGGGCTATGGCTTATATTGAAGAAGCAAGATTATCCTGATTGGCTGGTGCTTGAAGTTGGGGCTGACAGGCCGGGCGACATACAAAAAATTTCAACATGGCTCAAACCGGATATTGTGGTTGTGACCCATATTCCTAAAATACCCGTCCATGTTGAATATTTTTCTTCACCGCAAGAACTCTTAAGAGAAAAGATGTTCATAGCCAAGGCCCTAAAAGAAAAAGGAGTATTGATACTAAATGCCGACGATGAAGATGTTTTGAGGCTAGGACAAGATATACAAAGAAAAAAGGTAACTTATGGACTTAAGAACAATGCGGACGTAGTTGCCGGAGATGTACTTTTTGAATCAAAAATAGAGAATGGGGTGGAATTACCCACAGGGATGGTTTTTAATTTAATTACAGACAGAAAAGAAACTCCTGTAAACATTAATAATGTTTTAGGAAATCATATTGCTTTATCTTGTGCCGCTGCAACGGCGGTAGCTTTGCAAATTGGTATTACACTTATTGATGTTTCAAAAGGATTATCAAGGTTTAGTAATCCTGCAGGAAGAATGAGTTTAATAAAGGGCATTAAAAATTCAATTATAATTGATGATACTTACAATTCTTCGCCGGGAGCGCTTGAAGAGGCACTGGAGACTCTGCAAAAAATTAACACGAACAGCAGAAAGATTTCCGTCTTGGGTGACATGCTTGAATTAGGCCGTTTTTCGATAGGTGAACACAGAAGATTAGGCAAAATAACGGCTAAAGTTAGCGATATTTTAGTTACTGTCGGCTTGAGAGCAAGAGATTTCGCAATGGGAGCGCTTGATGGGGGAATGAAAGAAAATCACATTTTTCAGTATGAAAATTCAGTGGAAGCAGGGAAAGAAATACAAAATTTCATTAAAACTGGCGACATTTTGCTGGTTAAAGGCTCCCAAGGAGTAAGAATGGAAAAATGTGTTGAAGAGATAATGGCTCAACCTGAACGAAAAGAAGAACTTTTAGTGAGACAAAGTAAAGAATGGAAAAATAAATAATCTTTCTCCACAACTATTTTTGTAAAACAATCATTTTCTCTATAATTCTCGCTATAATTTAGTTGCAGACAAAGTGGTGGTGGGCCGATTTTCTGTCTGAATCAGTCCGGCTCAAATGAGATTTTTGAAAATTAAGAAAACGAAAGCTTTTTGCATTGTCCTCTTTTGTGTGGGCTTGCTTTTGTTGTTCTCCGAAATTGTATTTTTTGAAACGGCCCAAGCGGCGGTTCCAACAATTTTATCCTATCAGGGAAGGCTAACTGACGCCTCGGGGAATCTTTTGGGCGGCTCTTCCGGAACGACACATTACTTTAAATTTTCTATTTGGACCACTTCGGCCACCACCACCGGTTCGCGCCTTTGGCCATCATCGGCGCCGACTTCTTTTTCCACAACGGTTAAGCAAGGTGTTTTTACCGTGAACATCGGCGACACGACCAATGGGTATCCGGATGCTTTAGATTATATTTTTGACAGCACCACCGTTTACCTTCAGGTTGAAGTTTCTTCAAATGGCTCAACTTTTGAAACCGTCTCTCCAAGACAGCAAATTACATCAAACGCCTTTTCGCAAGTTGCGGCGGCGGTCTCCGGAACCAGACAGTCTGCAATCGGAACCACAACGCCCGCATCAAACACGGTACTTACCGTGGAAGCAACGACCACTACCGCAACACCCCTTTTGATTCGCGCGGTGGCAAGTCAGTCGGCAAATCTTTTTGACATAAAAAATTCAATAGGATCTTCCTTGTTTTTTGTAAATAATTTAGGCGGGTTTCTGACGAATAGTTCTTCAACTATTACAAATCTTTCCTCTGTTTATTCCACCACCACCGCCGCTACCACCACCAATCTCGCTGTTACCGGCACCGCTACTTCAACTTTTAATGCCGGTATTCAAACCCCCTACCTAAATGTTACTGGCACTTCCGCAACTTCAACGTTTAGTAACGGCATTGATTTGGCCGCAGGATGTCTTAGGGTAAACGGAAATTGTGTAACCGGGGGTCTATCCTCCATTGGTCCAGCAGGACAATTACAATCGGGGTCTTCACAAACTCTCGCCACCTCTTCAGACACCAATATCGGGCTAACCATAACGGCCTCCGGCGATACCCAAACCTTTACTTCAAATTGGATTGGAACATTGGCTGCAAATAGGGGTGGCACGGGCATTTCATCGTATGCGACTGGCGATATTCTTTATGCAACCGGCGCCACAACACTTTCCAAACTACCCATTGGTTCTCCCGGTCAAGTTCTAAAAATAACCGGCGGCAGTTTACCGGCTTGGGGTACGGATACGGTAGGGGG
>DATEAC010000026.1:0-2486 GCA_036584645.1 Minisyncoccota bacterium | reverse complement strand
ACGCCAACCATTATTAAGCGCGGTCAGGAAAACAGCGCCCTTAAAAATATATTGGCGCAAAAAGGCCAGGATCTAAAAGATGACGACAAGAAAACCCTGCCGATTGCGCAGGAAAATTTGCAAATTGTGAGAGAAGGGATGAGGAAGGGTGTTTTGGAGGGAACAGCTGTTGGATTGAATATTACCGAGGTTGCAGTGGCGGCCAAAACGGGTACGGCGGAACTCGGAGTATCCAAAGAGTCCGTCAATTAATGGACAACGGGATTTTTCCCATATTTAAACCCCCGTTTTGCTTTTGCCATTGCCATGGAGAAAGGCAATCGCTCCAACACCGTCGGCTCGACTTACGCCATGAAAAGAGTCTTGGAGTGGATGAGTGTATACACGCCGGAATATTTGAAGCCCGCCCAATTTTAAGGCGCATTCTAATCCGTTGACAGGACTACCGGGGTCTCTATAATACGCACTCATTATGAATCCCGTAGTAGAAAATAGTATCGGGTTATTCATAGAAATAAAGATGACAGATAAAAGGTCGTTTATAAAATTAGATAAAAAATAATGGTAACCCCGCCCCTTAAGGGGCAATGCCATTTTTCACTACTGGGATGAAAGAAGAGAGCACATATTTGACCAAGGCAAAGTACGATGAATTTGAAAAAGAGCTTGAGCAATTAATTCGCGTTCGCCGCAAAGAAATTGCGGAAGCCCTTGAATACGCCAAGGCTCTTGGTGACTTGTCTGAAAACGCTGAGTACCATGAGGCCCGCGGCGAACAGGCGGCCGTTGAAGATAGAATTGCCAAGTTAGAGCAAATTATAAAATCGGCGGTTATCATCAAGGAACACGAGACGGACAAAGTTTCTATCGGCTCAAAAATCACCATTCGCAAATCAGGAGAGAAGGACAAAAAGATTTTCACTATTGTAAGTCCGGAAGAATCGGATGTTTCCGAAGGCAAAATTTCCGTAAAATCGCCCATTGGAGAAGCGGCTCTCAATAAAAAAAAAGGCGAAGAGTTCTCATTTAAAACCCCGTCTGGTTTAATGACCTTTGAAGTTCTTGGTATAGAATAGAGGACAAATGGCGTCTTTGGAAGAAATACGAGCGGAGAGAATAAAAAAACTTAAACTCTACGAAAGTAAGGGACTGAACGCCTACCCCGTTTCGGTTTCTCGCGATTTACCCTTAAATGAGGTAATTGATTCTTTCAATAAACTTCTCAAACACACCAAACTTTCTCTTGTCGGCAGAGTAATGAGTCTTCGGCCGCAGGGCAAAATTATTTTCTTTCATATAGATGATGGCACCGGGCGTTTCCAAGGCATGCTCAAGAAAGCTGAGTCCAAAGGCATTACAGACGAGGATTTTGATTTATTTTCTGACACAGTTGATATCGGAGATTTTGTTGAAATTTCAGGCAAATTATTTCTCACCAAAAGAAATGAGAAAACTCTGCAGGTGAAAAACTGGCGCATGCTCTCAAAGGCCTTGCGTCAATTGCCTGAAAAATGGCACGGTCTTCAAGACATTGAAGAGCGGTTTCGCCACCGCTATTTGGATATTTTAATGAATGCCAAAGTCAAAGAAAGATTCATCAAACGAGTTCAAATGATTCAGGTTATTCGCGAGTTTTATTTAAAGGAGGGTTTTCTAGAGGTAGAAGTGCCTTATTTGCAACCTTTAGCCGGTGGCGCCGCAGCCAAACCGTTTGTGACGCACCATAACACTCTGGATGTTGATTTCTATTTGCCTGTGGCCCAAGAACTTTATTTGAAAGAGCTTTTGGCGGCTGGCTTGCCGAAAGTCTTTGAAATAGGACGCAGGTTCCGCAATGAGGGCATTGATACCATGCACAATCCGGAATTTACCATGCTTGAATCAAATGAGGCTTATGCGGACGCCGAATCGCAGATGGAGTTTATAGAAAAATTATGCCGGGATGTCGTGAAAAAGGTGGCGGGCAAAATGGCGATTTCTTATGACGGCAATTCAATAGATTTCAAAAAGAAATTTACCCGTGTGACATTTTACGATTTGTTAAAAACTCATGCTCTGATTCCAAACCCGGAAAAGATTTCTCGTGATGAGGCAAAAAATGTCGCCCTGCGATTAAACTGCGATGTGGCGCCGCACGAATCTTCGGAAAAAATTTTGGATTCCATATATAAGAAGACCGCCCGGCACAAACTTACTCAGCCCACTTTTATCGTGGATTATCCCGTAGCCATGAATCCGTTTGCCAAGAGGAAAGAAGAAAATCCTGCGCTCATTGACCGTTTTCAGCTTGTTGTCGGGGGAGCGGAAATCGTTAATGCGTTTTCAGAATTAAATAATCCCATTGACCAAAAAGAAAGATATCTCGTTGAAGACAAAAAGAAAGCGGAGGGAGAGCACGATATTTCACCGTCGGACGCGGAATACTTGGAAGCCATGGAATACGGCATGCCGCCCAACGGAGGAATTGGCATTGGCATTGACCGCTT
>DATEAC010000015.1:0-2491 GCA_036584645.1 Minisyncoccota bacterium | reverse complement strand
AATGCAAGCAAACCAAGGATTATAATATGGTCAAAAAGTTTAAAAATTAAATTAGAGGAGTTTAAAAGTTAAATTAAAAAAAATCTATTTTCCGATTTTGTCAGAGTTATCCACAAAAAAATTTCAAGGTTAATGAATTATGAATTAAAATTAAGTCAATGGCTCGCAGGGCTATTCAGACAATATCGCATAACGGCAGGGAATATTTCTCGCTTAATCACGCCTCTTCTCTTTGCGGATACCACAGAGATTATTTAGGTCAGCTTATTCGCACTGGAAAATTAACCGGAGAAAAAATCGGCTCTTCTTGGTTTTTGGAAAAGCAGGTTTTCACGAGATTTTGCGAAGAAAACCACACTGCTTCTTTTTCGCGTCCGGAAGAAAGTATAAAAATTGACCCTGTCAATCAAGACTTACTCAAAGAAGTACAGGAGTTAAAAACGAAATTAGCCAAGTTTGAAACAAGAAAGGTTTCTTCAGTAAATTCGCGGCAAGACCCTTGGGACGAACTGCTTTTGGGAGAGAATTTTCAATCAGCCGGAAAGCTGAGATTTGCAGAGCTCTTGAATTCGTTTTCTTTTAATACGGCTTTGTTAAAGCCGGCCATTTTAATCGTTGCAGTTTCAGCCGCGGGCGTTTTTGCCGCGAGAAATCCCCAAATGGTTTCCGGACTGGTTGACGATATTTCTTTGGCTTTGGATAAATTTCAGACCAAAGCAGAACTTTCTTTAAATAAAATATCTTTGCCGGAAATATCTTTGCCGGATTATTCCGATTATTTCAGCTTGGCCCAAGCTCAAAAAATTTCTTCTTTGGATTTTAAAGGTTTGGCCGTTTCGGCTCAAAATTTTTTGGAAAATTCTTTTTTGAACCTTGGCCAAAAATCAGGAGTTCTGGTTAATCAAAAAGGCGAGAAAGCAATCAAGACCTTGACCGGCTTGCCGCAAAAAGCGGGTGAGGCGGCAGGGCGCGTTTTGAACCAGACCAAAGACAAGTTGGCGAGTTTGCCCAAACAGGTTTTGAATCTGTTTAAACCAAGAACTCCTTCTGAAATAACCGTAAGCGCGCCTCAAAGCGAGGAACCAAAACTCCAATTATCTCCCACAGAAGAAGGCGGGCTCAAAGAAGAGCTTTCCAAGCTTTTAGAGCAGGGCTTGACCTCTGAACCGAGCGTCAAAGTGGAACAAACTGTTGTTGAGCGCACCATTGAAAAGGTCATATCGGGACTTTCGGAAAAAGAACTGGACACGGCCATAGCCGGAGTAAATTCAAAACTGCTCGCCGAAGTTTCAGCATTAAAAAGTTTAATTCAGCAACGCTCTGACGAAAACTTCAGGGCCATCGCGCTTTCAAACAGAATAAATAATCTGTCGGGAGTAACCATAAACAACACCACGGTTTCGGGAACTATTTCAGGAATTGAAGATGACGACGTTCCAAATGACATTTCCGTCAACACAAGCAAACATCTTTCAGGAACGTCGGCGGCGTTTACATCCAATGTAACGGTTTCTGGCACGCTAGATGTGACGGGCGCGCTTACGGCAAACGCCATTTCTTTTTCAAATGCGTCCACATCGCTTTCGTCCGTTTTCAATACATTATATGTCGGGGGCACGGCGACGACGACAATCACCGGAACCACAATCGCTTTTGACACAACGGGTTCAATCACCGCAGGCACCGCGGGCGGTCTTTCAATTCCTTACGCCTCATCAACCGCCCTCACAATTTCCGGCACGGCAAGCACAACCAATTTCTTGGCATCGGCAATGACTTCCGGCTCTGTTCTTTTCGCAGGCGCGGGAGGTCTTTTGTCGCAGGACAATTCAAATCTCTTTTGGGATGATACGAATAACCGACTGGGTATCGCTTCCACTTCTCCTTTCGGACTTCTTTCAGTTGAACAGGGAACGGAGACCCATTCTTTTTATGTTGCCAATACAGGGAGTTCTACGCCGTCTTTTGTCATAAACGGAGTGAATGGAATGGGAAGGGTCGGTATTGGCACCAGTTCACCAAGTTCAAAATTCACCGTTGAACAGCCGAATGAACACGGAGGAATTCTGGTTCAAGGCGGCTCGCCGCAACTAAAACTTTTTACCAACGATGTTACTACGGAACAAAGAGCCGGTTATATCTCATTTGGGTTAGGCGCGGGAACGGAAACCTTTGGCGGCGGACTCGCTGATAGTCACTGGGTTCTTGGACGAGCCGCCGAAAGATTTTATATAGGTTTTACGACAAACAGTAATCCGCACAACGCCATAAACACCGCGGCCAGCATTCTTTCAGTTGACCGTTCAGGCAAAGTGGGTATAGGAAGTACTGATTTAGTTGATTCGTCTACATATTTTGATGCCGTTTTACAGCTTGCTTCGTCAACAGCGACAACAATGTTTAGAGTAGATGATTCTGGAGATGGTGATACTTCTCCATTCATTATTGATGGGGATGGCAACGTCGGCATCGGGACGACGACGCCGGGGGC
>DATEAC010000003.1:0-3144 GCA_036584645.1 Minisyncoccota bacterium | reverse complement strand
CGGGATACATGACAACTGTCTGTGAAATCGGGAGGCGGAGACCACCATCGCGAGAGCAACGTATGAACGTATGAAGCTTAGTGTACCTTATTTAGTGGCTGTGGGGCAAATGGGGAGATGAAAAAGACGCCTAACGCCGTTATCCAAAAGTACATTGACCAGTGCCCCCGCTTCGGGTATGTTCATACAAGACGCACCACACAGTGAGCTTTTGCCATGCCCACATTCAATTTCTGTATTGGCCGCCCGTGGAAGAAAGATGAACCAAGTATTTCTGTATATGCAATTGGCGGCGTACAAGTCAACCATGGAAGCATGGAGGACGCCGAACGGTGCCGCGACCTCGTACAAAAAATAACCGGTGAGGAATATTTCATTTACCAACTTGTCCAAGTTCCCGAATGAAAAACAGATTTTCGCGGATAGAAAACGGATTCACGCAGATATAGAGACGGATTTTCGCGGATAGATGAAATCGCGGATTTGGAAAAGAACAAACATGAACGCAAATGGCCACCCTTGCAAGAGTGGCCATTTTTAAAATTTGGAAATTGTGCAAACACCTTCTAGCATTTTACCTCTTAAGGCGTGGGTCTAGCTCGTCCTCAAAATGATACTTTTTGGCAATTACGTCCCGGACATCCCCTTCGCTCGTTTCGTATTCAAATGAATTGTAATTATCCAAAAGCTCTTCTCCTTCTTGTATGTCCACAAGGGCGACCGTTACCACTTCTTCCTCGTCATCCCTATATTCAGAAAGGCAATTCGGAGTGTTAGAATGATTAAAAAACTTATCATCGTCGGTAGACGAAATATATAAGTTGCTTTTCTTGCTTCTCCAGCAATATTTATACATAAAGATTTGCGCTAGCCCCCGGAAGGGCTAGTAATTGTTCTCCGGTAAATTTTTGGTCAAACCCGGGAGTGAACCTCCAAATTTCCGTCCCTTCGGGAATGAACTGGTCGGCAAAAAGCCCAAGACCATGAATCTTGCTCGACTTAACTTTTGTTTTTATTAAAAGCATAAGAATGCTATTATCATTTCCAAAAAGTTCCCACCCCTACCCCCGTATGCTCTCATATTTTTTCATAATCTCCGCTTCAACTTCCGCTCGTGGCCTCCCAAAGGCAAGTGCGGACAGTTCTTTGAGTTTTGAAACCTGCGCAGGATTTCCTTTGCGTGGCGGCACTATTTGAATATTAAACGGCTTGATGGGGCGGCCACCAGCAAGCAACTTCACATAGGCATTAAAATTGTCCAGGTTAACAATATCTGTTTGCGTGAAAACGGGAGTAAATTGTTTCTCCAAAAATTCGGCATCTTCGGTGCCCACGCGGAAAACGGCCATTGAACCGACGTTGCCAAAAACGGCGTCTTTAATATCATCGTCAAGTTGTCTGACAAATTGGTGTGCAACGGTAAGCGCGAGGCGATATTTTCGCGCTTCAGAGAGAATCGTTGCGATTGAGTCAGTAGTGATGTTTTGAAACTCATCAAGATACAAATAGAAATCGGCCATCTCTTTACCAAACGAATCCACGCGAGAGAGCGCCGCCATGAGTATCTTGCCCACCAAAATCAACCCAATCAAATGCGAGTTGATGTCGCCAAGACGCCCCTTAGACAAATTGACAAGCAAAATCTTGCGGCTATCCATAATCTCACGCATGTTAAACGACGATTTTTCCTGCGCGATAATCGGACGCATAATTTCGTTTGAAAGAAAGACGTCAAACTTTGAAGTGATGTACGGCACAATGTTGGCAAGCGCCGATTCGCCGCCGGCTTTCTCGGCAATTTCTTTCCAAAATTGGACAATAATCGGATTCTTTGATTTTGCAATCTTCATGTCCCGAAACTGCTTGTTGGACAGCACGCGCGAAACATCTAAAAGCGTTGAGCCGGATTCGGGGTCTTCTATAACCAGATGGGTGGCGTTGCGGAAATACTGCTCAAACATCGGCCCCATAGACTCGGGAACCGCGCCATATAATTTCTGAAAGATGCTGAACATTTCGTTGACAACAAACGTCTTCTGCTCGGGAAAATTGCGGTCAAACTCAAGCATATTGAGCGCCATGGGTCGCTCTGTCGAGGCCGGGTCAAAATAAATCACATCGCCATATCGCTCGGGCGGAATGTTGGCAAGAATATCCACCACGTCAGAACCGTGCGGGTCAATAAAACAAACACCGTGACCCGCGGCAATGTCTTGCACAATCATGTTTTTCAAAAGCGTTGTTTTTCCGGTGCCCGTCTGCCCAACCACATAAAAGTGACGCATACGGTCTTCCGGAGCGATAAACACTTTGCTTTCCCGGCCACGATAGTGATTCTCGCCAATTAAAATACCCTCTTTGGAAACATCCAACGGCACGGGCGCAGTCCCCGCCTTTGATTGTTTCACCTGTGGCGCGGCCTTGCCGACATTGGTGGCCGGAAAGTGCAAGAGCGTTGTCACTTCTTCAAGGTTTAAAACTACTTGTTCTTTTTCACTGAATGCACGCAGGGAAAATTGCTCAAAAAGGTCTTTGAGGTTGCCTTTCTCCACCTTTTTCCATTCAATACGATTGCCGTGGCCGTTCTCAAACTGATTAAAACTTGATTCAATGTCGTGCAGAATGCCGCTTGCCTCGGGTTCCGAGCCAGCGGACGCAACAACGCGAATATTCACGGAAATGAGCGGGCTTTTTATCTTGCGGGCAAACTGGTCCAGAGATGTTTGGTCCACCGCCTCTGCACGTTTTGCCTTTTTTTCTTTTTCCTTTTCTGTTTTTTCCCGACTTTTAAATATATTCAAAATCTCTTTTGCCACGGCGCCCCCCAACGACTGGTCAATTCCCTTCAACGCATCGCCAATATGCCCACCTTTTCGTATGGTATCAATGGCCTTTTCAGATTCTTTTACCAAAGTGTCTTTTCTCGCCCCGACGATAAACTGGATAGCCGCCCCCTCACCGTCACGGTCAATCTTTGAAAAACTGTTCAAAATCGCCCCTAATGGGTCAACGTCAAACATCTCATAGGGCTTCAGCGGATACAAAAAATGTTTGGAAAGCGTGGCGTATGAAGCGACCGAGACACCCGTGTCATTAAAAATATTGTAATCATCTTTATGTTCACGAATTTGTGCGGAGGGAAAA
>DATEAC010000034.1:0-3742 GCA_036584645.1 Minisyncoccota bacterium | reverse complement strand
TGAAGTGAAGCCGGAGACTGAAATTAACAAGACCGCTCGCCCAACCAACCGCCACTAGAATTGCCCAGACAAGATGCACCACGCCCACAAGAGCTCCCAGAGCAAGCCCTACTTTATGCGAATTTAATTTTTGCATAGGATTAAAATTATTTGGTAACACACCTTTATATTATATCCGGAAATTGCCCAAATTTTAGATTACTTCTGACCACCCAAAGAATCAAACACCATGTAGGCTGCGCCCAAAGCGGTGCCGTCGTATATTGTTTGTTCAATAAAAGTAACGTCCGGGAGCGTCGCGCGCAACGCGCTTAACAGAAACGGCGACTGCGTTATGCCGCCGTCTATGACAATCTTTTTCGGAGCAGTCGGCAATTTTCGTATCCACGGCTTCACGCTTTCAGCAATCGTCTTGGTAAGGTTTTCCAAAGACAGTCCTCGTTCGCGCAAACGCGCCACCTCTTGGCCGTATTCTCCTATTTTGGCTTCAAGACCGTATGAAGCCCCGCTTTGTGTCGGCAGTAATGTCGTAAAAAAATCTTGAACAATCGTAAAACCCTCTTTCAAAACCTGTACCAGAAAAGTGCCCGTGCCGAATGTTATTTTTGTGTCTGCGCCGCGCTTTAACGCGCCATACACACTTGCCTGCTGGTCTCCGCAGACGGCGACGAGCGGTAAAGATACTCCGATGGTGGATTTCTTAAGAGTGCCAAATTGAGAAAGAGACGGCACGGCCTTTGGTGCGCCAAGTTTTCTGATATTCCATATGTTAAACAATTCTGCGTCCCACGAAAGGTCGTTGATATTAAAAAGCATGGTGCGAGACGCGTTTGTATAATCCGTGATGTACGGTTTTTCATTTAGTAGGTTCCACATAATCCAAACATCAACGGTGCCCCAGAGCAGTTCTTCGCTGTGTCCGACGTGCTCTAAAATCCATGAGATTTTTGACGCGGAAAAATACGGCGATACTAAAAGCCCGGTTTTTTCCCTGACTGTTTTTTCTTGGGTTTTTTGAACATCCGCACAACGTCTCACTGTTCTGTTGTCTTCCCAGGAAATAGCCGGATATGCCGGCTCGCCCGTTTTCCCGTTCCACACCACGACGGTTTCCCTTTGGACCGTCATGCCCCATCCGGAAATCAAATTGAGGTCTATTCCACTTTCTCGTACGACTTTTTTAATCATCTCCACAGAAACGGCAAGTATTTCCTTTGGGTCCTGTTCCACCGTTCCGTCCTTTACTTTTTTTGATATCTCTTTGAAACCGCTTGAAACGACGCGAAAAGATTCATCAAAAATGGCGGCTTTAATATTTGTCGTGCCAACATCCAAAACAAGATTATTCATATAAAACCAATGTTTTTAGAAGAACCTCCGGAGATTTTTCTTTTTTTGCAATACTTTTCAAAGCGCTTATCAGTGGCGGGCAAAAAGATAATTTTTCACAAAACAATTGCACGGACACTAAACCTTCCGAGGTGGCGGACGTTTGGTTGCCGTTCACCAAGGAATTTCCGGCACTGCGATTTTTGGAATATTCGCTCGTTGAGGTCGCAATAAAGTCACCCAGCCCGGAAATATATTCCGCTTGCGTTGCGTCTCCCTTTAATTCATTAACAATTGATTTCATCTCCTGCAGGACTCTTACCGCGTACATCCCCCGAGCATTTTCTCCGGCTTTTAGCCCGTCAAGTATTCCCGCGCCCAGGGCATAAATATTTTTGGCAATCCCCAAAACAGAAACGGTTTGAACGTCCGGCGTATATTCAATGTGCACATGGTCCGCAAATATTTTTTGCACTTCAGAAAAAACAGTTTTATCAGGGGAGGCCAGCATTCCAAAACTGTGTTTTTTCTCAAGCAGCCCGTGAGCAATCATCGGTCCGTATAAAATCGCCCATTTTTTTATACCCGCCGATTGCAGTAATTCATATGGGAATGCGCCCGTTTCTCCGTCCAGTCCTTTTGAGAGCAAAACGACGGGGGCTTCGGTTCCGCTATTCGCGATAGAAGCGACGATGGATTTTACGCTTCCGGACGGCGCACAGATAAAAATGAGATGGGCGCCTTCAATTCCCGCATCAATCGTTGATACTGTCGTTTTTGCGGGGTCATTATCAAACACGCCCACCGCCGCGCCAGAAACCATAGAGGCGCGGATTGCCCGGCCGATGGAACCGCCGCCGATTATCAGAACTTTCATACCCAAATTGTATCAAAATTTAACTGGCTGCCAGATTTGGAATCGGACCAAAATTTTCGCTTTCAGAGAGCGACGTCCTACCTTTAGACGATCTGGCAATGTTTACATACCATACCGAAAAACAACGCTAATTCAAGGTCTTCAGTCAAATATTTGATTTTTTATTATAAAAATGATATAATATATACAGAAACCATCCTAACGAGGAACACTCAATGATTGAGAAGCCCGCGTTTTGGCAGATGGACCGATGTGGCGAACACGGCAACATTACTCTTTCAAACGGACAGAGGTTGCCAAACATTTACAGCAAGGACACCGCGCTGGCAGTGGTCGAAACCCTGAAAGAGCTCGGTCGGATTTCCGATGAAGAAGCTTTGATTCTCGCTGGGATGATTGAAAAGAGCCCGCTCCGACAGAGAATCTTGCACGGCGAGGCAATTTCGGCATTTACCGAACTAGATGATGTTGCCCAACAAAGAAACCGGTCTCTTCGGAGGGAGCGAGCCGCCCGAAACAATTAGCACACGATTAGTGGCCCCGAGATGCGTACGCATCTCGGGGCGCGGTTTTTTTACGCGGAACTATTGCGTTTACTCTAAATTAAACTTTTAAATACTTGCGGGCGGCAAAGATACTTGAGACTGCGCCGATGAGAGCGCCCGAACCGACAAGAATCAGAAAAAACTGCCCGAAATTTTTTAGATAATAAGAAAAAACATTAAGGCCAATGAAGAAATTTTGGGTTGCCCCGCCGAGCCAGTATGTGGCGGGAAAGAACAAAATGAGGGTGATAATGGCCGCCACCGCTCCGTACATGAGGCCCGCCACCACAAACGGGCCGCGAATATAGCTCTGCTCCGCTCCAACCAAGCGCATCACCGAAATCTCGTCTCTGGAAATAAATATGGCGAGGCGAATGGTATTGAAGGTAATAATGACGGAAATAATCGCCAAAACCAAGATAACAACAAGACCCAACCGGTTTGCGGAATCAATAATGCGAGAAAGACGATCAATGGCCGTCTTGTTTTGGAAATAATTTATTTTATCAATGACTGAACTACTGCCGGCGGAAAGTGATGTTCGATTGGTGAGAAATTTAGCAATGCCTTCATACTGCGATGGGTCTTTGGCGCGAATGTTTAGAGTAGCTCCAAGAGGATTGTCGCCCAATTCATCAAGGGCTTGCAGAGTGACTTCGTCGTTTGCGTGTGTTTGCCTAAACTCGACCAGAGCTTCCTCGCGCGAGGTGTATGTGACCTCGGCCACTTCCGGCAGTCCTTCAATTGTTTTTTTAAGGGAAAGAATTTGGTCTTCACCGGCCGAGGTCACAAAATAAACATTTATATCAACCTTGTTTTTTATTTCGGTGAGAGTGGAATTAAGAATGGCTGAAAGAAAAACAAGACCGCCGATAACGGAAAGAGTTACAATCATCACCACGATTGAAGAAAGAGAAACGAAGCCGTTTCGCCAGAAATTAAAGAAGCCGGTTTTTACGATGCGTCGGGTGTTGGTTGAGAAAAAAGCCAT
>DATEAC010000025.1:0-7238 GCA_036584645.1 Minisyncoccota bacterium | reverse complement strand
AAGAGGCGGAAATTGCTAAAAAGCAAAAAGAGTTAGAGGCACAGACAATCCAACTAGAAGAAGTAAGGAAAAATACGCAGATTGAGGTTAATAAAAAAGTTGCAGAAAAACTCGCAATAGAAAAAACTGCGTTATGGAAACAGGCGCAAATAGAGGCTGGTAAGGAAAAAGAGGCGGAAAAGAAAATGCTTGAGGAGCAACTTGCAGAAAAAGATACTAAATTACGAGAAGCAAACGAAAAAGAGTTGCTTTTACGTAAGGAAAAAAATAAATTAGACGAAGAAAGGCGAAGCTTTGAATTAGAAAAGCAAAGGCAGTTAGACGAGGAAAGAAAAAAGATTACAGAGGATGCAAATAAAAAAGCTACGGAAGAACAGCGATATATAATTGCTCAACTTCAAAAACAACTCGCAGATGCGACTAAGGCAAAAGATGATCTCTCGCGGAAACTAGAACAAGGTTCGCAACAAACACAAGGTGAGGTTTTAGAGTTAGAATTAGAGGAAATTTTGAAAGTTGAATTCCCTCACGATGAGATTGTGCCTGTGCCTAAGGGTGTAAGCGGAGCAGATGTTGTTCAAAAGGTAAAAGATCATTCGGGTCGGGTGTGTGGACAAATTGCATGGGAATCTAAAAAAACTAAGGCGTGGAGCGATGGCTGGATACAGAAATTGAAAGATGATCAGCGAGTGATCAAAGCGGATTTAGCCGTGATTGCTTCTGCAACCTTGCCGGAAGATGTAAAAGGATTTGTATTCCGCGATGGCGTATGGATTTGTGATATTAAACTGATAGTCGCGTTAGCTGCAGCCTTGCGTATAAATTTGCTAAACGTTAGTCGTGAACGTGCGATGTCGGTTGGCAAGAATGAAAAGATGGAAGTTCTCTACTCTTATTTGACTGGCGTGGAATTTAAACAGCGAGTGGAAGCAATTGTGGAAGCATTTACTAATATGGATATGGGTTTGAGAAAGGAAAGGTTGGCGTATGAAAAGATTTGGTCTGAGCGAGAAAAACAGATTAAAAAAGTCATTACAAACACCGTTGGTATGTATGGTGATTTGAGCGGGTATGTCGCTTTGCCGCAGATAAAAACCCTGGAGTTACCAGAGAGTAAAAATGGTGATGAGAAATAATTTTTAAGCACTTTAAATAATATGATAAAGAAAATAAAAATTACAAAAGAATATAAAACTATTCCAAAAGATTTTATATTGGAGTTAGGACAAATGACAGTTATCACTGGAGAGAATAACTCTGGGAAAACTAATTTTATTAAAGCTGTAAATGAAGGAAAAGGTGTTGAATTTCTTAATGAGAGTGCCGGAAAGTTGAATCCTGAGATTGTTTATATAGCAGCTGAAAACATAAATCCATCTGATAGTGAATGTAAACCCTCTGTAAAGACTAGTGGTTTGATTGAAAATCTATCAGAACTGTTTTCAAATTTGAAGGTCAAATTTGAACTAAAAAACAAAGAAGATATTATTAAAGATATTGAAAATTTAATAGAGAAGACAAATAAAAATCTTGAAAATTTTACGAGAAAGGAGAGTCATAAATTGAAAATAAATCCCAATGAAGAGGGTATCGATTCCAAGATTATAATACAAGCACTAATTAAAAGTATTACAGGATACGAAGATGGACAAGAAAGAAAGCTGGAAGATTTAGGACAAGGAACACAGAGAGTAATTGTAGCTTCTATTTTAAAAGCATATATAGATATTCTGATCGAAAAAAAGATTCACGCCGAAAAACCAATACTTATTCTTTTTGAAGAGCCAGAAATCTATTTACACCCTAAATTAAAAAGATCACTTAATGCGACATTAGAAAAAATTGCAGAACAAGATAACCATCAAGTTGTAATAACTACTCACGATCCATATTTTGTATTCCAAAATTTTGAGGGGAAAGAAAAAACTATATTTTCTTTTGAAAAAGAAGGGGGCAAGACCACAAAAGCATCAACTGATAAGGTAATTTATGGGATAGAGGACGAATTGCTGTTTATATTTTTATATAGTTTATTAGTAAAAGAAAAGAAAGATTTATCTACAACAATAAGAGGGTTTGAAAAAAGAAAATATTTCAGAAATGACGAAAGCGGTGGTAAAAAAGAAGAAGATCATGACGATTTAACATATATCAGACATCAAATACATCATCTTGGTGATAACCCTTATACCGTAGGATTAGTTTCCGAAAAACCAGAAGATTGTAACGATAAAAATTATTATACAGAAAAAGAATTAGCAGATGCTATAAAAAAGATGAGCGAGGTGTTAGGTGCGTAAAATGTACGAAAATAAAATCTAAATTATATAATCTTCATTTTGCCTTCTCTCTTTCGACCAAAAATCCCGTCCGTCCCCGCAAGAACACGGCGGAAGGGGGGTGTGGGGGGAATTCCGCCGTGTTCTTGCAAAAAATAGAGGCCAAGCCCGCCGCCCTGCTCGTTGAGAGCAGAACCCAGAAAAAAAGTTTTCTTTTCCTTTTAGAAGAAAAAATCGGGCGCGCGCAAAATCAGAAATGCAGAGAAAACTTTTTTGCTGGGTGGCGAGCGTTAGCGAGCGGCGGCGGGGTGCCTGCCCGCCAAAGCTTTAGCGTCGGAGGGGCTTCCTTGGTCTGGTTTCGGTCAGGAATTTCGGATAAAATGAGTTCGAGCCAAACTGTAAAGACACACCAAACAAAAATCTGCCCGTAAAGGCAGATTTTTGTTTGGTGGAAGGCACAGTAATGTTTTTGTTTAAGCTTTGCTTAAGACAAAAACCACGAGACGGGGTCGCGAAATTTCTCCGTCAGGAGAAATATTTGTGACCACAAAATCAATTTTTAACAAAAGTAATAACGTGATCTAAAAACTGCGCGGGGGTGGCGCCTACGGCTTTCAGGCCTTCGTAAAAATGGGCACCTTCGTTTAGAGCGGGCAGAGAATTGACTTCCAAAAACATCACTCCCCTTTTGGGATGCACAATGAAATCGGATTTTGAGTACGCTCCCAGATCAAGCGCACGATGAACTTTTTTCGCAAGTTCCAAGACTTTTTCTTTTAATTTTTGACTGATACGCGCGGGCGTGCGAGTAGGAACTTTTTGAATATATTTGTCATTAAATGTAAGTATTCTCGCGCGATTTATTTCCGTCGGCATAAGAACGTAAAACGGCTCGTTTCTGAAACCGCGCACCACCCCGACAGTAACTTCAACGCCGGGAATATATTCCTCAACGAGCGCCATGCGGCTGAAATTAAAAGCCGATTCTATGGCATTCGCCAATTCTTTCAGATTGCCCGCGTACAAAACACCAAATTATGAGCCGCTGTCAACCGGTTTCACTATCGCGGGCATCGGCACCGAACGGAACATTTCAAAAACATTGCTTGGCGAAAAATCCCCCTTTTTTATCGTATGGTGATACGGCATTGGTATCTTGTGCTCGCGCAAAAAATCTTTTGTCGCGTGTTTATTGAAAGAAAGCGCGCTCGCAAAAGGATTCGCCCCCGTGTGCGGCACTCTCAAACTTTCAAAAATTCTTGAGGCTTTGCCGTCTTCGCCGTAAGCGCCGCGCATGGCGTTTACCGCAACGTCAATGCCTCTCAAAGCGCGCTCGGGTTCGCGCGGCAATCCGTTTATATGCCATGAGCCCTGCCTGTCCACTAAAATATCAAAAGGTTCATATTTTTCAGCTAGCTCCTCGCGCAAGATTTTAAGGATTGCCGCGCCCGTCCAAAGAGACACTCGGTATTCTTGAGAAGGCCCACCGCGTACCACTCCAATACGCGTTCTTTGTAAACGAAAAGACATCAGTGTTTAGTTATTATAGCCCACGTAAATTAACTTTTTTAAGCTCTTGACTGATCACGGGCGGGATTGTAATCTATTCAAGGAACCAAAATAACCGCGAACGGGGAGACCTTTCATGCCGGAACAAACACCTCTCATGGAAGATGCGCAGAACGGTCCCAATTTCTTGCCTACCACACGAGAAGCAGCTGAAGGGCCGAGTGGACTCATTGCCGCAAGTTTGCAAGACCTCATGGGCCAGGACCACGGGGCGCCTCCGGCAAAGGAACCAGCCGGATGTGATTGCCACGGTATGTATCCGTGCCCGGCGGCCAAACCCCCGAGATGAAGACCGTTCGTGTGCGAAAAGGGCCCGCGCTGTCGCGGGTCCTTTTTCATTCACCTTCGGGAACTGACAATTGGTTTCGGTTTTTCGGCGGGCGCTCGTTCCTGGGTCTTGAGCTCCCGCTGACCCCTGCGCTTCTTCAGGGCCATGAACCACTCCGACTTTCTGTTTCTGACAATCTGAATGTGACGAATCCTGTCTTGCATTTAGTCCCCTTGGCGGTGGGTGTACCAACCCGCTGTGTTTTATATCACAATTATACTTAAATAAAACAAGCGGCCGCGCGAGACATCTGCGTCTCGCGCGGCCTTGGTGCGCCACGATCTTATTTCACAAGTTCTTCAAGCTCCTCCTTGGTCTGACAGCCAAATATCTCCATCGCGCTGTTGACCAAAGATCTCAAAGTCCGATACGCGTTAGCGGCAACCTCTGCGTTCTCTCCCCTGTGAATGGCCCGGTAGCTCTCGGCCCGTCTCAGGCGATCCAACAGCTGACGAACATGCCTCTTACTGTCGTCGGCAAGATTTTGGGCAACGGTCTCTCTACACAGAAGCTCGGCCTGCTCAAAGAGATCGGGCAGAACGACTTTTCGATAGCCGAGTTCGCGCGGCTCTCGGCCCGCCGCGCGATCCGCTTTTCGTTCTTCGTCGCAACGCGGGCAGAAGTTGTGCCGTTCTCCGTCCGGAGTGAGCGAACCCCAATCAACAAACGGGGCGGCATTGGCATTTGCGTTTTCGGGGATTATAGTGCAATCGGCACACGAAATCCCCGGATAATACCCCTGCAGGGAGCAGAGTATGTCGGGGATTACGGACGTCATGGAAAAACCTCCGAAAGTGGGTGAGCTATCCGATTGGAAACACTACGAATATTTAAATAAAAATCAAGGCATGATTACTTTCCGACCTTCACCAACTCCACTTCAAACAAAAGAGTTGAATTAGCGGGGATTTGTCCCACCGCCTGATTGCCGTAACCGAGAGACGCGGGAATGACGATGCGGCGCACGCCGCCAACTTTCATACCCGCAACCCCCGTGTCAAAACCCGGGATAACTTGCCCCGAACCGAGAACGAAAGTAAAGGGGGTACCGCGAGCACGAGACGAGTCAAACTTCACCCCATCGGTAAGAAAACCATCGTAATGCACAGAGACCGCGTCGCCCGCTTTGGCCTCTCTGCCGTCACCCGTTTTCACATCAATGATACCTATTTGATTGTCATTTATCGGCGATGTGCCGTCGGCATTTTGCGCGGCGGCTTGGTTCTCTTCACCGGGCAAAGACAAATTAATATCGCCCGGCTTAACGGCCGTAGCGAAATTATTGGCGGAAGAATTGGAAGTTAACTTGTTTGCCAAAGGCCTCCAAGCTCCTTGCCAGAAAACATAAGCTATTACTACTATTGCCGCTCCGACGGCCACCCATGTGCGTACGTGAATATTTTGCATAATCATTAAGTATACATTCTCAATTAGCAATGCAATTGTTCGTTGCCCACAGCTCGTTTTCCGATTAAACTTAAACCAATGAACGAAAGCACCAAAGACCTTCTGACCTTAAAAGAGATGCATGAGGCTTCACAGGCCCGTGTTCACGAGATTGCCCGCGAGTTTACTCAAGGATTCAAATTTCTTGAGAAATTCGGCGGCTCGGTAAGTTTCTTCGGTTCGGCGCGAACCACCCTAAATGAACTTTATTATGAGGACGCCCGCAAACTGGCGGGAAGAATTGCCAAGGAGCTGAAATATTCAATTATCACGGGAGGAGGCCCCGGAATCATGGAAGCGGCTAACCGCGGCGCCAAAGAGGCGGGAGGTCGTTCCGTCGGGCTTACCATTCGTTTGTCTCAAGGCCAGACCACCAATCCTTACTTAACCGACCATTTGGATTTCTATTATTTCTTCGCCAGAAAAGTTTGTTTGACTTTCGCCTCCGAGGCTTTTGTCTTTTACCCGGGAGGACTCGGCTCCATTGATGAATTGACGGAGGTGCTAACCCTTATTCAATCAAGAAAAATAGAAGGAGTGCCAGTTTTTTTGGTGGGTAGCGAGTACTGGAACTCTTTTGACGCTTTCATAAAAGAAACTCTTCTGAAAAGAAAATTGATTGACCAAGATGATATCGCCATTTACGGCATAACGGATGACCATGAAGACATAATCCGCACCATTAAGGGCATGCCGGTAAGAAAGTGGCTGCCGTTTGTGGCAGACGGCGGATTGCCGGAAAAACCAAAAAAATTGACAGAGAGACATTGCGAGCCGTGCGACAAAAAGACTCCGCCAATCACTAAAGAAAAAGCGGAAGAGCTTATTGGCGTTCTAAATCACTGGCGTTTGAACGATAATGCCTCAATTGAGAAAAGCCTGAAATTTGAAAACTTCCAAAAAGCTCTTGATTTTGTCAATGCTGTCGGGGAGATCGCCGAGGCCGAGGGACATCACCCGGATATTGCGCTCACTGGCTGGAATAATGTAAAAATAACTCTTACCACTCATGCCATTGGGGCCCTTTCCGAGAATGATTTTATTCTGGCCTCTAAAATAGACGACTATCTAAAAGAAAATGCCTGACAAAAAAAGTCTTACAAAAAGAGTTCTGATTTTCTTTGACAAACTGGAAGATAAAATCCGGGGTCATTTGTCCAAATGGCCTCTTGTCTACGCGCTTGTCGGCGGTGTTGGAATTGTGCTGTTTTGGCGCGGCGTTTGGCATACGGCGGATCTCTTCCCGTTTCTAACCGGGCCGGTATCAACAATATTGGGGGCAATAATTTTACTGATTACCGGCGCTTTTGTTTCGGCATTCATAGGAAGCCGTTTGATTTTAACCGGCTTAAAAGGCGAGAAAAAAATGGCAGATAAAACCCTTGAAGAACTAGAGGTCGAGGAAGGAAAGATACAGGGGGTGACGAAAGACATTACAAACGCTCTCCAGAAAATTGAAAAGGATTTATCTGAAATAAAAAAAGAAATTAAATAAAAATGCTCCGCCTTTGCCATTCTCAAGTGCGTACCCCGCATGAGAAAATTCTGCCGAAATCATTTTTTGACAAACCCACGCTGAAAGCGGCGAAAGGTTTAATCGGATGCGTGTTGGCCCG
>DATEAC010000022.1:0-3186 GCA_036584645.1 Minisyncoccota bacterium | reverse complement strand
CGGACGGCGGCGGGTCATCCTTGGTGCTTTCCCCAAGCCAATCAAAAAGCTTCTCCGTTACCTATTCGGGCAGCGGCTTCTCGTTTGATTATTCTTTGTCAAACGGAGGGCCGGTGTCTGTCATAAAAAGCTCGAGTGATGTTTTCGCAACCGAGCTCATAACACGAACGGCAATTTCTGGCACCCAAAACCCCGTCTCATTGTCAGTTTCCGGCCTGCCTTCCGGAGTTTCGGCGGCGATCTCAAGTAATCCCTGCGCGGCAACATGCAATTCAACAATCACTCTGACCGTTTCCCCAACGGCCTCAACCGGCACCTTTACGGTGACAGTAACAGGCACGGCAACTGACGGCCCGACTCGCACCACCCAATTCCAATTGACCGTCAATCCTCCTTCTTCGTTCTCCGTTTCCTGCTCGCCGAATCCTTCCCCGGGCGTGGTCGGCCAGCCGGTTGTCTGGTCGGCAACTGTTTCGGGCGGCACACCTCCTTATACCTATTCTTGGAACGGTACGAATTTCCCGACAAGCCCAGCCCCATCTACCAATCCGTTCAACTTCACTTATCAAACGACCGGCTCAAAGACCGCCCAGGCAACGGTGCGCGACCAAGGCGGAGCGGGAGCCCCAACCACTTGTCCAACAGTCCAACTTCAAGTTGAAGTGAAACCCAAGATTCAAGAGTTCTAGGAAAGTTGTTAGCCCAGAAGCATTAAAGCTACCCAGGGATTAATTACCTTGGATAGAGTTTTTCGAGTCGCCGAGGAGTGAGTTTTTCGGTAGGCTAGTCCTTAGAAAACAGTTGATTCAGGTTTTCTTATCATATATGATAAGAAAACTCATGCCACACATTTCTAGCAAGAAATTATCAGATAAGCATTTTGAAATGCTGTACGAACAGCTTGTTGGACTGGTTTCTCAATCAGGGAAAAGCGTTACTTGGTCTATGCTAAATCAGTTTCTAACGCGTACTGAAAAAATCATGTTCGCCAAAAGATTGGCAGTTATTTCCATGCTGTCAAAAGGTTTATCATCCTACGATATTTCCAATACACTACATATGAGCCCAGCGACCGTAGCACGCATGTCCTTAAAATATGAGGAAAACAAGTATAACCAGATAATAAAAATGCTGATGAGGAATAAGGCGTCTACAGTAGTGGATGTAATAGAAGCAATCTTATCTCCGGCACCTTCTGGCCGGGCAAAAGCCAGGCGTAGAATAATTGATGAACTACGAGATTAATTTCTTATCATATATGATAAGAAATTAATCTAAGATTTTTAGCTCTCTTGCATTGGTATAATATACTCGTATGTCTTTTATTTTTGTGGGAAATTGGAAGATGAACCCGGCAAGCGCCGAGGACGCCAGACATCTTTTTAATGCCTACAAAAAACTTGCTCAAAAATTTGCCCGCAAACGGGTTTCTTTTATCGTTGCCCCGTCGGCCCCGCATCTTGGGCTTTTGTCGCAGGTCAAGCGCCCCAAAAATCTTTTTTTGGCCGGCCAAGACGTTTTTTATGAACGCGAGGGCCCCTTCACCGGCTTCATAAGCCCATTAATGCTTTATGGTATTGGCGCCGACTATATTATTCTCGGCCATTCCGAAAGAAGAACTCTGGGAGAAACAAATGAAATAATTGCCAAGAAAATTAAAGCATCGGTTAAGGTGAGACTTAAGCCAATTGTGTGTATTGGAGAATCGTCTCGCGACACAGAGGGCGAATTTTGGCATGAATTGAGAAAGCAAATTGAAGAAACTTTTCATGGCATCTCCAAAGTTGAGGCGGGCAAGGTCATTATTGCTTATGAGCCGGTCTGGGCGGTGGGAGAAAAATCACGCGGGGCAATCAAGCCCAATGATTTACAGGAAACAATTCTTTTTATCAGAAAAACTTTTTCTCATTTGTATGGAGGCAAGCTCGGGAGAGCTTTGCCAATCCTTTACGGAGGTTCGGTCTTTTCATTTGATGCAAAGGACCTGGCTTTAGTGCAAGGCGTGTCTGGATTTCTGGCGGGGCGAGCCAGTTTGAACAAAAAAGAGGCCGCAACGATTTTGGATGAAATTTTTAAGTAAAAATATTGCGGCTATTGCCGGCAAGAAGGTGCTCGTAAGGACCGATCTTAACGTACCCATTGAGCGAGGGGTAATTTCGGATAGTTTTAGAATTGAAGTTTTAATGCCCATCCTTGAAATTCTGCGGCAAAAGGGGGCAAAAATAATTCTCGCAAGCCACATTGAAAGCAACCACGTGATGGGAGAACAAACCCTGAAGCCGGTTGCTAAAATTCTCGCCAAAAATTTTCCCGTTTTTCTCGCCGAGAATTATTTTCCGGAACGCAATGCGGAAATGGATGTGCATTTGAATGTGGGCGAGATTGTTTTGCTTGAAAATCTGCGCAAATACGACGGCGAGAAAAACAATGACGAGGAATTTGCAAAAATTTTGGCGTCGTACGCCGATATTTATGTCAATGAGGCGTTTTCAAGCTCGCACCGCGAGCACGCCTCAATTGTTTCTGCGCCAAAATTTTTGCCAAGTTACGCCGGCCTTCAATTTGAAAAGGAGGTCCGCGAGCTTTCCAAGGGCTTTGAACCCGCAAAACCGTTCGTGTTCATTTTAGGTGGTGCCAAATTTGAAACTAAACTGCCGATACTCCGAAAATTCTTTGGCAAGGCGGACGCCACCTTCGTAGGCGGCGCCTTGGCTAATGATTTTTTTAGGTCCAAAGGTTACGAAATCGGCCGTTCACTTGTTTCCGCCACTCCGCCTCATCTCCACGCCTTTGCCGAGCCGCCCTTGTATTTGCCGACCGATGTTGTGGTGACAGGCGGGGGAGACCGTACGACGGAAACGGGAGATGTACGGCCAGAGGAAACAATTGTTGATATAGGGACGGCCTCAATTGATACTCTGCGTGAAATAATTTTTGGCGCCAAGACCATTATCTGGAATGGGCCGATGGGTAAATACGAAAATGGCTATACTGAAGGCACGCGCGCTTTGACAAAAATTATTTCCGAAACCAAATGTGTTTCTCTTGTGGGGGGTGGCGACACGGTGGCTTGCATCAGGAAACTCGGTCTTCAGAAAAATTTCACTTTCCTTTCAACCGGCGGCGCCGCCATGCTTGACTTTCTCTTAAACGAAACTTTGCCGGGCATTGAAGCTCTTAAATAAG
>DATEAC010000013.1:0-5168 GCA_036584645.1 Minisyncoccota bacterium | reverse complement strand
CGAATAATTTTTCCTTTGGCGGAAAGTTCGGTAAGAATCGTCGGTTTTTCCGGCCGAGCCACGGATGAGCAAGACAACCCTCCCAAGTATTTGAACAGTCCCGATTCGGTTTTCTTCAGAAAAGGTGAATTACTTTATGGTTTAGACAAAGCAAAGCGCGCCATCCGCGATAAAAACTTCGCTATTATCGTGGAGGGGCAAATGGACCTGTTGATGTCTCACCAAGCAGGCATCACGAATTCGGTGGCCGCCTCGGGCACCGCCGTAACTCCCGCCCACTTGGAGCGTCTAAAGAAAATATCCCAGAGGCTTCTCATTTCTCTTGATGCTGACGGCGCGGGCCTTAAGGCGGCTCTTAAAACCGCCACTTTGGCTCTGGAGCGGGGCATGGAGGTAAAAATTGCCAAACTTACAGGCAAGGACCCGGCGGAGATTATTGGAAGAAATGTTGAGGAGTATAAAGAGTGTTTGCGCGGGGCCCTGCCTTTTATTGAATTTGTTTTGGGAAATATTTTGGATGAAAGCAAGGATGAAAGAACAAGGACCAAAAGGGTAGAAAGAGAAATCGTGCCGCTTTTGTCGCTTTTGCCAAGCGCCGTTGAGCGAGCCCATACCATAAAAGTAATTGCGAATAAGACCAAGATACCGGAAAGGGCTCTTGAAGAGGATACGGAAAGATTCAAGCGCACCCGCGGAAAAGTTTACACTTTCCGCACCGCAGAGGAAATCAAAGAAGAAAAAGATCATTCTCAGATTCTTAATCAAATAGAAAGACACGCGGCGGGTCTTTTGTTCGCCGAAGAAGGCGGCACAGAGTTTCCGCTCAAAATATCCGAAGCGCTCTCGTTCTTGAATCAAACTGAAAAGGAGATTATACTCAAGCGTTACAGACCCGACCGAGAAAATCTCGTGTTTGAGGTTGAAAACTATTACGGCTCCGATGAAAAAGGCGCGGCACGCCGGGCTCTTGAGGAAGTTATTCTCAATTTCAAAAGAGATTCCCTGAAGAAGCGCTTGGTGGATGAGACCCGCGCCCTCGGGCGCGCGGAGGAAAAGAAAGATAAAAAAAGGGCGCGGGAGATTCTGAAAGAAATCCAAAAAGTGTCCGAAGACATAAATAAATTGACAGATACCAATGGCTAAAAAACAAAAAACAAAAACCAGAGCGAGAAGATGGAAATCTCCCAAAAGAAAAGTCGTTAAAAAGACGAAGAGGGCGAGTAAAAAGGTTGTTAAAAAAACAAAGAAATCCCGACCTCGCCTCGCGAACGTCGGAGCTAAAAAATTAAATACAGAAACAAAGACGGAAAAACTTATGAGCCGGGGCAAGGAGCGCGGCTTCGTGACTTATGATGAAATCTTGAAAGAATTTCCGACCATAGAGCAAGACATAGTTTTTCTTGACAAGCTCTATGAGAAGCTTCAAGCAACAGGCATTGATGTTTTGGAGGGAGGGGGACTTTTAGGTATTTCCGTACCGGAGCAAATTATTGGCAGCAAGAAATACGAGTACGGCGGCAGAAGCGAGGGCACCTTTGATTCTATTCAAATGTATTTGCGTGAAATCGGCCAGTATCCCTTGATTACCGGCAACATGGAAAAAGAGTTGGCCAAGAGAATTGAAGCGGGAGACATTGAGGCCAAGAACCTTTTGGCCAAAGCGAACTTGCGCTTGGTCGTTTCCATCGCTAAAAAATACGCGAACAGGTCGCCCGATTTGACGCTTCTTGACCTTATTCAGGAGGGTAATTTGGGCCTATTTAAGGCCGTAGATAAGTTTGACTGGACCAAGGGCTATAAGTTCTCCACTTACGCCACTTGGTGGATAAGGCAGGCCATTACTCGCGCTTTGGCCGACCAAAGCCGCACCATTCGCGTGCCGGTTCACATGGTTGAGACCATTGCTAAATACAAGCAGGTGGTTCGCCGCTTGACACAAGATTTGGGCCGCGATCCGCTTCCGGAAGAGATTGCCACGGAAATGAACTTGGAAGTGGAAAAGATTTACCAAATTGAAAAAATTGACCAAGCGACGGTTTCCTTGGAATCGCCGGTGGGGGACGATGGGGAAGACGGCAAGAGCAAGCTTGGCGATTTTATCGCTGATGACAAAATTCTTTCGCCCGACCAAGAAACAACAAGGAGAATCGTACAGGACCAAGTGCGGGAAATTTTAAATGAGTTGCCTCCCAAGGAAAGAAAAATTCTTGAAATGAGATACGGTTTGGCGGATGGTTTTACTCACACCCTAGAGGAGGTGGGAAAAGTTTTTGGAGTTACTCGCGAAAGAATCCGCCAAATTGAAGCCAAGGCGCTGGAAAAAATCCGCCAGCATGAAAAAATAAATAGATTAAAGGGCCACTAGTTGAAATCTAGTTGAAATATTGATTCTTGTGTTATGCATCAAAATAAGTGCAATTGCACTTATTTTGATGCAGAGGAAAGTTTAAAAATTTATGTAAAAACAAAACGAGCTCGCCCCGCGAAGGACGAGCTCGTTGGTGTACTTGGGTTGGGTGCTACTTACTGCTGGACTTTGGCCGGTGTCTGCCCCGGCAGGCTGCAGTTCGCGAGGAGCTCCGTCAGGATACGACGGATTTCGTCCTGAAGACCGCCACGCTTGAGAACACCGATGGCCTCGATGAGGTTTCGGGGAATACCTCTTCGTCGAGCAGTTTGACCTCGTAGCCGAACTCCTGAAACTTTCCGAGGATCTTCTGAAGCGCATTGAGCTTGTTCCTGACGTAGTCCTGTTCACCATCGCCAGGGATCTCGAGCACCCAAACTGCGGTTAAGCGCTTTAGCAACATTTCATGTGGCCAAAACGCCGAACTCAAGGGCACTATTTTCTAATTTTTATTATATACTCCAATATTTATTTGTCAATGGCCATAAATATGCCTAAAAATAAGGTTATTTTGACGTGTGATAAAATTTAGTAAATGAAATCTCTTTTAATCTCAAAAACTACCTTTCTTGATTTTTTGTTTTGCGCCAAAAATGCTTGGCTGAAAGTTCACAGGTCTGACCTTGGTTATTTGTTTGTGCCATCTGAATTTAAGAAGCAATTAATGGAGCAGGGCAAAGAAGTGGACGCGTACGCGAGGAATCTTTTTCCGGGCGGTGTCACCGTTCCGATTGCGGTTGAAAGGGCAGTAGCCGAAACCTCGCGCTTTACGGAGGAGAAAGTGCCCGCGATTTTTCAAGCCACCTTTGTCGCGGACGGTTTTATAGCCAAGAACGATATTCTTGCTTACAACAAAAAAACAAAAAAATGGGATTTATACGAGGTTAAAGCCAACAACTCCATAAAAGAAGATGGCGCCGTTCGTAGTCATATAGACGACCTCGCTTTTCAGGTCAGTCTGTTAAAACGGGCTGGAGTTCCCGCCGGAAAGTTTTACATAATTCATCTGAACAAAGATTACAGGAAGCGCGGCGATTTGGAACCCCAAAAACTTTTCAAAACAGCAGACCGCACCGAAATAGTTTTAAAGAAGTTGCCGGAGATTGAAGCAAAAATGGAAGCGGCTAAAGAATACTTAGCCAAAAAAGAGGAGCCGAAAGGCAACTGCGATTGCATTTACAGGGGTCGCTCGCAGCACTGCGAGACATTTGCTTACTCCAACGATGTGCCCGAGTACTCCGTCCATGATTTGGCGCGCATAGGCGCGAGCGGGGACAAGCTCAAAATTCTGGTGGAGCAGGGGATTTTTAGGATTGAAGATATTCCCAATCACATTGAATTTACATCCGAAATTCAGTTCAACCAAATACAAGTCGCCAAAAGTAAAAAGCCGATCATAAATAAAACCGAAATAAAAAGCGCTTTGGCGGAATTAAAATTCCCTTTGTATTTTTTTGATTACGAGACTTTCGCGCCGGCCATCCCCGCTTTTGACGGTTTTGGCCCTTACCAGAAAATTCCTTTTCAGTTTTCTCTCCATATTTTGGAAAAACCCGATGCTGAATTAAAACATTCTGAATATCTTCATACCGAGTTTTCAGACCCGTCCGAGGCCGCTGCTAAACTTTTGCAAAAGCATATTGGCGCCAAAGGCACCATTATTGTCTGGAACAAAACATTTGAGGCGGGAGTGAACAAAGAAATAGGCAGGCGTTTGCCAAAATATCAAAAATTAATGAAGCGGCTAAACAACATGCTTTATGACCTGATGAACGTTTTTGCCAAACAACATTACGTGCACCACGCTTTTATGGGCGGCACCTCTATTAAATATATTTTGCCCGTGGTTGCTTCGCACTTGTCTTATGAAAAGCTGAATATAAAGGAAGGCGCCGATGCATCAAACGCCTGGTTTAAAATGGTTGGACCGATAATCCCGGACAGGGAAAAAGAGGATATAGCTAGAGATTTAAAAACTTATTGTACTCGGGATACTCTCGCCATGTACGAAGTTTGGAAGCATTTGGAAGAGCTTTAATTAAAATTTCAAAAGCGATTGGACTTGGATTTTAAGAGAGGCCAAAGGCACGGCTCCTCCCACGGGGATTTGTTGGCCTTTCGGCCCGATAATAATTGAATAAGGGGTGCCGGCGCCTCCGGCGGCTTGAGCATCTTGGTAATCCTGCTCAACAATCGCGGCGGTTTTACCCGACGTCAGACATTCGGTAAATTCATCTTTTGGTAAACCGACAGATTCCGCCAAAGAGGGGAGTTGGGAAGTGTCTAAACCGTCATTTGATGGAGTTACTTCAAAAACCTTGCCAGTAAGAGCCCAGAAGCCCTCATTTCCGCCAACAAGCGCCGCGCACTCAAGAGCTTGCGATTCGTAGCGCGCTTTTTTATGGAGACTGTCCAAGGGAAAGTGTCTATAGACCCAAGCCACTTTTCCTTTGAGTTCTTTGTCAGTCAAGAGACTCATCATGGTGTTATGGAATATTTTACAGAAAGGGCATTCGGGGTCTGAATACTCAATAATTGTTACAAGGGCGTCCTTGGGCCCCAGGATATGGTCATTTGGCCGCACAGGTTTTACTGAAATCGGTTTTTGAGGGGCATTGTTTACGGCGCTTGCCGCTTGGTTGCTCACGGGTCGTTTTGAGATATAGAGGCCCCCTCCCACAAATGCCCCCGCGATTATAATTGATGCCGCCAAGACCAGAGTATTTTTCATGGATTGATATTATAACAGGAAAAACAACGC